>NZ_JBOIBY010000328.1:0-3722 GCF_050739655.1 Pseudomonas sp. | reverse complement strand
GCGGCAGCTCCTACACAGGTCTCATGTAGGAGCTGCCGCAGGCTGCGATCTTTTGTTTTTATGACCTGCGATGCCGCATCAGATGCTTGAACCCTTCAAACACCAGCACCACCACCGCCAGCCAGATCGGAATGTAAGTCAGCCATTCGGTTGGCTTGATGCTTTCCCCCAGCAACAGCGCGACGCCGAGCAACAACACCGGCTCCACGTAACTCAACAAACCGAACAGACTGAACGGCAGCAAGCGACTGGCGATGATGTAGACCACCAGCGCCGACGCACTAATCAGCCCGAGCAGCGGGATCAGCCAGGCCAGCGCCGGGTGCTGATCGAAGACGGCGAAACCTTGCTCGCCACCCTGCACGAACCAATAGGCGATTGGCAGCATCAGGGCCATGTCCATCCAGAGTCCGCCGAGGTTGTCGGACTTCAGCCATTTGCGCAGCACGAAATACAGCGGATAGCCCACGACCACAACCAGCGTGGCCCAGGAGAATCCGCCGACCTGATACAGCTCATTGAGTACCCCGAGGCTTGCGAAGAACACCGCGACTTTTTGCAGGTACGACAGGCGTTCGCCGTAGGCAATGCGCCCGGTCAGTACCATGGCCAGGGGCAGCAGAAAGTAGCCCAGCGAAACATCGAGGCTGTAACCGTTCAGTGGCGCCCACATGAACAACCAGAGCTGAGCGCCCAGTAGGGCTGACGAGAGGATCAACCCCGGAATCAACTTCGGTTGCGCACTGAACCGGCGCAGCAGGGCAACCACGCGCCGCCACTCACCGGACACGATCATGAACACGGTCATGCAGGGCGCGGTAAACAGCATCCGCCAGCCGAAAATTTCTACGCCGCTCAAGGGCGTGAGCAGCGATGTGTAGTAATACATGACGGCAAACAGCGTCGAGGCTGAAACCGATAGAGCGATACCTTTAGACAAACTGTCCTCGCGAGGTTGAAGAGAAAACGGGGTGCGGAGGATACGCGGTTTTTGTGGTGAATATTGGCCGGGTGATCAATATTTACAACAATCCCCGGCCAATCTCAAAACCCCTGTAGGAGCGAGCTTGCTCGCGATGGTGGTTAACGATACCGCTCTTCTAGCGGGGTAAACGCGGTATTTTCAAGTCTTTCGCGAGCAAGCTCGCTCCTACAATGCGATCAATCTCAAGCACTACGCGGTCTGCGCCCCGACACAAAATGGCTCACGTCATTGAACCCCGGCGTCGACGCGTGCCCCGGCGTCACCAGCGCATCAATGAACGCTTCATCCTCAGCCGTAATCTTCACCGCCTGCGCCTTAGTGTAGGCATCCCACTGTTCTTCGGTACGTGGCCCGACGATGGCGGAGGTGACAGCGCTGTTGTTGAGCACCCAGGCGATGGCGAATTCGACGATGCCGACGCCGCGTTCCTGTGTGTATTTCTGGATCTGCTGGGCGATACGCAGGGACTCGACCCGCCATTCGGTTTCCAGGATGCGTTTGTCCTGGCGTCCGGCGCGGCTGTTGGCATCCGGCTTCGTGTCTGGTGCGTACTTGCCGCTGAGCACACCGCGAGCCAACGGGCTGTAGGGCACGACGCCGAGGCCGTAGTTTTGCGCGGCGGTGATCTGTTCGGATTCAGCCTGGCGGTTGACGATGTTGTACAGCGGCTGGCTGATCACCGGGCGGTCGACCCCTAGTTTGTCAGCGATGCGAATCACCTCGGCAATGCGCCAGCCACGGTAATTGGACAGGCCCCAATAGCGGACCTTGCCTTGGCGAATCAGGTCGCCGATGGCCGACACCGTTACCTCCAGCGGCGTGTTGTGGTCCTCACGGTGCAGGTAATAAAGGTCGAGGTAATCGGTGCCCAAACGGGTCAGGCTGGCGTCGATGCCATTGAACATGTGCTTGCGACTCAGGCCGCTGCGATTGGGCACGCCTTCCACCGGACCAAAACCGACCTTGGTGGCGAGCACCCATTCGTGACGCCGGCTGGCGATCGCTTCGCCGACGATCTCTTCGGAACGGCCATTGGTGTAGACATCGGCGGTGTCGATGAAATTGATGCCCTGGTCCCAGGCCTTGTCGATGATCCGCAAGGAATCTTCGGTGCTGGTCTGTTCGCCGAACATCATGGTGCCCAGGGTCAGGGTGGAGACTTGAAGGCCCGAATGACCCAGTGTGCGATAGCTCATGAGGAAATCCTTTTGCCGGTGGGGAAGGCTCAATCAGATACCAGAATCATTCCAGGGAGCCAATCGAAATATCGAATACGACCCGGTCATACTGTGGAATCATGAACCACCGCGCAGCCATCACGCTTTCAAGGATCACCGATATGTTCGAACTCGATCACGACCTTGCCCAGGACATCGTCGACCGGGCGATGGCCATCCTGCCGTACAACGTCAATGTCATGGACAGTCAGGGTCTGATCCTCGGCAGTGGCGAACCGGAGCGGGTCAATACCCGGCATGAGGGTGCACAACTGGTGTTGGCCAACGGCCGAGTCGTCGAGATCGACGCGCAAACGGCGATTCATCTCAAGGGTGTGCAGCCCGGGATCAACCTGCCGTTGATGCTCGATCAGCGTCTGATCGGCGTGCTGGGCATTACCGGCGAGCCAGAACAACTTCGCACTTACGCCGCGTTGGTGCGCATGACCGCCGAGATGCTGGTCGGCCAGCGCAATCAGCAGGCCGAGCAACAATGGCGGCGTCAGCGCTGTGACGATCTGCTGGCGTTGTTGCTCAGCGATGCCGGTGATTCGCCGCGGTTGATCGATGAAGCACAACAGCTGGGCTTGAAACCACGAATGGCCCGGGTGCCGTACCTGTTTGAGTTGGGGATGGACCACAGGCCGGGTCAAACCGTCGAAGCCCTGGGCGCCTGGCTCAGTTCCCGTTACCCGGACAGCTGGTGCGTGAGTTCGGCTAACACCTCGTTGCTCTGGTGCCGACCGGCCAACCAGCCCGTGGAGAATGAACGATTGCTGGAGAAACTCGACGGCCTGGGCTGGAGCATCCTGCGTATTGCCGTGGGTGGACAGGCCGAAGGGATGACGGGATTGCGGCGCTGTTATGGTCGCGTCGGCGACTTGCTCGCCTATGGTCGCGAAGTCTTGCCCCGTTCGCGCTTGCTGACCCTCAACCGTTATCGGCTGCCAGTCATGCTCTGGCAGCATCGCAACGACGACGCCCTCGACGAACTGCTTAACCCATTGCGCAAAGTCATCGCCAAGGACAGCAACGGCCAGTTGCTGGCGACGTTGCGCAGTTGGTGCGAACACGATGGCCAGAGCCAGGCCTGTGCCGATGCGTTGGGGATTCACCGCAACAGTTTGCGCTATCGAATGGAGCGGATAGCCGAGCTCAGCGGAGTTGATCCACTGCGACTGGACGGCATGCTCGCGCTATACCTTGGCGTGCAGCTACTTCCCCAGACAGACACCCATCCGTGAACCACACAATTCCCCTGTGGGAGCGGGCTTGCCCGCGAAGGCGGTGTGTCAGGCACCGCAGATTTTGGATGTACCGGCCTTTTCGCGGGCAAGCCACGCTCCCACAGGTTTTGCTTCGTTCACAAGTGATGTGGCTGGCACAGGAACCTGTGGGCGCGAGGCTTGCCCGCGAAGGCGGTGTGTCAGGCACCATTGATATTGGATGTACCGGCCTTTTCGCGGGCAAGCCACGCCCCCCACAGGTTTTGCTTCGTTCACAAGTGATGTGGCTGGCAC
>NZ_JBOIBY010000327.1:0-3048 GCF_050739655.1 Pseudomonas sp. | reverse complement strand
GCTGTAACAGGCCACCAGATAGCGCTCCATCCGCGTAGCATTGAACTGGAACGCTTGGTGTATAGCCGGAACCAGACGGTTGGTTATGCGTAACGAGCATGCTTTGGATAGAGCCTCGTCCTCAACTATGCAGTCGCGTCGTTGTTTGTGGCTATGGTCGGTGATGTGGACGGTCTTACCCGACCTATCCACCATAAACCCGGACTCGTCCCCGCCACGTTCGTCGTAGTAACTTATTAGCGCTTTACACAGCGCGGGCTCAAATACACGGGGAATCACTAAGACGGGTGCGTGTGGAGTGGCCACATGTGTGGGAGCCAGTGCGGGTAATCTATCCAGAAAGCGCATTAGCGAGGGCACGTGGTTGTCAACCGGCTCCTCTATCGGAACGACGGCCATGACTCGTAGCGCAGGGTCTAGCACATAGGTTATTGGCCGGATGCTGCCGTCTAGCTGCAATGTGTCGTAGAGCTCACTCACTGACCGATCAAAATCCCAGATGAAGCGTATGCCAGGTATCGAATCTTTTACCCGCTTCAGCTTTTCATCATCTGGATCTACGGAAACACCAAAGAAGCAGACTTGATCATCATCGAACCGCTGGCGATGAGCCCGAATACCTTCCAAAATTTTAATGGATGTAGGATGTGCTGCAGAGCCCAAGAAAGAAATCACTATATACCGACCGGCCACAGTGTCGAAACAAAAGCGCTCTCGTAGTTGAGTGCGGCAGTAGAACCAAGGAGCAGGTTCACCGACTGAAAACGCCGTGGCGCGCATAACAACTCCTTGCCGGTGGGCAGTGGATCATTATCAGGAGTAAATCCAAGAGGCACATGCCAAGCACGGTCTCTTCCCTCAAGGAGTCGCGTACAAATGGGCTTATGGCCGCTGCCAGCTGCGATGCCGAAGCACTGTCGAAGCTCGTAGATAAAGCTAGTAGATATGTATGCGTCCGGCAAAGTAATCCCTTTGTCAGATATTGTAATAATTTCCTCGCATGAGCCCCCCGGAAACATTGTATGATTTCATCCCCAATTTTTTTCAGGTCTATATGAACACCCTTCTGGAGCCTCCCAGTCGTATTTTTCACCCCGAACCCTGCATCAATTCATACTTTGCTATTAAGCGTCGGTCGCGTTTTCTACTGCCGCTGAACCTCGACATTCCGTCTCTGAGATTCTCAACGCTTACCTTTCCCAAGGCGAATTGGGTCACCTCCAAAGATTCGCCTCCCTGCATTCGCTCCGAGAAGTCTTTCTCTCCTGCTACTTTTGCCCTCAACACAGATTCCCCTCTTTCGAGCAGGGATACGGTTGTTCGTGCAAATCGTTCATTCACCCTAACTCTTTGAGAGATTGAATAATCCCTATGGAATGGATCGCTGACCCTACGGCATGGCTTGGCCTGCTGACCCTGATCGTGCTGGAGTTGGTGCTCGGCATCGATAACCTCGTGTTCATTGCCATCTTGGCTGACAAGCTGCCGCCCGAGCAGAGAGATCGTGCCCGTGTCATTGGCCTCTCTCTTGCGTTGTTGATGCGCCTTGGCCTGCTGGCCAGCATCTCTTGGATGGTGACGCTGACCGAACCGTTGTTCGAAGTATTCGACAAGACGTTCTCGGGCCGAGACTTGATCATGCTGTTCGGTGGTGTGTTCCTGTTGTTCAAGGCGACCATGGAGTTACACGAGCGACTTGAAGGACATGTGTCCGAGCGCTCAGGTAATGCGGCCTATGCGATGTTTTGGCCTATCGTGGCGCAGATTGTGGTGCTGGATGCGGTCTTCTCGCTGGATGCGGTGATCACCGCTGTGGGCATGGTGGAACACCTGTCCGTCATGATGATCGCGGTGGTGATTTCCATCGGTTTGATGATCATCGCGAGTAAGCCACTGACCAACTTCGTCAACGGACACCCAACCGTCATCATGCTCTGCCTGGGCTTCTTGATGATGATCGGCTTCAGCTTGACGGCTGAGGGCTTAGGCTTCCACATTCCGAAAGGCTATCTCTACGCAGCGATTGGCTTCTCGATTTTGATCGAACTGTTCAACCAGGTGGCTCGCTCGCGCCGTAAGAAGAGCTTGCAGGGGCGTCGCCCAATGCGAGAGCGTACCGCGCATGCAGTTATGCGTTTGCTGGGTGGCCACAAGTTGGGTGCAGATGAAGTCGGTGAGGAAATCGCTGACATGCTGTCAGGTGGTGATGCCGATCAGGTTTTCCATCGACGAGAGCGCGTCATGATCAGTGGCGTGCTTCAGTTGGCAGAACGCCCGATTCGCGGTGTCATGACCCCGCGTGCTGAAATCGACCACATTGACTTGGCGGACTCTTCAGAAGAAATCCGCACAACGCTGATGCACTCGTCGTACTCCAGGTTGCCGTTAATCCGGGAGGGGCGAGTTGATGAGCCGTTGGGTTTCGTCCACAAGAAAGAGCTGTTGAAAGAGCTGCTAGCAGGTAACCAGCCGAATCTGGAAACCATGGCACGCAAGGCAATCAACCTACTGGACAACTTCACGATCCTCAATGCGCTGGAGCAGATGCGTAAAGAGTCAACTCATATCGCTTTCGTGGTGAACGAATTCGGTGACTTCATCGGTATTCTCACCATGACCGACATCCTCGAATCCATCGCGGGTGAGCTGCCGGACGCCAGTGAAATTGAAGGCCCGAACATCGTTGCTGAAGATGGAGGCTTCCTCGTCAGCGGTGCGCTGAATCTCAGCCAGATTCGCGAGCATATCGATTTCCAGGCTAAAGCAACTGATGACTATCAGACGCTGGCCGGGTTGGTCATGAGCTTGCTGGATCGTCTGCCGGTCATTGGAGACAAGCTCAATTGGGAGGGCTGGAGCATGTCTGTGGTGGAGGTCGAGGAGCGTCGGGTGACGAGGGTGTTGTTGCGTAAAGAGTGAATATACAAAACAAGGCCGCAAATGCGGCCTTGTTTTATTCAGGGTGTTACTCGTGTGAATGCCCGTGCTCAGCGCTCTCCGAGGTTGCTCCTTTCTCTCCACCACCGCATGCCGTCATCAGGCCAAGGA
>NZ_JBOIBY010000326.1:0-2428 GCF_050739655.1 Pseudomonas sp. | reverse complement strand
ATCGCAGCCTGCGGCAGCTCCTACAGTGCGAACGCATTTTCCCGATGATTAGCTCGCGATCTGGCAGGCTCTAAAAGCTTCAACTATTCGTTCGAGTAATAATCACCATCACCGATCACAAGTTCTGTTGATGGCGGGAAACAAGGAAAATCGCGCCCAACCTAAACGCTTCTAACGGAACCGGCGCATGACGATTTCAACTCGACTGGCCCTCGTCGCATCCTTGCTATTGTCAGGTTGTGCCTCAACACCGAACGACCCGACGCTGACGTTGCAGACGAATAAAGCACCTGCTGAGTACGCTCATTGCGTTCTTCCGAAACTGCAGGAAGATGCATTGAATACAACCGTGTCGGAAACCCAGCGCAGCTACCGAATTGTGGTTTCAAGCAAGGTCGCTGCCAACGATGTACTGGAGGCCTACAAGGGCAAGGTGTTTTTGTATGAACGCACCTTGCTGGCGTCGACGTTCGGACCATCCCGGCTCGAACGCGCTGCACAGGAATGCCTCTAACCCGCATCGGCCTGACGACCGAATCCGCCAGCCCGTAAAGCGAGGGTCTGGACCCCTCGCCGTACGGAACCCGATTACTCAGGCGATTCCAACCGATCCAGTGCCCGGTTCACCGCCAATTCACCCAGCATGATGACCTGCGCAATACCCAACAAGGTATTGCGCCTCGGCCCATCGATATGGTCCGCCAGATCCATGGTCATGACATTGGCCGACGCCAGCGACTCACAGGCATGGGCCAGCAGGGTTTCGGTATCGAGCTCCGGGTTGACGATGAACATGGTGCCAGGGGTGCGCGGGGTGTCCATGATGGAGACGTCCGGCTTCAGGTGATAGTCGAGGGCGCGCTCGGCGGCGTCGTGAAGTTTTTTTGAATGGTTTTCGTACGGGGATGCCGGATCGGTGTCCGGTGGGTTGGGTGTGACCTTGAACATGGATGGAACTCCAATGCGATTTAAAGGAGCCATCACCGCTTCGCTACCAAACGAAGGGTGGTGACCATACGAAGGTTGGTAGACCGGGCATTGGAACCGGCGCCCCCGAAAGAGCCCTGCGCATGGTCACCATTAAATTCAGCCTTGAGAAAGGACTGAACAAGGTGACGTTATGCGTCAATGCAACGGGTCTACCAAACCCGATCGCTGTTGTTTCAGCGACACGGAAACGATAAGACCCAGGCCCAAGACGCACAAGCCGGCGGATTCTTACGCACCTGTAGGCAACGACGCAAGATGATGTAGCTTTCACGAAGTCTCTGTGTGGCTCCTCAGCGCAAACTCCACGACACCCCGACGTACATCGCCATTCCCTCGCCGGGCGTGGACCGCGCCGCGTCCAGTCCTTTGTCGTCATAACCCGGCGTGACGGTGGCGGCGTAGTGCTTGTCGGTCAGGTTGCGCATGTCCAGCCAGGTCTGCCAGTCGCCCTTGGGCGCGTTGTAGCCCAGGGTCGCACCGAAGATTGCATAGGGATCGGCGTAGTAGCTGTTGGCGTAATCTACCGCCACCTTGGACACCATCTGCGTGTTGAACGCAGCGAAGAAACCCATTGGCCAGTCGTAGCGCAGTTCACCCTGGTAGTAGTGCATCGGCAGGCCCGGCAGGCGGTTGTCGCCGAAGCGGTCGTCGTCGCGGTAGTGGAAGTCACTGAAGGTGTAACTCTGACGCAGGCTCAGTTGGCCGCCGTCGTCGGGCGACCACAGGTTGCTTTGCAGGCTGGCTTCCACGCCCTGGTGCACGGTGGGGCTGGCATTGAGTTCGTAGGGCGTGGTGGCGTTGGCGTCCGGCAACACCGAGAGCAATTCGTTGCGCACTTGGGCGTAGTACCAGGCCAGGCTCCATTGGCCCAGCGCACTGTCGCCACGGCCGCCGATTTCCAGCGTGGTCGCGGTCTGGTTTTTCAACTCGATCGGGTCGCGCTGGGCGCCGGTGGCAGGGCCGCTGCCGGCCGGGAAGCGAATGTTGGAGCTGTAGATCAGCGACCATGGATGCGGCGCTTCGACCGAGCGGCTGAGGTTGCCGAAGATTTGCACGTCGGGGTTCAGTTGGTAGCGCAAGCCGATGCGCGGTGCATAGTCCCAATCGCTCAAGCTGGTCTTGCCTCCACCCTCGGGGTAAGTCACCGCGCTTTCGCGACGGGTGTAGATGGCGGCCAGGCCGGTGGTCAGCCACAGGTCGTCGGCGATTTCCAGGTCATTGCCCGCATGCAGGACGCTGTCCGAACCCTGGTAAGTAAAGTTGCGCATGTGCGTGCCCGGCGCATAGCCGGCGGTGTTGCCGGTGGGGATACGCACAAACTCGCTGGCGCCGTCATTGGGCAGGTGCTTGGTCACGCGCAAGCCCACCGTGCTTTGGCTTTGCAGACCCCAGAGCGTGTCGCGACGCTTGTAGTCGAACGTGCCGCTCACATCCGTGT
>NZ_JBOIBY010000325.1:0-2964 GCF_050739655.1 Pseudomonas sp. | reverse complement strand
GCCAGCGATGGCTGCATGCCTGACACACCGCGGTGATCCCATCGCTGGCAAGCCAGCTCCCACAGGAATATCCACAAGGCAGAAATTGTTCATTTCACTTCCGGCGGCGTGGTGAAGGTGTGATACGGCGCCGGTGACGGAATGCTCCACTCAAGACCTTCCGCTCCATCCCACGGCTTGGCCGGTGCCGCCGGGCCGCCGCGAATGGTCTTGATCACGATGAACAGGAAGAACAGTTGCGTGGTGCCGAACATGAACGCGCCGATCGACGACACCATGTTGAAGTCGGCGAACTGCAGGTTGTAGTCCGGAATCCGTCGCGGCATGCCAGCCAGACCCACGAAGTGCATCGGGAAGAAAGCCATGTTCATGCCGATGAACGACAGCCAGAAATGCAGCTTGCCGAGGGTTTCGTCGTACATGTGGCCGGTCCACTTCGGAAGCCAGTAATAGGCTGAGGCGAAGATCCCGAAGATCGCACCTGGCACCAATACATAGTGGAAGTGCGCAACCACGAAGTAGGTGTCCTGGTACTGGAAGTCCGCCGGCGCGATGGCCAGCATCAATCCGGAGAAACCGCCGATGGTGAACAGGATCACGAACGCCACTGCAAACAACATCGGCGTCTCGAAGGTCAGCGAGCCTTGCCACATGGTGCTGGCCCAGTTGAACACCTTGACCCCGGTGGGCACCGCGATCAGCAGTGTGGCGTACATGAAGAACAGCTCGCCCACCAGCGGAATGCCGACCACGAACATGTGGTGCGCCCAGACGATGAACGACAGGAACGCAATACTCGCCGTGGCGTAGACCATCGAGGTGTAGCCGAACAGTGGTTTGCGCGAGAAGGTCGGGATGATCGAGCTGACGGCACCGAAGGCCGGCAGAATCATGATGTACACCTCAGGGTGACCGAAGAACCAGAACACATGCTGGAACAGCACCGGGTCACCGCCACCGGCGGCACTGAAGAAGCTGGTGCCGAAGTGAATGTCCATCAGCATCATCGTCACGCATCCGGCCAGTACCGGCATTACCGCGATCAAGAGGAACGCAGTGATCAGCCAGGTCCAGACGAACAGCGGCATTTTCATCAGCGTCATGCCAGGGGCGCGCAGATTGAGGATGGTGGCGATCACGTTGATCGCACCCATGATCGAACTGATCCCCATCAAGTGGATGGCGAAGATGAAGAACGTCACGCTTTCCGGCGCGTAAGTCGTCGACAATGGCGCGTAGAAGGTCCAGCCAAAATTCGGCCCGCCCCCCGGCATGAACAGCGTCGACACCAACACCAGGAACGCCGCCGGCAACAGCCAGAAGCTGAAGTTGTTCATGCGCGGCAGGGCCATGTCCGGCGCGCCGATCATCAGCGGAACCATCCAGTTGGCGAGGCCGACAAACGCTGGCATTACCGCACCGAAGACCATCACCAGGCCATGCATGGTGGTCATCTGGTTGAAGAATTCCGGCTGGACGATTTGCAGTCCGGGCTGGAACAACTCGGCGCGAATCACCATCGCGAACGAGCCGCCCAGCAGGAACATGGAAAACGCAAACCACAGGTACAGCGTGCCGATATCCTTGTGGTTGGTGGTCAACACCCAACGCATCAGGCCTTTGGCGGGGCCGTGGGCGTGGTCGCTGGCGGTATGAACATGTTCATCGATTACAGCAGTCATGTCCTGTCTCCTGTAGCCAGATGGGCTGGGCAGGTCGGGGCGTGCTGCCCCGACCGGTTCCTGAGGTGCGCAATGGGCCGGGTCATTTGCTTTCCGCCTGTTTGAGCTCCAGCACTTCTTTCGGCGTGACCATGTCGCCCTTATTGTTGCCCCAGGCGTTACGTTCGTAGGTCACGACGGCCGCGATATCGACTTCCGAAAGCTGTTTACCGAATGCCGCCATGGCGGTGCCGGGTTTGCCGTGGAAGACAATGCTCAGGTGTGCATCTTTTGGTCCGGTGGCGATTTTCGAGCCCTTGAGCGCCGGGAACATCGGCGGCAGCCCCTGGCCCTCAGCCTGGTGACAGGCCACGCAGGTGGTGTGATAGACCTTGTCGCCACGCTCCTTGAGCTCGTCGAGGGTCCATTCCTTGCTGGTCAGCTCTTTGAGTTGTGCGGCTTCAGCCTTGCGTTCGCCCAGCCATTTCTCGTAATCGGCCTTTTCCTTGACCTCGACCACGATCGGCATGAACCCGTGGTCCTTGCCACATAGCTCGGCGCATTGGCCACGGTAGATGCCGGGCTTTTCAATACGGGTCCAGGCTTCGTTGACGAAGCCCGGGATCGCATCGCGCTTGACTGCGAAGGCTGGCACCCACCAGGAGTGGATCACGTCGGCGGATGTCACAAGGAAGCGCACTTTGGCGCCGACCGGCAGCACCAAGGGCTTGTCGACCTCAAGCAAGTAATGCTCGCTCTTGGCCTCCTTGTTGTGGATCTGATCGGCGGGAGTGGCCAGATTGCTGAAGAACTCAACGTCCTGGCCCAGGTATTTGTAATGCCATTTCCATTGGTAGCCGGTGACCTGAATATCGATATCCGGCTCGCTGGCGTCGTACATCTTGATCAGGGTTGCCGTCGCGGGAACCGCCATGGCCACCAGGATGATGAAGGGCACGATGGTCCAGAGAATTTCAACGGCGGTGCTTTCATGAAATTTGGCGGCCACCTGCCCGGTCGAGCGTCGATGCAGGATCATCGACCAGAACATGGCGCCAAAAACGATGATGCCGATCACTACACAGATCCAGAAAATGGTCATGTGCAGGTCAAACACAGCGTGACTGATTTCAGTCGCTCCAGGCGCCATATTCACAGTCCAGGCCGCTTGCGCCGGACTGAAAATCGACCACAACAGGAGGCCCATCCAGACATGTGGATGTCGCATCATTGCGGGTTCCCCTTATCGTTCTTGTTATCCCGCCGGCTTTCACCTGCGGCAAGGGAGCGGCTGCATCAGACT
>NZ_JBOIBY010000324.1:0-3149 GCF_050739655.1 Pseudomonas sp. | reverse complement strand
CAAAAGATCGCAGCCTGCGGCAGCACCTACACAATCTCTGTAGGAGCTGCCGCAGGCTGCGATCTTTTAATCCTGATACCGTATCAGCGAATCGAAGGGCCGTTAAACCCCATCCACATCGCCAAATGCTCAGCCACGCTGGCACCAAGCTTCTTCGAGAAGCGGTCGAACGGCGATTCTTGAACAGTAAAATCCACCAATTCTTTCTCGCCGATCACATCGCGGGCGACTGAACTGGCATTGCCCAGGCCATCAACCAACCCCAGAGGCAACGCCTGCTCGCCAGACCAGACCAGACCGGAAAACAACTCCGGATGCTCCTTGTCCTTCAGGCGATCGCCACGACCTTGCTTGACGCTATTGATGAACTGCTTGTGAGTGGTGTCGAGCACGCCCTGCCAGAATGCAGTTTCCTCAGGCTTTTGCGGTTGGAACGGGTCGAGGAAAGATTTGTGCTCGCCAGAGGTATAGGTACGACGCTCAACCCCAAGCTTTTCCATGGTCCCGACAAATCCGTAACCGGCCGCCGTCACACCAATGGAGCCCACGAGGCTCGCCTTGTCGGCATAGATCTGATCCGCCGCACTGGCAATGTAGTAAGCGCCGGAAGCCCCCAGATCCGAAATCACCGCATAGAGCTTGGTATCAGGATGCAGGCCGCGCAGGCGGCGGATTTCGTCATAGACATAACCCGACTGCACCGGACTGCCACCGGGACTATTGATCCGCAGAATGACACCCTTGACCTTTTCGTCTTCGAACGCAGCACGCAGGCTGCCAACGATATTGTCGGCACTGGCCGGCTCTTTGTCGGCGATCATGCCGTTAATGTCGATCAGCGCCGTGTAATTACCGCTGCGGGTAGCGGCTTTTTCCATGTCCATCAGCGGCGTGAACAGCAACAGCGCAACAAACAGGTAAACAAACGTCAGGAGCTTGAAGAAAATGCCCCAGCGCCGGGAGCGACGCTGCTCCTGCACACCTGCCAGCAAAGTCTTTTCCAACAGCTTCCAGCTTTTTTCGTCACCGCTCTCCGCACTCGACTTGGCGGGTGCCTTCCATTCGTCGGTCATGCCATCTACCCCAGCAAAAACGTATTAAGCCTGCTGACTCAGCCAGGCATGCAATTCTGAAAAGCGATCAATGGCCAATCGTGGCTCGAACAACTTCAACGCTTCGATGGACTGTGCCCCATAACTCACCGCCACCGACCCCATGCCGGCATTGTGAGCCATCTGCAAATCGAAGGAAGAATCACCGACCATCAACGCTTGCTCCGGGCGAACCTCGCAATGGGCAAGAATCTGCTCCAGCATCAGCGGATGTGGCTTGCTGGCGGTCTCATCGGCCGCACGAGTGATGTCGAAATAATTCTCCCAACCGTGGGACTTCAACACACGATCCAACCCGCGACGGGCCTTACCCGTCGCCACAGCCAAATGATAACCCTCGGCACGAAACGCCTCGAGGGACTCGACTACGCCCTCGAACAACGGCGAAGGGACGGCCTCCGAAGCGATATAGTGATCGGCATAGTGCTGACGAAAAGCCACCAGCTCGGCATCGCCAATTTCGGGATACAGGGTACGAATGGCCTCCGGCAGACCCAGGCCGATGATGCCCTTGACGGCGAAATCATCACACTGCTGAAAACCGGACCGCTCCGACGCCACATGCATCGCTTCAACAATCCGACCAATGGAATCGGCCAGCGTGCCATCCCAATCGAAAATCAGCAGTTTGTAGTCAGATGGGTGCACTCAAGCGCTCCACGGTTTTAGCCCACATCTCGTCAACCGGCGCCTGCAACTTCAGCTCACTGCCATCAGGCAGCGGTACGGTCAGCATGTAGGCGTGCAGAAACAGGCGCTTGCCGCCCAGATCGCGGATTTCCTTACTGAAATCGTCATCGCCGTATTTGGTGTCGCCGGCAATGCAGTGCCCGGCGTGCAAGGTGTGGACACGAATCTGGTGAGTGCGGCCGGTGATCGGCTTGGCTTCGATCAGGGTGGCAAAGTCGCCAAAACGACGCAGGACCTTGAACACGGTCACGGATTCCTTGCCCTCCTCCTCGTCGACCTCGACCATTCGCTCACCGGAGCGCAGATTGCTCTTGCCGAGCGCCGCTCGAACTTGCTTGATCGAGGACGCCCAGTTTCCGCGAACCAGCGCCATATAGCGCTTATCGACGCCATCGCCGCGCAAGGCTGTGTGCAGGTGACGCAGCATGCTGCGCTTCTTGGCGATCATCAGCAGGCCGGAGGTATCACGGTCGAGACGATGAACCAGTTCGAGCTCCTTGCAATCGGGACGCAACTGACGAAATGCTTCGATAACCCCGTAATTCAAGCCACTGCCGCCGTGAACGGCGATGCCGCAAGGCTTGTTGATCACGATCAGTGCCTTGTCTTCGTGAACAATCGAAGCTTCCAGTCGCTGCAACAGACCTTGGGCCAAAGGCACCGGCTCGTCTCTTTCAGGCACACGAACCGGCGGCACGCGCACGATATCGCCCGCCTGCAGCTTGTATTCGGGCTTGATCCGACCTTTGTTCACCCGCACTTCGCCTTTGCGCAAAATGCGATAAATCAAGGTCTTGGGCACGCCTTTGAGCCGAGCGAGAAGGAAGTTATCAATACGTTGGCCGGCATATTCCGGCGAGACCTCAAGCAGTTGTACGCCTGGGGTCGAAGGGGCAGTAGTCGTCATGGCGCGGATGATAACAATTTTTTATGGAATTGAAGCACTTAATCATTGCTGCTATAGTCGCGAACGTCGCCAAAAGCGGCCTGGACAGCGGACCAACGGTCAAAAACCGACCCTGACCAACGCAATTCACCAGGACGCGAGGCCGTCCTACGGGGCTTTCGCTACGTAACGGTGGAGTTTGCAGGTGTAACGAGCGCAGGTGACATGAGGCCTGAATCAAGCCGCAAAGCAGAGTCTTCACTCGCTTTTCGAGCCAATATTCATGGCCAGTTCACAAAGTGCAGTCAGCTGCAAATGACCCCGAGCGATCGCTTCGGAAACAACGCCTAAATTAGCCATGATGCGTGACCTCCCCTTTCGGAGCTCACGGTAAATGCCAACCCGCTGCGGATTCTGCGCGCGGCAGCACCCGAATTATCAGGGATACGTGTAGGGTGGAG
>NZ_JBOIBY010000323.1:0-1204 GCF_050739655.1 Pseudomonas sp. | reverse complement strand
CGTCGCCGCGGCCATGGGCATGTACTGGCTGTACATGGCCTGGACCGGCTACAAGGCAGTGGATGACACGGTCTGGGCACGCAAGCTGTTCGTGTTCTCGATCTTCACCATTACCGCGTTGAGCGTGGCGATGTCCCTGGACTTCAAAGTGCCGGCGGAGTTGTTGTTGACGTACGCGCCTTAAGCGTCGGATTGCTGTAAAGAAAAACCCCGCCCTTTGAGAGAAGGTGCGGGGTTTTTTGTTGGGGGGAAATCTGTGTGTGACGCCGGTCCAAAGGTGGGAGCGACTCGGTTTGACAGAACAAATTCGATTACAGACTGAAGCTGCCACTGAAGAAAATATTGAGAAAAACTCCCAAAATTAAGATTTTCTTGGCCTACTTAAGAAAAAGTACGCGGCCAGACAAAAAATGAGGATTAGCAATAAGTGCATCAAATGACTATCTGCGAACTGAAAGCCCCGCATTTCGAAAGAAGCGCGGGGCTTATTCATTCAGGCGCGGTTGTTACATGGTGCATCAAGTACCTTCACCACGTCATCGATGATCGCCTTGCTCATGTCCTGCAAGAAATGCGAGGCCCAGGCGTGTCGGTCGGTGTTGCGAATCATGGCCGCGTCCGAGGCGAGCAGTTTGGCGAGGTGGAGCAGGTCGGAGGCGTGGGAGAGGGCGGTGATGACCGGGACACCGGCGTTGATGCGAAATAGTGGTTCGTTAGCGTGATAGGAGAAAGGGGTGAGGCCGATGGTTTTCAGGTCTTGGGGATTGGTCATTGGGGTTCACCTCCTGGTGGTTTGGAGGTGGTGGGGGATAACCGATGAAGCGGATAAGGAGGTCTTGATAGCTTTCATTTGTAACTCCTGCATATGTGATGCTGCCCCATTCGTTATCAGGCGAATAGGTGGCAGCTGAGCGCAGGCTGATAAACCGGAGATGCAGGACCCGGCAGACCCGAAGGTCTCCCACGCACAGCCGCCATTACACGAAATTCCGGACGTAAAAAAAACGCCGACAATCGTGAGTTTGCCGCAGTTGCGTACACATCTTACCCGGGTTATCAGGCCCGGTCGCTGAATTGGCAGCGACGGGGCGAAGTTAGTCGGTGAGGGTGAGATCGGCAATCGTAGCGATCTGCTGGCGAAGATCTATCTGGACACCACAAACCCTGTGGGAGCGGGCTTGCCCGCGAAGGCGGAGTGTCAGGC
>NZ_JBOIBY010000322.1:0-3127 GCF_050739655.1 Pseudomonas sp. | reverse complement strand
CGATGAAGGCACCGCGGTGTAACAGATAGACCGCGTTATCGTTCATCGCGGGCAAGCCACGCTCCCACAAGTTTTTGGGGTTGCTCGTGATGGGCTAGCCGCCCACCACCATACGTCCGCAACCCAGCTTAGTTCTCTTCTTTTTCCTTGACCGGTGCCGGTGGCGGACGCAAACCGATTTCCGCCGTGAGCTTGAGTTCCTTGCCGTTACGCATGACCTGGATCGCGACCTTGTCGGTCGGCTTGATCCGTGCAACCTGGTTCATCGAACGACGCCCATCACCGGCCGGTTCGCCGTCGATGGCAAGAATCACATCGCCCAGTTGCAGCCCGGCCTTTTGTGCCGGACCGTCACGGAAAATCCCCGCAACGACAATGCCCGGACGTCCCGACAGGCCAAAGGACTCGGCCAGTTCCTGAGTCAACGGCTGCACCTCGATGCCCAGCCAGCCACGAATCACCTGGCCGTGTTCGATGATCGACTTCATCACCTCCATCGCCAGTTTGACCGGGATGGCGAAACCGATGCCCTGTGAGCCACCGGATTTGGAAAAAATCGCCGTGTTGATGCCGGTCAGGTTGCCGCTGGCGTCCACCAGCGCACCGCCGGAGTTGCCGGGGTTGATGGCGGCGTCGGTCTGGATGAAGTCTTCGTAGTTGTTCAGGCCCAGCTGATTGCGCCCGGTGGCACTGATGATGCCCATGGTCACCGTCTGACCGACACCGAAGGGGTTGCCGATGGCCAGCGCGACGTCGCCGATGCGGATGTTGTCAGAGCGGCCGACGGTGATCGATGGCAGGTTTTTCAGATCGATCTTCAGTACCGCGAGGTCGGTTTCCGGGTCGCTGCCAATGACCCGCGCCAGGGTTTCGCGACCATCCTTGAGTGCCACCACGATCTGGTCGGCGCCGCTGGTCACATGGTTGTTGGTCAGGATGTAGCCTTCCGGGCTCATGATCACGCCGGAACCGAGGCTCGACTCCATGCGTTTTTGCTTGGGCGAGTTGTCGCCGAAGAAGCGCCGGAACTGCGGATCTTCGAACAGCGGATGGTTGGGTTTGTTGATCACTTTGGTGGTGTACAGGTTCACCACCGACGGCGCGGCGGTGGTTACCGCGTCCGAGTAGGAGACCGGACCTTCCTTCATGCTCGTGGTTTGCGGCGCTTGTTGCAGGTTGACGTCGAGGCTTGGAAGCCCGACCCACTGCGGGTAACGCTGGATGATTAACAGAGCGACAAGCACGCCGGCCAACAGCGGCCAGCCGGAAAAACGCAGCGCCTTGAGCATTAAGCACGTCCTGAGAGAGTTGCAGGCGGAATGAGACCGCTCATAATGACGCGCATTATACGAGGCCACGCGTGCCTCTGAACGGGATATTTAGGAGTCTTTTATGGCCGTCGCCCTGAGCACCCTGGTCGAAGAAGCCGACCGTTACCTCAGCAGTTCGAAAATTGCTGATTACTGCCCCAACGGCTTGCAGGTCGAGGGGCGCCCGCAAGTGATGCGCATTGTCAGCGGAGTCACCGCCAGCCAGGCGCTGCTCGATGCCGCCGTCGAGGCCAACGCTGATCTGGTGCTGGTGCACCACGGCTACTTCTGGAAGGGTGAGAACCCGTGCATCACCGGCATGAAGCAGCGTCGATTGAAGACGTTGCTCAAGCACGACATCAGCCTTCTGTCCTATCACCTGCCGCTGGACTTGCACCCGGACGTTGGCAATAACGTGCAGCTGGCGCGGCAGCTCGACATCACGGTCGAAGGCCCGCTGGACCCTGACAACCTGAAAGTTGTCGGCCTGGTCGGCTCCTTGAACGAGCCGATGACACCCCGCGACTTCGCCCGCCGCGTGCAGGAAGTCATGGGGCGCGAGCCACTGGTGATTGAAGGCAGCAACATGATTCGCCGGATCGGCTGGTGCACCGGTGGTGGCCAGGGCTATATCGATCAAGCGGTGTTGGCGGGAGTCGATTTGTACCTCAGTGGCGAAGCGTCGGAGCAAACCTTCCACAGCGCCCGGGAAAACGACATCAGCTTCATCGCCGCCGGTCACCACGCCACCGAGCGCTATGGTGTCCAGGCGCTGGGGGATTACCTGGCACGGCGGTTCGCTCTTGAGCACATCTTCATCGATTGCCCGAATCCTATCTGATCATGCTTCGCCCACTGTAGGAGCGAGCTTGCTCGCGATGAACGCAAGAACACCGCCGGGCATCAGGCGCCCAGCGTTATCGTTGACGACCATCGCGAGCAAGCTCGCTCCTACACAGAGGCCCAAACGCAGGGGTATATTCATATGCTCTTTCGATCTAGTGGGCGTCCTGATTAGAAGAGGTCGCTGTGCTAGGATCCCCGCTCGAACACGGCCCGCTGGCCGTTCATAAGAAAGTTTTCGTGAGTAGCCATGGTCGACAAACTGACGCATCTGAAACAGCTGGAGGCGGAAAGCATCCACATCATCCGCGAGGTGGCCGCCGAGTTTGATAACCCGGTGATGCTGTACTCCATCGGTAAAGACTCCGCCGTGATGCTGCACCTGGCACGCAAGGCGTTCTTCCCTGGCAAGCTGCCGTTTCCGGTGATGCACGTCGACACCCGCTGGAAATTCCAGGAGATGTACGCCTTCCGCGACAAGATGGTTGCGGATCTGGGCCTGGACCTGATCACCCACATCAACCCGGACGGCGTGGCGCAGAACATCAACCCGTTCACCCACGGCAGCGCCAAGCACACTGACATCATGAAGACCGAGGGCCTCAAGCAGGCGCTCGACAAGTATGGTTTCGACGCCGCCTTCGGTGGTGCCCGCCGCGATGAAGAGAAATCCCGCGCCAAAGAGCGTGTGTACTCGTTCCGTGACAGCAAGCACCGCTGGGACCCGAAAAACCAGCGTCCAGAACTGTGGAACGTCTACAACGGCAAAGTGAACAAGGGCGAATCCATCCGCGTATTCCCGTTGTCGAACTGGACCGAGCTGGATATCTGGCAGTACATCTACCTTGAAGGCATCCCGATCGTCCCGCTGTACTTCGCCGCCGAGCGTGAAGTCATCGAGAAGAACGGCACGCTGATCATGATCGACGACGAGCGCATCCTCGAACACCTGAGCGATGAAGACAAAGCCCGCA
>NZ_JBOIBY010000321.1:0-4895 GCF_050739655.1 Pseudomonas sp. | reverse complement strand
CCAGGACATCGATGTGCGTTCGGTGCTGCAACTGATCGCCGATTTCACCAACCTCAACCTGGTCGCGAGCGACACGGTGCAGGGCGGCATCACGTTGCGCTTGCAGAACGTGCCGTGGGATCAGGCGCTGGATCTGGTGCTGAAAACCAAGGGGCTGGACAAGCGCAAGGTCGGCAACGTCCTGCTTGTTGCGCCGGCCGATGAAATTGCTGCCCGTGAGCGTCAGGAGCTGGAATCACAAAAGCAGATTGCCGATCTGGCGCCGCTGCGTCGGGAGCTGTTGCAGGTGAATTACGCCAAGGCGGCGGATATCGCCAAGCTCTTCCAGTCGGTGACCAACGCCGATGCGAAACCCGACGAACGGGGCTCGATCACCGTCGATGAGCGCACCAACAACATCATTGCCTACCAGACACAGGAGCGGCTTGATGAGCTGCGCAGGATCGTCACGCAGCTGGATATCCCGGTGCGTCAGGTCATGATCGAGGCGCGCATTGTCGAAGCCAACGTCGACTATGACAAAAGCCTCGGGGTGCGCTGGGGCGGTTCGGTACGAAAGGGGAACTGGAACGCTTCCGGGGTCAATAACGGACTCAATGCTTCGTCGACCATCGGAACGCCCGGCAGTACCAGTACCAACTCACCGTTCGTCGACTTGGGTGCGGTCAACAACACCTCGGGAATCGGTATCGCATTTATCACCGATAACGTCTTGCTGGACCTGGAGCTGTCAGCCATGGAGAAAACCGGCAACGGGGAAATCGTCTCGCAACCCAAGGTGGTCACGTCCGACAAGGAAACCGCAAAAATCCTCAAGGGCACCGAGATTCCCTACCAGGAAGCCAGTTCCAGTGGCGCGACTTCGGTGTCGTTCAAGGAGGCTTCGCTGTCGCTGGAAGTGACGCCGCAGATCACCCCCGACAACCGGATCATCATGGAAGTGAAGGTGACCAAGGACGAGCCGGACTACTTGAACAAGGTCCAGGATGTGCCGCCGATCAAGAAGAACGAAGTCAACGCCAAGGTCCTGGTCAACGATGGCGAGACCATCGTGATTGGCGGAGTTTTCTCAAATACTCAGAGCAAGGTTGTAGATAAGGTGCCATTTCTTGGCGATGTGCCGTATCTTGGCCGCCTTTTCCGGCGTGACGTGGTTTCGGAGAAAAAATCTGAGCTGTTGGTGTTTCTCACTCCGCGTATCATGAATAACCAGGCGATTGCTGTGAGTCGTTGATTCTGTGCGAAATTTGATTCTTGTAGGACCGATGGGCGCTGGTAAAAGCACCATCGGCCGGTTGCTGGCCAAAGAGCTGCGCTTGCCATTCAAAGATTCCGATAAGGAAATTGAATTACGCACGGGCGCCAATATCCCATGGATCTTCGATAAGGAAGGCGAACCGGGCTTTCGTGA
This sequence comes from Pseudomonas sp., assembly GCF_050739655.1. GTDB lineage: Bacteria > Pseudomonadota > Gammaproteobacteria > Pseudomonadales > Pseudomonadaceae > Aquipseudomonas. The sequence continues at coordinate 3,484 of NZ_JBOIBY010000321.1, read as the reverse complement.
TCGCGAGGAGGCAATGATTGCCGAGCTCTGCGATTACGACGGTGTGGTGTTGGCGACCGGTGGCGGCGCCGTCATGCGCGAAGCCAATCGTCGGGCGCTGCATGCCGGTGGGCGGGTGGTCTATCTGCATGCTTCCGTCGAGCAGCAGGTCGGACGCACTGCTCGCGACCGCAATCGTCCCTTGTTACGCACCGCCGATCCGGCGAAGACCCTTCGGGATCTGCTGGCGATCCGCGATCCGCTTTATCGGGAAATTGCCGATCTGGTAGTCGAAACCGATGAGCGGCCGCCGCGAATGGTTGTACTCGATATTCTGGAACGGTTGCAGCAACTGCCGCCCCGTTAAAGCGCCGCACGAAATGCGCTATCCTCGGCGTCCTGCCATGACCGCACAAGGTTGTGGCGCATGGCTGGCAAGCGGCGTCACACCAGCAGACGCCATGGACATTCGTTAATTCAAGGCTTGACGCCTGATTCCATCTTCACTGTGGGGACACATGCAGACACTCAAGGTCGATCTAGGCGAGCGCAGCTACCCGATTCATATTGGCGAAGGTTTGTTGGATCAGCCTGAACTGCTGGTCCCGCATATTCGCGGGCGGCAAGTAGCGATTATCTCCAACGAAACCGTTGCGCCGCTCTATCTCGAACGTCTGACCCGCAGCTTGGCGCAGTTCTCGGTGATTTCCGTGGTACTGCCCGATGGTGAAGCCTTCAAGACCTGGGAAACCCTGCAACTAATTTTCGACGGCCTGCTGACTGCCCGTCACGACCGTCGCACCACGGTGATCGCCCTCGGCGGCGGCGTGATTGGTGACATGGCCGGTTTTGCGGCTGCCTGCTACCAGCGCGGTGTTGATTTCATTCAGGTCCCGACCACGTTGCTGTCGCAAGTCGACTCTTCCGTGGGCGGCAAGACCGGGATCAACCATCCGCTGGGCAAGAACATGGTCGGCGCCTTCTACCAGCCGAACGTCGTGCTGATCGACACGGCCTCCCTCAATACCCTGCCTGCCCGTGAGCTGTCTGCCGGCCTGGCGGAAGTCATCAAGTACGGCTTGATCTGTGATGAGCCGTTCCTGACCTGGCTCGAAGACAACGTCGATCGCCTGCGTAATCTGGATCAGCAAGCCCTGACCTATGCCATCGAGCGTTCCTGCGCAGCCAAGGCTGCGGTGGTTGGCGCCGACGAGAAGGAGACCGGTGTGCGGGCCACGCTCAACCTGGGCCATACCTTCGGTCACGCCATCGAAACCCATATGGGCTATGGTGTCTGGCTCCACGGCGAGGCGGTCGCTGCTGGCACCGTAATGGCTCTGGAAATGTCCGCGCGCCTGGGCTGGATCAGCGAACAGGAGCGCGATCGCGGTATTCGCCTGTTCCAGCGCGCCGGGCTGCCGGTTATCCCGCCTGAAGAGATGACCGAAGCTGATTTCCTCGAACACATGGCAATTGATAAAAAAGTGATCGACGGTCGTTTGCGCCTGGTGCTGTTGCGCCACATGGGCGAAGCGGTAGTGACCGATGATTATCCGAAAGAGGTTCTACAGGCCACGCTGGGAGCGGATTACCGCGCCCTGGCTCAGCTGAAAGGTTAATAAGAACGCGATGACTAGTTTGCATGCCGACGAGGCTTTCCTCGGCCATTACCAGTTGAATCATGACCCTTTTGCTCCACGGGTGCCTGGCTTCAAGTTTTTCCCGGCCCAGCGCAAGCCGGTGCTGGGGCAGTTGCATCACCTGGCGCGTTACAGCGAGCTGCTGTTAGTGGTTACGGGTCCACAAGGCAGCGGCAAGACCCTGTTGCGCCAGGCCCTGGTGGCCAGCACCAACAAGCAATCGGTGCAGAGCGTGGTGGTTTCCGCCCGTGGCGCCGGTGATTCTGCCGGTTTGCTGGGTCAGGTGGCTCAGGCGCTTGATGTTGCCCAGGCCGAGGTTGGCGCGATCGTGGCTCAGGTGGTGCAGCTGGCGCTGACCGGTCAGGAAGTCTATCTGCTGGTGGATGATGCCGAGCAGCTCGACGAGTCTGCACTGGAAGCGTTGATGGCGCTGGGTGCTGGTGCGCCGGAAGGGCGTCCGCACGTTTTCCTGTTTGGCGAATCGTCGATGATTGCTCAGCTCGACGCCTTGCAGCTCGAACAAGAGCGCTTTCATGTCATCGAGCTGCAGCCTTATACCGAAGAAGAAACCCGCGAGTATCTGGATCAGCGCCTTGAAGGCGCAGGTCGGGGTATCGAACTTTTTACTGCGAATCAGATCTCTGATATTCACGAAAGCTCCGAGGGTTGGCCTGGCAACATCAACCAGGTTGCCCGCGATGCGATGATCGAAGCCATGATTGCCAGCCGCTCAGCGGTGAAGCGTCCAAGTATGGGGTTCAATATGCCGAAGAAACACGTATTGGCGATTTCCGCCGTCGTTGTGGTCGCGGTAGCCGCCGCCTGGCTGATGCCCGGTCGCAGTAAAGCGCCAACCACGGGTGCACCGGCCAACGAGCAGGCGCAATTGCCGCTCGGTCAGGGTGCGTCTCAGGCGAGCGGTGGCGCACCAGCCGTCGAATTCGCCGGCAACACGCAGCCGATGCCATTGCCGTTGGTCGGTAACTCGCAGCCGGTCATGCGTGGTCCTCTGGCTGAGGCCGCAGGTGGCATCACTGAAGGTGACGATGGAGTACCGCTTGAAGGCTCCAGCGCGACGCCGCCAACCGTAACCACCACTGCACCGCCTGTAGGCGTGCCTGCTGGCCCGGCGCCGACCCCTGCGGCCAAACCCGTGCCCGCACCGACCCAGGTCGCTACCGCCAAGCCTGCGCCGATTCCAGCGCCAGCCACCAAGCCTGCTCCAGCGCCAGCCAAACCGGTTGTTGCGGCGGCCAAGCCTGCCGAGAAACCAGTCGCTGCCGCGAAAGCTGCCGGTGGTACCTGGTACGCAGGTCAGGCGCCGGGTAACTACGTGGTGCAGATCCTCGGCACCAGTTCGGAAACCGCCGCGCAAAACTTCGTCAAGGAGCAGGGCGGCGAGTACCGTTATTTCAAGAAAGTCCTCAACGGCAAACCGCTTTACGTCATCACCTACGGCAACTTCGCCAATCGTGATGCGGCTGTTTCCGCCATCAAGGCCTTGCCAGCGAAGGTTCAGGCTGGTAAACCTTGGCCTCGCTCTGTCGCCAGCGTCCAACAGGAACTGGCAACAGCTCGCTGAAGATTCGGCGGCCTTACCCAGGCCGCCTCTCCCGGCACCTCAAAATTTCTGCGACGCATGCGGCTTTCGAGCCGCGTGCGTTGTGGTGTCTGCGTCACAGTAGTCTTTGAGTCGTAGCAGTCAAAATTAAAAAAAGTTTTGACTAGCACAGCAGATCGCTTTAAACCTTTCACAAATGCGACATGAATTTACGACATTTCGTCGCTAAATTTGTGAGCCTCTGTGTCGGTGTGTACAATGACCTCCCTTTTGCCCCCGCAAAGCTGGCGTACGTTCGGCGCGG
>NZ_JBOIBY010000320.1:0-4878 GCF_050739655.1 Pseudomonas sp. | reverse complement strand
CTCCAAGTGGGGTTTACCTAGCCACGACCTGTTGCCAGACGTGCGGTGCGCTCTTACCGCACCTTTTCACCCTTACCGGCGCCGAAGCGCTTAGGCGGTTATTTTCTGTGGCACTTTCCGTAGGCTCGCGCCTCCCAGGCGTTACCTGGCACTTCGCCCTATGGAGCCCGGACTTTCCTCCCCCCCCTAATTTTCATAGAGGGCAGCGACTGTCCGATCGACTCTCCGCCGCGCAGGTTAACGGCAGAGCGCCCGAAGAACAAGCGCTAAAAGCCTTCGAACACGCCTGCGCGTCGGGTTTCACTCGCTTTTCTGTTTATCCAGCGCGACCTGATACAGAACATTCTTGCGTTCGCCGGTAATTTGCGCCGCCAATGCGGCAGCGCGCTTGAGCGGCATTTCTTCGAGCAACAGATTGAGAACGCGCATCGCCTCACTGCTGACCGCATCTTCAGACTCTGGAACCGTCCAGCCTGCGACCAGGACCACACATTCGCCACGCTGCTGATTACTGTCCGACTCGACGAACTGACGCAGCTCGACCAACGGCAAACCCTTGAGTGTTTCGAAGGTCTTGGTCAGTTCGCGCGCCAACAATGCCTGGCGCTCGGGGCCGAATACCAGCTCCATGTCCTGAAGGCATTCGAGAATTCGATGCGGCGCTTCGTAGAAAATCAGCGTCCGCGGTTCTTCCTTAATGAGCTCCAGGCGCGCGCGTCGCCCCACGGCCTTGGCTGGCAGGAAGCCTTCGAAGATAAATCGGTCCGATGGCAGCCCTGCCGCCGAGAGCGCTGCGATCAGTGCGCAGGCACCAGGAACAGGGACCACATTAATACCCGCGGCCCGAGCCTGGCGCACCAGGTGATAGCCCGGATCGGAAATCAGCGGCGTTCCCGCATCGGAAATCAGCGCCACATCGTCACCCGCCAACAGACGAGTGATGAAGCGACTGCCTTCATCGCGCTCGTTGTGTTCGTGACAGGCAGCCAATGGCGTGGGAATGCCGAAGTGCTGCATCAAGCGCTGCGAGTGGCGAGTATCCTCAGCGGCGATCAAGGCAACCTCGCGCAGGATCTTCAGCGCGCGCGCACTGATGTCGTCCAGGTTGCCGATGGGCGTCGCCACCACATAAAGCGAGCCGGCAGCGGAATTCAAAGCACCTGGAGCAGTCAAAGCGCACACCTCATGATCGATAAAGCGGCCATTGTAACGCGTAGCGCCGCTGGCGATACGCGTATGCAGTACTCGCTTTTGCTGCCCTTTGTGCCGCATAGCAACATTTAAGCAAGCTAAATTGATCGATTCACACCACTGACATCGCGCCCCGGCCAGTGCTTGGGTACAATTCCACGCTAATTTGATCGAGTATCAGGAACACTTACATGATCGCTTGCCTGCGGCTGCTCTCTGCCCTCTGCCTCGCTGCCCTACTGGCGGCTTGCGCCAGCTCGCCCTCCTCCAGCCTTGGCGAACTTCCACGGACCCCGGATGCCAGTATCGAGCAACTGCTCGAGAAGGCCGCTCAAAGCAAATCGCCGGAAGACGCCGCTCTGCTGCGTTTGAGCGCAGCTGATCTGGCCTATCGCCAGGGCAATCCCGGCCAGTCCGCGCAAATTCTCCAGCAAGTACCCGTGGAGCAACTCAAACCCGGCCAGCAGGTGTTCGCCAACACCCTGGCTGCCGAACTGGCCATGACACGCAATCAGCCGAAAGCGGCATTGACTGCCTTGAGCCATCCAAGCTTTCAGCGCCTGAGCGAATTGCCGCAAGAGCAGCAGATCCGCACCGGCACCGTTCGTGCCCGCGCCCTTGAAGCCGATGGCCAGACCCTGGCCGCCGCACGGGAGCGTATTTTCATCGCGCCCATGCTGAGCGGCGAAGCGGCAAGCAAAAACCACGAAGCGATCTGGACACTGATCGCCTCGTTGCCAACCGATCAATTGCAACCCAATACCACCGATGATCTCGGTGGCTGGATGGCCCTGGCGCAGGCAGTAAAAACCGCCGGCACCCTGGAACAGCAACAGGCCGCCATCGACAACTGGCGCAAACAAAACCCGAAACACCCGGCCGCGATCCAGCTGCCATTGCCGCTGACCCAACTCAAGGAACTGGCCAGCCAGCCCCTGAGCAAGATCGCCCTGCTGCTGCCGCAGGACGGTCCGCTGGCATCGGTCGGCAAAGCATTGCGCGAAGGCTTCATGGCTGCTCACTACCAGGCACAACAAGCCGGGCAGAAGCCGCCAGCCATCGAGTTTTATGACAGTTCGCGCCTTACCTCCCTCGACGAGTTCTACCGCAAGGCCCAGGCCGATGGCGTGCAACTGGTTGTCGGCCCACTGGAGAAGCCGCTGGTCAAACAGCTGAGCGCTCGCCCGCAACTGCCGATCACCACCCTGGCGCTTAACTACAGCGAAGGTGAACAAGGTCCGGCGCAACTGTTCCAGTTTGGCCTTGCCGCTGAAGACGAAGCCCGTGAAGTCTCTCGCCGCGCTCGCGCCGACGGCCTGCATCGCGCTGCCATCATGGTGCCGAAAGGTGAATGGGGCGATCGCGTGCTTCGGGCATTCAGCCAGGACTGGCAAGCCAACGGCGGCAGCGTCGTCGCTACCGAGCGCGTCGACCAGCCGGTTCAACTGGCCCAGCAGATTGCCGACATGTTCCAGCTGCGCCAGAGCGAAGGTCGCGCCAAGAGCCTGCAAAGCACCGTAGGCTCGCAAGTCGCCGCCCAACCTTCACGTCGCCAGGACATTGAGTTCATCTTCCTGGCCGCCACACCGCAACAGGCCCAACAGATCAAGCCGACCCTGAACTTTCAGTACGCAGGCGACGTTCCGGTCTACGCCACTTCCCACGTGTTCAGCGCCAGCGGCGATGCGAACCAGTACAACGACATGAACGGTATTCGCTTCTGCGAAACCCCGTGGCTGCTGGACGCCAATGATCCGCTGCGCCGCCAGGTAACCGCCCAATGGCCACAAGCCGCCGGCAGCCTGGGCCGCCTGTACGCAATGGGCGTAGACGCCTATCGCCTGGCGCCACGCCTGGGGCAACTCAAAAGCCTGCCTGACAGCCGCATTGAAGGCCAATCGGGCAGCCTGGGAATGAGCCAGAATCAGCGCGTCGTGCGGCAGTTGCCATGGGCAGAGTTCGTCAACGGCCAGGTTCAACGCCTGCCGGACACCCCGCGCTGATGCCTGACAGGTCACGCCAGCAAAGCGGTAAAGATGCCGAGCGCCATGCGCTCGAGCATCTTCAACAACAAGGTCTGCGCCTACTGGCGCAGAACTGGTTATGTAAACGCGGCGAGCTTGATCTGGTCATGCTCGATGGCGATACAGTAGTATTCGTTGAAGTTCGCTACAGAAAAAACACTCAATGGGGTGGCGCGCTCGATAGCATCGATGAGCGCAAACGGCAAAAACTGATTTTTGCCGCGCAATATTTTCTTCAGCGCGAGTCGCGCTGGGCCAACTCCCCTTGCCGTTTCGACGTGGTCGCGATCGACAGCGACCTCGATCAGTTGAACTGGTTGCAGAATGCCTTCGACAGCTGATCGCCTGCGCCACGAGGCGGACACAACCCAACACTTTTGCTCTTTGTTTTGCGGGCTGCACTTTTACGTGCCGGACAGCCGCGCTCATTAAGGTCACACAGATGGACATGCAATCGCGAATTCGCCAGCTTTTTCAGGCCAGCATCGACACCAAGCAACAGGCGATGGAAGTACTTGCACCGCACATCGAGCAAGCCAGCCAGGTTATGGTCAACGCCCTGCTCAACGAAGGCAAAATGCTCTCCTGCGGCAATGGCGGTTCCGCCGGCGATGCCCAGCACTTCTCGTCCGAGCTGCTGAACCGCTTCGAGCGCGAGCGTCCAAGCCTGCCGGCCATCGCGCTGACCACCGACAGCTCGACCATCACTTCGATTGCCAACGACTACAGCTACAACGAAATCTTCTCCAAGCAAATCCGCGCCCTTGGTCAACCGGGCGACGTTTTACTGGCGATTTCCACCAGCGGCAACTCGGCAAACATAATTCAAGCGATCCAGGCCGCACATGATCGCGAAATGATTGTCGTAGCAATGACGGGGCGCGATGGCGGCGGCATGGCGTCGCTGCTATTGCCAGAGGACGTTGAGATTCGCGTACCGGCCAACGTCACCGCACGTATTCAAGAAGTCCACCTGCTGGCGATCCATTGCCTTTGCGACTTGATCGACAGCCAACTGTTCGGGAGTGAAGAATGACCCCTAATCGCCTCGGCCTACTGGCCCTGACCCTGTGCCTCGGCATCAGCGGCTGCACCTCGGTGGTTAATGCCAGCCGTGAAGCACCGATCGAAGACGACCGCGGCACCCGCACCTTCGGCAGCAAGATCGACGACTCCCTGATTGACACCAAGGTCGGCGTGAACATCGCCAAGGCAGACCCCGCCCTGGATAACGACTCGCACATCGTCGTGACCAGCTTCAACGGCGTCGTACTGCTCGCCGGGCAAACCCCGCGCGCCGACCTCAAGGCCAAGGCCGAACAAGCCGCCTCAGCCGTGCAGCGCGTGAAGACAGTTCACAACGAAATACAGATCCTGCCACCTTCAGGCTTCCTTGCCCGCCAGAACGACACCTGGCTGACCTCCAAGATCAAGACCCAAATGCTCACCGACCCGAATATCCCCGGCTCGCGCATCAAGGTCATCACCGAGAACGGCATTGTCTACCTGCTGGGCCTGCTGACCAAACAGGAAGCTGCCCAGGCGACCAATCTGGTGCAAGGCGTTTCTGGCGTGCAGAAGATCGTGAAGTTGTTTGAGTACATCGACTGAAGCTCCTCGGCGATGGCGATTCAGGAATCACCATCGCACTGTAGGAGCCCGG
>NZ_JBOIBY010000319.1:0-28112 GCF_050739655.1 Pseudomonas sp. | reverse complement strand
GAAGCGCCGGCTGCACGCAGCGCGGGTATCAAGGTCAAGTCGGTGGCTGAACTGGTCGAGAAACTGAAAAACGAAGCGAAGGTAATCTAAATGACTATCTTGGTTATTGCTGAACACGACAACAAAGCGCTGGCCCCGGCCACGCTGAACACCGTTGCTGCCGCTGCCAAAATCGGCGGCGACATCCACGTTCTGGTTGCAGGCCAAGGCGCTGGCGCCGTGGCTGAAGCCGCAGCGAAAATCGCTGGCGTGAGCAAAGTCCTGAACGCTGACAACGCCGCTTACGCGCACCAGCTGCCGGAAAACGTTGCTCCTCTGGTTGCAGAGTTGGGCAAGGCCTACAGCCACATCCTGGCTGCCGCGACTTCCAACGGCAAAAACATCCTGCCGCGCGTTGCCGCTGCACTGGACGTTGACCAGATCTCCGAGATCATCTCGGTAGAAAGCGCTGACACCTTCAAGCGTCCGATCTACGCCGGTAACGCCATCGCTACCGTTCAGTCGAACGCTGCGGTCAAAGTGATCACCGTGCGCGCCACCGGTTTCGACCCGGTTGCTGCCGAAGGTGGTTCCGCTGCCGTTGAAGCCGTTGCTGCCGCCCACAACGCTGGCATCTCCAGCTTCGTTGGCGAAGAGCTGGCCAAGTCCGATCGTCCGGAACTGACCGCTGCCAAGATCGTCGTTTCCGGCGGCCGCGGCATGCAGAACGGTGACAACTTCAAACACCTGTACGCTCTGGCCGACAAGCTGGGCGCTGCCGTAGGTGCTTCCCGCGCCGCGGTCGACGCAGGTTTCGTACCCAACGACATGCAGGTCGGTCAGACCGGCAAGATCGTTGCTCCTCAGCTGTACATCGCCGTCGGTATCTCCGGCGCGATTCAGCACCTGGCCGGCATGAAAGACTCCAAAGTGATCGTTGCGATCAACAAGGACGAAGAAGCGCCGATCTTCCAGGTGGCCGATTACGGCCTGGTGGCGGACCTGTTCGAAGCCATCCCTGAGCTGGAGAAGCTGGTCTAATCCGGCTGCTTCACTTATAAAGAGCCCGACCTTATGGTCGGGCTTTTTTTTTGTTTTTTTCTGTAGGAGCGAGCTTGCTCGCGATGGAGGTCAATGATGACGCGTTCATTCTGTATAAACGCGGCGCATTCGAATCCATCGCGAGCAAGCTCGCTCCTACAGAGATGTAAACGGTCTCAACGGGAGTGTGTTGCCATGGATTTGCGCCGTGTATATGGCAGGTCATTACTACTGGGGCTGGCGCTATTGCCAACACTGTCGATCGCCGCAGGCAAATGCGAGCGCCTGGTCGTAACCGGCAGCCCGGATGCGCCTCCGTACCTGTGGCAAGACCCACAAAACCCCAAGCACCTGATAGGCGCCAGTGCCGATCTTTTGCAGCAAGTGGCGGGGCAGTTGGGTATCAAGGTCGAACTGCTTTACGCCGGTAAGCGCTCACAAGCGCTGGAAGAAGTACGCAGCGGTCGCATGGACATGCTCGCGGACGCCTCGTTGACGGTCAGTGAACTGGAGTCTCTGGACTACATTCATCCGCCATTATTGGAAAACGATTACCTGGTCTGGACCCGCAAAGACTCGCCACTGGTCTACAGCGACGTGCAGGATTTACGCGGTCATCCCGGCGCTTTGTCGGAAAAGTCCCGGCTGACCTCGGCATTTGTCACATTTGCCGAGCAGCAATTGGCCCTCGTCCGTACATCCAACCTGACTGAAGCCTTTCAGAAATTGCTCTTGGGCGAAGTGGAGTTTGTATTGGCCGCACGTTACTCGGGCATGGCGATGGCGCAGACATTGGGCATGGCCAATGACTTGATCGCCCGTGCTCAACCGGTCGACCAGCCGGGATTGTTTCTGGCGGTTTCCCACAACTCAGCCTGCAACGATCCGTGGTTGCGCGGACAGCTGGCCAAAAAGATGACAGAATTGCCCGCGTCCGGACTGACGGAGGCTGTGCTGCAACGAAACATCGAGCGCTGGAATGCGCAACAGAAACAACCGCAGCCACAACCTGTCAGTGCCCCAAAACAGTAGGGATTTTTAGTGAGTATTCGACCTCTTTTCGCTGCCCTGGCCGTCCTGGCTCTGGCGGGTTGTGCAGCCGATCCGGCGCCGAATGAACAAATGCGCCTGACCGAGCAGGCACTCGAACAAGCCAAGGCTGTGGGTGCGACTGCCGACGAAGTGCCAGAAATGAAACTGGCCGAAGACAAGTTCAAGCGCGCCAAGGGCAGCATGGCCGATCAATCCTTCAAGAATGCGCGGATGCGAGCTGAACAGGCCGAGCTGGATGCTCGGCTGGCTGAAGCCCGGGTCCTGACCCTCAAGAGCGAGGAGCAGTTGAGCGTGCTCAATACCCGCATCACCCGTTTGCACAAGCAGCTGGGAGATGCCCAATGAATCTCAAGTCCAAAGTATTCGGGGGGCTGATCCTGGCTGGTTGCGCGAGCCTTTATGGTTGCGCCGGCCAGCGCAGTGAAGCGGCGTTACAGCAGGCCGGCACCGACTTCCAGAAGGTCAAGGAAGACTCCAATGTGCTGCGAATCGCGCCCAAGGACGTGATTCGTGCGGGTGAGTCCCTGGCGCGGGCCGATCGCTTGTCCAGTTATTGGGGCAGCGGCTCGGACGTCGTGCAGTACGCCTATTTGAGCCAGCGCTATAGCGAAATCGCTCGGGAGCACACCAATAAAGTGCTCAACGAAGAGCGTGCGGCCAAGCTCGAGCTGGAGCGTCAGCGCCTGCAATTGGCCTTGCGCGAGTCCAAACTGCTCAGCGTGCAACAGCAGGGTAAATGGCTCGAAGAGCAGATCGTAGCGATGGCCACTACGCAGACTGATCGCGGCTTGGTGATGACCCTGGGCGATGTGCTGTTCGACACCGGTGAGGCAGAGTTGAAGAACTCGGCCAACCGTGTGGTGTTGAAGATCGTGCAGTTCCTGCAGCTCAACCCCAAGCGCGTGGTGCGAATCGAAGGCTATGCCGACAGTACCGGCGGCAAGCAGGAAAACCTCAAGCTGTCCCGGGATCGCGCACAGTCCGTGGCGAACGTGCTGATGGACCTGGGAATCGACGACAAGCGTATCAAGGTCGAAGGTTACGGCGACGAATACCCGGTCGATGCAAACGCCTCCGAACGCGGCAGGGCGCAGAATCGCCGGGTGGAAATCGTGTTCTCTGACGAAAAAGGCCAGCTCGGCGCGGCCCGCTAAAATCGGACGTGTCGCCAGACATCCTGTAGGAGCTGGCGAAGCCTGCGATCTTTTGATTTTGCTTTTTAGCGTTGAAAGATCGCAGCCTCGTTTCACTCGACAGCTCCTACACAGCTCCTACACAGCTCCTACGCAGATTCTGCACCGTTCATACAACCCGGCCTGCCAGACAGCGCCGGGTTTTTTTGTGCCTGCGAAAAAACAGTACAGTTTTTGCTGACACTGCACTGTACTGTCGACTATTGTGGCAACTGTCCCAGTACACTTCCAAACTGTTCCGGTATTGTTTTACACAAGAATAAAATGCCCGTGAAATCGAGTGCTGCGTCATGACCAATCTCTTGCTTTATCAGCGTATTGCCCAGCAACTGGCCGAAGACATCCGCCGTGGTGTCTATCAACCGGGCGAGCGCGTGCCTTCGGTGCGCAAGATGAGTTCGCAGCTCAACGTCAGCCATGCCACGGTGTTGCAGGCGTATGCCAATCTCGAAGATCAGGGGCTGATCCGGGCCCGGCCGCAGTCGGGTTACTACGTGCACCAGACCCCGGCCTTGACGGCGCCGACACCGGACATCGCCCGGGTCGAACGTCCTGGGCTGGTCACACGCAGCAGCATCATTCAACAGGTGCTGGTCGAATCCCGCCGCGAAGGCGTTTTCCCCTTGGGCGCAGCAGTACCGAGCGTCGATTACCTGCCGGTGCGAGCGCTGCACCAGCAATTGGCCAAAGTCACCCGTTTCCATAGTCCACGCGCTTTCAGCTACATGTTCAGCCCCGGTTTTGAGCCGCTGCGCCGACAGGTGGCGATCCGCATGCGTGATGCCGGCGTAGTGGTCGATCCTTCAGAAGTGGTGATCACCCATGGCTGCGTTGACGCCTTGCAGATGTCACTGCGGGTGCTGACCCGGCCTGGGGACCTGATCGCCGCCGAATCGCCCACTTATTACGGATTGCTGCAACTGGCCGATTTGCTGGGTCTGAAGGTCATCGAAATTCCCAGCGATCCGTCCACCGGCATGAGTCTGGAAGCCCTGCAACTGGCGGCCAACCAATGGTCGATCAAGGCTTTGGTGTTGACCACTCGTCTGAGCAATCCGTTGGGCGGCACCATGCCCGAGGAGCGGCAGAAACAATTGCTGCGCCTGGCATCGGATTTCGACATTCAAATCGTCGAGGACGATATTTACGGCGAGTTGATGTTCGAGCAGGGGCGCACCAAATCCCTCAAGGCCTACGACCGGCTGGATCGGGTGATCTATTGCTCCAGTTTCTCCAAGACGTTGTCGCCGGGTGTTCGGATCGGCTGGATGATCGCCGGCAAGTACCAGCAGGAAATCCAGCGGTTACAGACATTCAGCACCCATTCGGCTTGCAGCGTCACGCAGATGGGCATTGCCGCTTATCTGGAAAATGGCGGTTACGACCGGCATTTGCGTTACATCCGTCAGGAGTACCGCAAGAACCTCAGCGCCTTTCAGCTCGCGGTACAGCAGTACTTCCCCGAAGGTACGCAGATGACTCGTCCGACAGGCGGTTTCATTTTGTGGGTGAGTCTGCCGGGGCGGGTCAACACCCAGGAACTGCATGTGCGGGCGTTGCAGCAAGGTATCAGTATCGCGCCGGGGCTGATTTTCAGTAACACCGAACAGTTCAACCACTGCATCCGGCTCAACTGTGGCATCCCGTGGAATCGTGAAGCCGAGCGCGCATTGATGACCTTGGGCATGCTGGCCACTCAGCTTTGCCAGGAGATGGCCGGCGGCTTTTGATGGGACGGGCAGCTAATCCCTGTCCGCGAGCTTGTCATGTCGGCTGCAACAGGCGAGCATATGCGCCACTGTCGTTGCCACCGTTTACGCTGTTGGGTCCATGAAGCCAATTTTTCCTTCCGCCTGGCTGTTGATCTGCCTGCTAGTGAGTGTTCAGCCGCTATCCGTCATGGCCGCTTCCGTGCCGGAAAAACCGTCGTCCAGCGGATCCCAGACAACAGCGAAAAAATCCGAACCCGCAAAAAAAGCCGCACCGGTCAAAAAGAAAGCTGTGGTCCAAAAAAAGACCCCGGTAAAAAAGCGCCCACCGATCGCCTCAAAATCGAAACCGGCCAGTGAAGTTTTGAAAACCCAGCTGCCTTCGGCCGATCTTGATTTAAGTCTGCCCAAGGACATGGTCGAGGAATTGAAACCGGTTGGCACCGTACCACTGCCCAAGCGGGAAGCGATGTTGCCGCAGATGTTCGGTGACAAGAGCAGCCCGTATGAGCTCAATGGACGGCTGTTGAACAACGAAATGCAGTTGCAACTGCGTAATGAAGAGCGTCGCGAAGTCGACGGCGCCGCGCTGGAAATCGAGTTCAAGCGGTAAACCTCTGCAGTTCGGGACCCGCGAGCCAGACGCTTTGTCGGAGACCGGGCAGTCACGCTACCTTTCAGATAAAAACCCGTGGCCGGGTAATTTAAAACAACTGTTTTAGCGGTTACTCTGTGCCCCGTCCTTTAACACATTGCTCGTCGCGAGGAGCTTGTCGTCATGAAATGCCGTGAGGGCTGTGGCGCTTGTTGCATTGCCCCTTCCATCAGTTCACCCATTCCCGGGATGCCCAATGGCAAGCCTGCCGGTGAGCGCTGTGTGCAGCTGTCTGCCGAAAACCTGTGCAACATTTTCGGTAAGGCGGAACGGCCCGCAGTGTGTTCCGGCTTTATGGCTGACGTTGAGGTGTGTGGCGCCAGCAGCGAAGAAGCCATCAGGCTGATTGGCTGGTGGGAGCAAATGACGGCGGCGTGATGTGTCAACGAACGGAACTTAAACAATAAGGAATAAAATTATGGGTTCGCTGCATCGTATCGCTGTGCTGCTTGGTTTGACGGCTGTTTTGGCCACTTCGGTCGCCCAGGCCGAAGACTGGAAAGTCGCCAAAAATGAAGACGGTATCAAGGTTTCCCTGAGTGAAGTGGCCGGCTCCGATTACAAGGCCTACCAGGGCGTTACCTTGATGAAAACCACCGTGGCCAAGTTACGCGCCTTGCAGGACGATGTGGTTGGCGCCTGTAAATGGATCCACGAGTGCAAGAGCCAGAAACTGCTCAAGCGCGAAGGCGACCAGAACTGGACCTACACCCAGTTCAATACTCCGTGGCCGGTCACCCCGCGTGATTCGGTGTTGCATGTCACTACTGCCGAAGGCGCCGATGGCAGCCTGACCCGCAAGCTGGAAGGCCTGCCGAAATACATTCCTGAAGAAAAGGGCTTTGTGCGGGTGGCCAAGGTCGATGGCTTCTGGAAGTTCGTGCCCAAGGGGGACCAGGTCGAAGTGACCTATCAGGTACACACCGAGCCCGGTGGTAGCGTGCCTTCGATGGTTGCCAACAAGTTTGTGGTCGACGCGCCGTTCAATACCCTGAAAAACCTCAAGGCGCTGGCCGAAAAGTAAATCACCCACAGATACACGCACCTCTTTTGCTGGAGCTGTGTAGGAGCTGTGTAGGAGCTGTCGAGTGCAACGAGGCTGCGATCTTTTGATCTTATAAAGGCAAGATCAAAAGATCGCAGCCTGCGGCAGCTCCTACAGGTCACCCCGCGATCCAAACAGTCAGGCTCCATTCAGCTCGGAACCTTTATTGTGTTTCTGAATATTGGTTGCACAAAATTTTCACAATGCCTCCAAGACAATTCGCCCGCGCTGAAATGACAGAACAGTAATCAATGGCAATGCCGTTGGTGATCGTGCAACATTTGCGCACCGCGCAAACCCCGGGTCCGAGTACTGGCCAACAGAGGGCAGGGCGCAGTTGTACTTTTGAAACTTCAACTTCCAATGGGTCCTAAAACGACATGGCAATCCCGGACGCCCTGAGTCAGCAGCGAGCCTCGAGTCGCCTGCTGCAACCGACCGTCAAATCGCATCTGGCATACACGCTGCTGTGCGCCCTGGTCATGATGGTGATGTTTTCCGCGCTGCGCCTCGCGCTGCTGGTCTACAACCGCGAAATGATCCTCGATACACCGGCCTCGACCTTTGTTGAGGCGTTCGCCAATGGCCTGCGTTTCGACCTGCGTCTGGTGGTCTACCTCAGCATTCCGTTGCTGCTGGCACTGTTCAGTGCCCGGGCCATGGCCGCGCGCGGGTTGTTCCGTCTCTGGTTGACCATTGCGTCCAGCATTGCGTTGTTCCTGGGCCTGATGGAGATGGACTTCTACCGTGAATTTCACCAGCGCCTCAACGGCCTGGTCTTCCAGTATGTGAAGGAAGATCCGAAAACCGTAATGAGCATGCTCTGGTACGGTTTCCCGGTTGTTCGCTACTTGCTGGCATGGGCCGTTGGCACCTGGCTCCTGAGCCTGGCGTTCAAGGGCGCAGACCGTGCGACCCGACCTCGTGGTCCATTCAGCGGCGGAAGCATTAGTACACGCCAGGTCGCGCCCTGGTACGCGCGCGCCATGGTGTTCGTGGTTTGCCTGCTGATCTGCGTAGTCGCGGCCCGTGGCACCCTGCGCCAGGGCCCGCCAATGCGTTGGGGTGACGTCTACACCACCGATTCCAACTTCGCCAACCAGTTGGGCCTCAACGGCACACTGTCCCTTGTGGCTGCGGCCAAAAGCCGGATGTCCGAAGATCGCGACAACATCTGGAAAGCCACGTTGCCACAACCCATGGCGCAGCAGACCGTGCGTGACATGCTGGTGATGAAGGACGACAAACTGGTCGATGGCGAAATCGCCGCTGTACGCCGTGACTACACACCGCCTGCAGACAAGACCCTGCCGATCAAGAACGTCGTTGTGATCCTGATGGAAAGCATGGCCGGTCACTCGGTAGGTGCACTGGGCGGCCCGGGCAACATCACGCCGTACCTCGACAACCTGTCGAAGGAAGGCTTGCTGTTCGACCGTTTCTTCTCCAACGGTACTCACACCCACCAAGGCATGTTCGCCACCATGGCGTGCTTCCCGAACCTGCCGGGCTTCGAATACCTGATGCAGACGCCGGAAGGCAGCCACAAGTTGTCCGGTCTGCCGCAGCTGCTCAGCGCCCGGGATTTCGACGATGTGTATGTCTACAACGGTGACTTTGCCTGGGACAACCAGTCCGGCTTCTTCAGCAACCAGGGCATGACCAACTTCATCGGGCGTAATGACTTCGTTAACCCGGTGTTCTCCGATCCGACCTGGGGTGTGTCCGACCAGGACATGTTCGACCGTGGTCTGGTGGAACTCAAAGCCCGTGATGGCAAGGACAAGAAACCGTTCTATGCCTTGCTGCAAACCCTGTCCAACCACACGCCGTATGCCTTGCCGACGCCATTGCCGGTCGAGCGCGTGACCGATCGCGGTAGCCTGAACGATCATTTGACCGCCATGCGTTACGCCGACTGGGCGCTGGGGCAATTCTTCGAGAAGGCCCGCAAGGAGCCTTACTTCAAGGAAACCCTGTTTATCGTCGTCGGCGACCACGGCTTCGGCAACGAGCGTCAGATCAGTGAAATGGACCTGGGCCGTTTCAACGTACCGATGCTGATGATTGCACCGGGCATCCAGGAAAAGTTCGGCCAGCGCAACCACACCGTGGGCACGCAGATCGACATCGTTCCAACCATCATGGGGCGTCTGGGCGGCGAAGTGCGCCATCAATGCTGGGGACGTGACCTGCTTAACCTGCCTGAGGGTGATCCCGGATTTGGCGTGATCAAGCCTTCCGGCAGCGAACAGACCACGGCGATCATCACCGCTGACCAGATTCTGGTACTGCCCAAGGATAAGGACATGGCACCGAAGATGTACCGGTACGAACTGGGCACCAATCCCCATGCCGAGATTATTCCGGATGCACCGCGTACTGCCGAGTTGAGGACCAAACTTGAGTCGTTCCTGCAAACGGCGACCAAGAGCCTGATCGATAACACCGCGGGTGTGGTCAATGGCAAACCGGACTAACAAGCCAGGCTAAACAGTGACGCAATAGAAAAGAGGCCCTTATAAGGCCTCTTTTTTTGCCGGTTAGATCGTCATATCTTGCCCAGTAACAACAGAATCAGTATCACCACCAACACCACGCCGATGATACCGGACGGGCCATAACCCCAACTTCTGGAGTGCGGGAAGACCGGTAAACCACCGATCAGTAACAGGATCAGAATGATGAGAAGAATTGTGCCCATGTCTGTTTCCTTGCAGTCAGTATTGAGGAATGACTTAGCCGTTATCGGTCAGCGGGAATGTCATTTATTCGAACCGCTTAAAAAATCCGACCGCCACGACTGAAAGAAAATTCCAAGTTTTTTAGAAGTTTTTCGAACCAAATCCCATTCCCTTTCTCATTGCATTAGTTGATCCAGCCGTTCCTGCGGTTTGCTCGGGCCATTCAGCAATCTGATGGAGCGTGGGTCGGACAATATCCTTCGCTACACTCGGCGCATCTTCCCCAGAACAACAAGGCTGTTTGCTATGCAAAATCGCATGATGATCACTGGCGCAGGCTCGGGCCTGGGTCGCGAAATCGCGCTGCGCTGGGCGCGTGAAGGCTGGCAACTGGCCTTGTCAGACGTCAGCGAGCCGGGCCTGCAGGAAACGTTGAAACAGGTGCGCGAAGCCGGCGGCGACGGTTTTATCCAGCGCTGCGATGTCCGCGATTACAGCCAATTGACGGCGTTTGCCCAAGCTTGCGAAGAAAAGCTTGGCGGCATCGATGTGATCGTCAATAACGCAGGCGTGGCGTCGGGCGGGTTTTTCAGTGAATTGTCCCTGGAAGACTGGGACTGGCAGATCGCGATCAACCTGATGGGCGTGGTCAAGGGCTGCAAGGCATTCTTGCCACTGCTGGAAAAGAGCAAAGGCAAGATCATCAACATCGCCTCGATGGCCGCGTTGATGCAAGGCCCGGCCATGAGTAACTACAACGTGGCCAAGGCCGGCGTAGTGGCGTTGTCCGAAAGCCTGCTGATTGAACTGGCTCAACAGGAAGTGGGCGTGCATGTGGTTTGTCCGTCGTTCTTCCAGACCAACTTGCTCGACTCCTTCCGTGGCCCGACCCCGGCCATGAAAGCCCAGGTCGGCAAGTTACTGGAAAGTTCACCCATCAGCGCTGCTGATATTGCCGACTACATCTATCAGCAGGTCGCTGCGGGCGAGTTCATGATTCTGCCCCACGAACAGGGCCGCATGGCTTGGGCACTCAAGCAGAAGAACCCGCAACTGCTCTACGACGAAATGACTGTGATGGCCGATAAAATGCGCGCCAAGGCCAAACAGAACGCAGGCTGAACTTGCCCGCAAGCAACTGCGTCGTTAGGGTGGCCGCCATCGGCCACTCTCGCGAGACGTTCGCATGCTCAATTACTTGTGGTTTTTCCTTGCCGCGCTGTTCGAAATAGCCGGTTGCTTCGCTTTCTGGATCTGGTTGCGCCAGGGTAAAAGCGCCTGGTGGATCCTGCCGGCGCTGGTCAGCCTGACCTTGTTCGCGCTGTTGCTGACGCGAATCGAGTCGACCTATGCCGGTCGTGCCTACGCCGCTTATGGCGGTATCTACATCATTGCCTCGATTGGCTGGCTGGCGGTGGTCGAGCGGATCCGTCCCCTCGGCTCAGACTGGATCGGTGTGGCGCTCTGCGTGATTGGCGCCAGCATCATTCTGTTCGGTCCGCGTTTTTCCGCATCCTGACGCATTGGCCACGAATTCAAACCCCTTGTCAGACGTTTCCGTCAGCGGTGTGAGCCTGGACTGTAAGTTCTGTCTCAATTGCCGCTGTTGCCTTGTGGGCGTGGCATGGGCCGGGCATCTTCAAGGTCCGGTAACCCTGAAGGACAAAGGCCATGCTTGTACTCAGTCGCGTAGTGGGCGAATTGATTTCCATCGGTGACGACATTTCCGTACGCGTCGTTGCCGTCAACGGCAACACCGTGCGCTTTGGCGTGGAGGCGCCGAAAAGCGTCAATGTGCATCGCGCGGAAATCTACGAGCGCATCAAGCGCAAGGTGCCCCGGAAGAAAAAATCAGTCAAATAGATGCTTGGGCACATCATGCTTGAGCATCAACTGGCATTGCTCGCTTTCCGGGTCGAAGACGATCAATGCCTGACCCTTGATCAACGCTTGGCGCACGCGCAGTACGCGGGTTTCCAGAGGTGTGTCATCGCCATTGTCGGTGCCGTCACGGGTCACGAAATCCTCGATCAGGCGGGTGAGGGTGTCGACTTCAAGTTGGTCGTGGGGAATCAGCATGGTGGCCTCGGCTAAATCAGTGGCGCGATGCTACGGCGAATGTTGCGTTGCGGCTAGCCTGGGACCGTGTTGTCTGCGCCACCGTCTTCGCGGGCAAGCCTCGCTCCTACAAGGGCACATCGAACCTGTGGGAGCGGGCTTGCCCGCGATGACGTCAGCCCAGACAAAACAAAACCAGGTCAACTATCCGATCGCAGCCCCACCAAACTATCTACCGACGGCACCCGCGTATCGCTTTCCATCTGGGTGTCGTGTTCGATCTGGTGACTGAAGCGGTCCAGTGAGCCCTGGGCGGGTTGCGCGTCGCTGGCGAATACCGGTGGGCTGAGGATGTAGGCACCGAGCAGTCGGCTGAGGGTGGCGAGGCTGTCGATATGAGTGCGTTCATAGCCGTGGGTGGCGTCGCAGCCGAAGGCGAGCAGGGCGGTGCGAATGTCATGGCCGGCAGTGACCGCCGAGTGCGCATCACTGAAGTAGTAACGGAACAGATCACGGCGCACCGGTAGTTCGTTATCACTGGCCAGACGCAACAGATGCCGCGATAGGTGATAGTCGTAGGGGCCACCGGAATCCTGCATGGCAATACTCACGGCGTGCTCGCTCGAATGCTGACCGGGCGCGACCGGTGCGATATCGATGCCGACGAATTCGCTGACATCCCACGGCAGCGCCGCCGCCGCGCCGCTGCCGGTTTCCTCGGTGATGGTGAACAGCGGATGGCAATCGATCTGCAAGGGTTCGCCGCTATCGACGATGGCTTTCAACGCCGCCAGCAACGCGGCGACGCCGGCCTTGTCGTCCAGATGCCGGGCGCTGATGTGGCCGCTTTCGGTGAATTCCGGCAGCGGATCGAAGGCAACGAAGTCGCCGACGCTGATGCCCAGCGAATCACAATCGGCGCGGGTGGCGCAGTAGGCGTCCAGGCGCAGTTCGATGTGATCCCAACTGATCGGCATTTCATCCACGGCGGTGTTGAATGCATGCCCGGAAGCCATCAGGGGTAGCACACTGCCGCGGATCACGCCGTTGTCGGTGAACAGGCTCACTCGGCTGCCTTCGGCAAAACGGCTGGACCAGCAGCCCACGGGGGCCAAAGTCAGTCGACCGTTATCCTTGACCGCACGCACAGCCGCGCCAATGGTGTCCAGGTGCGCGGAAACAGCGCGGTCGGGGCTGTTCTTCTTGCCCTTGAGCGTGGCGCGGATGGTGCCGCGACGGGTCATTTCGAAAGGAATGCCCAGTTCTTCAAGGCGTTCGGCGACATAGCGCACGATGGTGTCGGTGAACCCGGTGGGGCTGGGAATGGCGAGCATTTCCAGCAGGACTTTTTGCAGGTAGGTCAGGTCCGGTTCTGGGTATTTGATGGTCATGGAAACTCCTGATGAATTGAGGCCATCGATGGTTTCGATGAGAGGTGCACCTCTCCCTGTAGGAGCTGCCGCAGGCTGCGATCTTTTGATCTTGCTTTTAAACAACCAAAAGATCGCAGCCTCGTTGCACTCGACAGCTCCTACAAGGGAACGTGACTGTAGGGAAACAACAAATCCACAAAGCGTTCGGCCGTCGGTTGTGGTTCATGGTTGGCCAATCCAGCGCGCTCATTGGCTTCGATAAACACGTACTCAGGCTGATCGGCGGCGCACACCATCAAATCGAGCCCGACCACAGGAATGTCCAGTGCCCGCGCAGCCCGTACCGCAGCGTCGGCCAGCGTCGGGTGCAGAATCGCGGTGACGTCCTCGAGAATGCCACCGGTGTGCAGATTCGCCGTACGCCGCACGAACAAGTGCTCGCCGGCCGGCAGAATGCTGCTGTAGTCGAAACCGGCGACCTGCAAGGTGCGCTGGGTTTCATGATCCAGCGGGATTTTGCTTTCACCATCGGTGGCGGCCTGGCGGCGTCGGCTCTGGGCTTCGATCAGCGCGCCGATGGAATGCTGACCATCACCCACCACTTCAGCCGGTTTGCGAATGGCCGCCGCAACCACTTCAAAGCCGATCACCAGAATGCGTAGATCCAGGCCTGCATGAAAGCTTTCCAGCAACACGCGGCTGTCGAACTTGCGGGCCGATTCGATGGCTTGCTGGACGTCTTCAATGGTCTGCAGATCCACCGCCACGCCCTGGCCTTGTTCGCCGTCCAGCGGCTTGACCACCACCCGATGGTGTTCGTCGAGAAACGCCAGGTTGTCGTCGGCATTCCCCGCCGGCTGCTGCGCAGGCAGGTTGAGCCCGGCAGCCTTGAGCACTTTGTGGGTCAGGCTTTTGTCCTGGCACAGGCTCATGCTGATGGCGCTGGTCAGGTCGCTGAGGGACTCACGACAACGCACCCGACGCCCGCCATGGCTGAGGGTAAACATGCCTGCATTGGCATCATCGACTTGCACATCGATGCCGCGACGGTGGGCTTCCTCGACGATGATCCGCGCATACGGATTGAACGCCACTTCGGGACCGGGGCCGAGAAACAACGGCTGATTGATGCCATTTTTGCGCTTGATGGCGAAGGTCGAGAGGTTGCGGAAGCCGAGCTTTGCATAGAGGTTTTTCGCCTGGCGGTTGTCGTGCAGCACCGACAGGTCGAGGTAACTCAACCCTCGGCTCATGAAATGCTCGATCAAATGCCGCACCAGCACTTCACCTACGCCGGGCCGCGAACAATGCGGGTCGACCGCCAGGCACCAGAGGCTGCTGCCGTTTTCCGGATCATTGAACGCCTTGTGATGATTGAGGCCCATGACGCTGCCGATCACAGCGCCGCTGTCCTCATCTTCGGCCAGCCAGTACACCGGGCCGCCCAGGTGTCGCGGCGTCAGTAACGTGGCATCGATCGGCAGCATGCCGCGAGCGTGGTACAGCTGGTTGATGGCGTGCCAGTCGGCATCGCTTTGGGCACGACGAATGCGAAACCCGCGAAACACCCGGGTCGCCTGGCGGTAATCGCTGAACCACAGGCGTAAAGTGTCGGACGGATCGAGGAACAACTGGGCCGGCTCCAGCCCCAACACTTGCTGGGGCGCGGCGACGTACAGGGCAATGTCCCGCTCGCCCGGCTGCTCGTTGAGCAATTCGCGGGCAAGGCTGGCTGCATCGGCGAAGGTGTGGCCGATGAGTAAACGGCCCCAGCCGCAATGCACCGCGATCGGCTCTGCGTTCAGTGTGCTGCCGTCTTCGGCCAGGCGTGCCTGCAAGCGTTCGTAGGAGGGCGCCTGACCGCGCAACAAGCGTTGGCCCAGCGCCGTGGCGTGAGGTTTCATCGATCAGATTCCTTGTTCACTGAGCCACAGGTTCAGGGCCGCCAGTTGCCACAGCTTGGAGCCGCGCAACGGCGTCAGTTGACCTTGCGGGTCAGTCAATAAACGGTCGAGCATGGCGGGATTGAACAGGCCGCGATCCTGGCTTGGATCGAGCAGCAGTTCGCGCACCCAGTTCAGCGTGTCGCCCTGCAGATGCTTGAGTCCCGGCACCGGGAAGTAACCTTTCTTGCGGTCGATCACTTCACTGGGAATCACCAGGCGTGCGGCCTCTTTGAGTACTTGCTTGCCACCGTCCGGCAGTTTGAATTGGCCAGGTACCCGCGCCGACAATTCCACCAGGCGATAGTCGAGAAACGGCGTGCGCGCTTCCAGGCCCCAGGTCATGGTCATGTTGTCGACACGTTTGACCGGGTCGTCCACCAGCATCACCGTGCTGTCCAGCCGCAGGGCTTTGTCTACGGCGGCATCCGCACCAGGCTGTGCGAAATGTGCTTTGACGAAGTCGCCTGCGGCGTCATTGTCCGTCAGCCATTTCGGCTGCACGGTGGCGGCGTAGTCGTCGTAGCTGCGGTCGAAAAATGCCTCGCGATAGGCCGCATACGGATCACTCGCACCGTCCACTTGCGGATACCAATGATAGCCGGCGAACAATTCGTCGGCGCCCTGGCCGCTTTGCACCACTTTGCAATGTTTGGCCACCTCCCGGGAAAGCAGGTAGAAGGCAATGCAGTCGTGACTGACCATCGGTTCGCTCATGGCACGGAACGCGGCGGGCAGTTGTTCGATGATCTCTTTTTCGTCGATGCGCAGTTGATGATGTCGGGTGCCGTAGTGCCTGGCGATCAGGTCCGAGTATTGGAACTCGTCGCCACGCTCGCCACCGGCATCCTGGAAGCCGATGGAGAAGGTCGACAGGTTTTCCACGCCGACTTCGCGCAGTAGCCCCACCAGCATGCTCGAATCGACACCGCCCGAGAGCAGCACGCCGACATCGACTGCCGCCCGCTGACGAATGGCCACCGCGTCACGCGTACTGTCGAGCACACGGTCGCGCCAGTCTTCGAGTGTCAGGTTTTTCTCATCGTCGTGTGGGCCGTAGGGCAGGGTCCACCAGGTTTTTTGCTCGGTACGGCCATCCGCTTCAATACGCATCCAGGTTGCTGGCGGCAGTTTTTCGATGCCTGCCAGTAACGTGCGCGGTGCCGGGACCACAGCATGGAAATTCAGATAGTGATTGAGCGCCACCGGATCGAGGAGCGGGTTGATGTCACCACCCTTGAGCAGCGCCGGCAGCGCTGAGGCGAAGCGCAGGCGCTGGCCGGTGCGCGACAGGTACAACGGTTTCACACCAAGACGGTCGCGGGCGATGAACAGGCGTCGTGTGTCGCGTTCCCAGATGGCAAAGGCAAACATGCCGTTGAGTTTCGGCAGCAGCGCTTCACCCCAGGCGTGGAAACCCTTGAGCAGCACTTCGGTGTCGCCTCCGGAATAGAAGGCATAACCGAGGCTTTCCAGTTCAGTGCGCAATTCCGGGTAGTTGTAGATCGCGCCGTTAAAGGCCAGGGACAAGCCCAGTTGGTTGTCGATCATCGGCTGCGCCGAGCCGTCCGACAGGTCCATGATTTTCAGGCGTCGATGGCCAAGGGCAATCGGTCCCTGACTATGAAAACCCCAGGCGTCAGGGCCGCGAGGTGCAAGGTGATGGGTGATTCGTTCAACCGCCGCGAGGTCTGCAGGTTGATTGTCAAAACGTAACTCGCCAGCTAATCCGCACATAAATTCCTTACCGGTTTTTCCGTTGGGGAGGGTCAATCGCTACCGCGCCAAGAATGGCGGGTACTCAGAAACTGACCTGTCTCGGAAGTGGGAGTTTTATATCGATAAGTTATAAGCGGCTCCTGCAGACAAAGCCCGTCATGGCAGAAGTGGTTACCGAACAGGCGGTAGATATTGCTGTGATGCATTCGGGTATTGGTTTGAACAACTGCAAATCCGAATCGTTTTTTGAGTTTTTATTTGCCGTTTTTGCCCCGTAGCCTCAATGCATCTCAACGCAATAAGGATATTGCTCGTGCTATCTACCTCCATAACAACGCCTTCCGTTGCGACATTGACGTCGGCTCAACGCCTTGAGGTTTTACTGGAACATACAGGTGACCTCGACCAGGCCGAAGTCCTGCAAGCGACAATCCCCCAGTGGCTGGTCACCGCGGATCTGAGCGTGGCTCAGGCCTTCAATTCAACGGTTCAACAGTCCAATCTTTCCTACGGTAAAGCCAGGGAAGTTCTCGCAAGGCTTAAGCCGATGGACGAATTCTGTAGGCAGGAGTTGTCCAGGTTGCTCCGGCAAAAGTGGACGGTTGATGTCGATGTAGAGCGGGATACGCTGGAAATCACCACCAGAATTCTTGCATCCACCGGACTGGTTCCAGTTGCCTGGGAGGCAGGAAAAAAAACGCAATCTCGCAGTCTGCTGCACGCCGCCATGGAGAATTTCGCGATCGAGGAAACCCGGCAGGGGGGCATTGCCGGTGAATCCCTGATAAGGATTAACGCGATCCCCCAGACAGGCACTGAAATCACACCTGCGAAATTTGCTGCACTGTGTCGCGAGCTCAACCTTGGCGCCCGCTACCTGCGGCACATCAACGAGGTTTTGGCACTACCGGCCATCACCACGGGAAATCCACCAGGCCCCGCGACGCCTGCTGACATCCGGCAATTGAAGTTGTTGGATTTACAAGTCGCCGCTCATATGGCTTACCTGAAAAAGGACATCAGCAGCACTGCTTACACGATGTTGCTTCGCGTCATCGAGCAAGCGGTTCCGGCGGCTCAAGCCAAAGGGGCATTATTCGATGGTGCGCCGGTGATCTGGCAAGGCTTGATGATCGATGAGGTTTGCATATGTGGAGTGTTGGTGTTTACCAAGGCCTCCATCGATACCGCCCCCTCCGCCAAGTGCATGGTTTACATGCCGAACGAACCCAGGCGACCCTTGTATGAATACGCTTCGCTCGATGAGTTCAAGACCTATTTGACGCTCCATCTGCAAAGCAAAAGCTATAGAAAACGCTTTGCCGAGCAATATCTTCTCCAATACGACAAGGCTGATTTTTTCAGCCGTTTCGATAAGAGCAAGAAATTGGGCGCGTTCATTTCCATGTCTGCAAATACGCGCCTGGATGATTTCTTCTTCAACTCTTTTGTCAGCAAAACCCAAAAGGATGCGCGAGCCCTCGTCGTCCCGAACGCTGATGTCGATGAACTCCAGCGAGACAAAACCATCCAGTCGTTGCTCGATGGTGGTCTTTTTCTGTTGAACGCGGCCTCATTTTTCGTACCTGTGATTGGCCAGTTGATGCTGGCAGTGGCAGTCGTCGAGATCATCGGTGAGGTGTATGAAGGCGTGCAGGATTGGTCGCACGGTGACTGCGGCGAAGCGCTTGCGCACTTGCTGAATGTTGTTGAAAGCCTGGCGCAGATGGCTGCTTTCGCAGCGGGGCAAAAAATCGTGAGCTCGCTTGCCAGCAAAGTAGTGCGCACGAAGCCGGATTTTTTCAATTCGTACATGCCGATAAAAAATGCGGCCGGCGACCCGCGTTTGTGGAAGTCCGATCTCAAGTCTTATGAGCAACCGCTTACCGGCAGTGAGGAAATGATTGCCGATGCCAACGGGCTCTACTCGCTCAATGATCAGAAGTACGTGCGGATCGATGATCGTTATCATCTGGTCAAGTTCGATGCAGATGCAGAGAGCTGGAAGATCAAACATCCGATGCGCCTGGGCGAGTATTCGCCAGTTCTGGTACACAACGGGCAGGGAGGTTGGCGTCATGCCGGCGAGCGCCCACAAGAGTGGACCGAGGGGGCCTATGCACTGAAGCGGCTCGATTCACGGCTGGCGTCGGTGGATGAAAGTCGCCTGGAAAACATACGTCAGGCGACTGGCTGCTCCCTCAGCCAGTTACATCAGTTAAGCGAGGAAAACCTGCCGTTGCCCGCACGGTTGCAGGACTCGATCGAGCGTTTTCGCCTGGAGCAACGCATTAGTGACTGTATTGCGACATTGGAGAAGGGCGATCCCAAGACCGCGCTCTACGCCGCAGAGCAGATGATGGCCTTGCCTTCGATGAATGGCTGGCCGTCGGGTCGTTACATTCGGGTGGTCGAGGGCGAAGACTTCACGGAGTACTTTCCGACCAACGCATTGATTGCCAACCAAGACCTTGCGGTTGATGTCACCAAGGAAGAAATGGCACAAGGTCGCTTGCTCGAAAGGATGGTTGCCGGGCTGTATCCCAATGAAGTGGAGACCCTGCTGGGTGGCAAGGTCACTGGCCAAACCCAGAACGACGCGTTGGCCAAGAAGCTTGCCGCTTCAATGAAAGGCGAGCGGTTGGCGCTGTTTAATCGTCTGTATGCACAACATGACACCAGTAGCGCCAGTGACGCCGGAGTGCTCAGATCCGCCTTCCCACAGCTGCCTTATGACATCACCAAAGAACTGATCGACAGTGCCAGCAGTGTTGAGCGCTTGCGTCTGCGAGACAAAAAACGGGTCCCCATGAGGTTGGCACAACGGGCTCGTGAAGCATTGGCCGAGGTAAAGCTGGACAGGGCCATCAGTGGGTTTCATTTGCCGCAGATCGCCGATGTCGACACGCAAAATCTGGCCTTCTCTTTGCTCGAATATTTGCCTGGCTGGGACAGCGAATTTTTACTGGAACTGCGTGAAGGCACCATCAAGGGGCCGGTTCTGCGCAGTATTGGCAAACCCGGCAGCGTACTGACGCGCACGATTGTCCAGTCGGCGGAGGGTTACCGGGTTTACGACATCTATGGCACGGTGCTCGGTAGCGTGATCCCGGGGCCGGACGCCGTCTACCAGGCCATTGTGAAAGCCCTGCCTGAAGCACAACGCAGCGCCATGGGGTTGGGGGCCATCGGGCCGGCACAAGTCTCGACCTTACG
Organism: Pseudomonas sp.; assembly: GCF_050739655.1. Lineage (GTDB taxonomy): Bacteria > Pseudomonadota > Gammaproteobacteria > Pseudomonadales > Pseudomonadaceae > Aquipseudomonas. The sequence continues at coordinate 8,444 of NZ_JBOIBY010000319.1, read as the reverse complement.
CAGCCAAGTGATAGCCCGTGCAATTGAGGATCGTGTCCAAAGCACGCGCCTGCTGTCGAACGAACCCGTGGCTGAAACGGTGACTTCCATCTCCTGCATACAGGCCAGTCCGCCAGCGCCGTCCTCCCATGCATCAGGCCTGATGTCCAAAGCCAGAAAGCTCTACCCGCTAAAGACCGATGCACACATCAGCACGCTGCTCGACAGCTTGGGTAGCGATCATTTGAGCCGTGCCAAAGCGATTCAACAGCGACAAAAGCAGCTCGAAAAACTGCGGGCAGCGCTGAAAGCCTGGCGCAATGACGACACCGAAATGCGCAAGCTGTCGGGCGACCTCAACGAATACAAGCAAAGTCGTCGACAAGTGGCCGACACCATTGAAGACGCCTGGAGGCAAATGGTGCGGGTGCGAGACGAGCAGAGGTCGAGCAGCGTACCGGGGCTGAAACTTGACAGCATGCGGGTCGGCAAGCTGCCGACATTACCGCCGGACATCGACTTCAGTCACGTAGAGCTCCTATCGCTTAAAAACATGGAGCAAGGCAATGACCTGGCGTACTTCATCAAGCATTTCAAGAAACTGCAGTCTCTGGAGATGGACGACAACCAACTGACTCTGCTGCCCGAAGCTATTTCTTCGATGACGGACCTCAAGTATCTGAGCCTGACCAATAACAAGCTGGCCATGACGGAGCAAACGTTGAAGAAGCTGACGGCCATGCGCTTTCTGGAGACATTGAGCCTGAGCAAGAACCCCTTGGGCACTCCTCCAGACGTCAGCAAGATGTTCGATCTGCGTTTGTTGATGCTGCGCGACACCAGGGCTACCGAGCTGCCAAAAGGGTTGGCGAAATTACCCAATCTTGAGCGCGTCGATCTGCGCGATAACGACATCACAACGCTGCCGGACTGGTTGTTTACGATTCCCAAAAGTTTCAGTGAAACCATCAACCTGCGAACCAATCCGTTGGTCAAGGCCAGCGCCGACAAGCTCAAGGAGTACCGCGATCGCGTCGGTGTCGGCATGGGCTATCTGGAAGATGACATTGCGCGTCTGGATGAACAGAGTGCTAAAGCGCTCTGGCTACCAGAGGAAGTCAGTGTGACCTATACGGCACGCGGTGCGATCTGGACCGCATTCAAGGATGATCCCGGTTCCGATGGGCTTTTCCGCTTGCTGGCCGAGTTGGGGAATACGGCTGACGGTCAGCATGTGCGCGAGGACATGACTCGGCGGGTCTGGGCGGTGCTGGAAGCCGCCGAAGGCAGCGCTGAATTGCGTGAGCAAGTGTTTGAGCTCGCGGCCAATCCGATTAACTGCACCGACTCTGCGGCATTGAACTTCAGTCATCTGGAGGTGGCCGTAGAGATCGAGAAGGTCACGGGTTTGATGGACAGTGAAGAGCCTACGGCAGACTCACTGTTGAAATTGGGCAAGGGGCTGTTTCGGCTCGATCAGTTGGACCAGATCACCCAGGCGCACATCGTCAAGCACCCAAGCGCCGACCATCTGGAGGTCGGCCTGGCTTACCGCACGGGGCTGGTCAACGATCTTGAGTTGCCTGGTCAACCGCAACACATGCGCTACAAGTCTCTGGGGGGCGTGTCGGCACAAGACCTGCAAGCGGCGAAAGCACAAGTGCAAACCGCCGAACAGTCATCCGAACTGGTCACCTTCCTGACGCAGCGGCCGTTCTGGATCGACTACCTGAAAAGAGCCTATCCCAGTGATTTCTCATCCACCATGGATCCCTTTCATGAACGACTGCAAAAAGTCTTTGATCAGAAAGACACACTGAAAGACGGCGACTTCCGCACGCAACTCGATGCCATCAAGGACGAGCAAGTCGCGAAAGAGAACACACTTCTGGAAAAACTGACCAAGGACGTCATGAAACTGGCCGATACCGACACCTGTGCCATTGGCGAGCGCTGACCGGCTCAGGTGCCACGGATCAACCGCCGCAGGGCAAAACGGTTGGGGTGGCACGCTTCGGCGACTGCGCGTGGCAGCGGCAACGGTTCGTTCTCCAACCATGCCGCCAGCAACTCGCCTGACAGCGGCGCGGTGATCAGGCCTCGTGATCCGTGCCCGCTATTGACGTACAGGCCATCGAGCCACGGGCAGGGGACATCCGGCACTTGTCGGGCGTCCTTGCCCAATGCAGCGTAGGCCTGAGTGAATGCCCGGCCGTCGGCCAATGGACCCACGATGGGCAGATAGTCGGGGCTGGTGCAACGAAATGCCGCCCGGCCTTGCAGTTGCTCCGGGTCCAATTGGTCGGCATGCAGTCGGCTGGCCAGGTCGCTGGAAATCTCTTCCAGTAACTGCAGGTTGCCCAAGTGTTCGGCGGTGCTCGGCGTCAGATCATCGCTGTTGAAATCGAAACTGGCGCCCAGGGTGTGTTCACCCAGCCGCGCCGGGGCCACGTAACCTTCTGCGCAGACTACGGTGGCCAAGTCCTGGCTGGCGCTGGTTTGCGCCAGGCGGGTGATCTGCCCGCGAATTCGCTTGAGCGGCAGGTCGGCGCTTTGCTCGAAACGCTTGATCTCTGCCGCGCCGGCCAACACCACGACCGGTGCGCCGGCGAGTAGTTTGTCGCCAGACCAGGCTTGCCACTGGTCATCCACCTTGCGCAGCTCCAGCACATCTTGATGGGGCAGCAATTGCACATTGGGGTGACTGGCTTGCCACTGGCACAGTGCGGGAGGATGAACCCAACCACCTTGCGGATAGAACAGCCCACCACTGGCCAGCTCAATACCCGACCGAGTGCAGGCCTGCTGCTGATCGAGCACATGCAGCAAGTCTGGTGCGAAGGCCGCTGCCAACTGTGCCTGACGCTCGGCTTCCTTGGCATTGAACGCCAGTTGCAGAACCCCGCAACCATCCCAGTCGACACCTCGGTGCAAGTGTTCGAGCAGGCGTCGGGTGTAACCGAAACCGCTGACGATCAGTTGTGACAAGGCGGTGCCGTGGGCTGACAGTTTCAGATACAACACGCCCTGCGGATTTCCCGAAGCTTCCTGCGCCAGAGAATCGTGGCGTTCCAGCAACGACACTTGCCAGCCCCGTGATGCCAGGCTTGCAGCCGTGGCGCAACCGGCCAGACCTGCACCAATGACCAGCGCGCGACGTTCACCGGTCAGCAGGCCAGGTCGGGAAAACCATGGCTTGACCGGTATCGGAGCGGCAACCTCCGGCGGCCATCCAAGGAACGCGCCGCGCAGGATTTCCCATTTGTGGCCGATGCCCGGCGTGCGTTTCATCTTGAAGCCAGCGGCGTTGAGCAGGCGTCGGACCCAACCGGTGCTGGTAAAGGTGCTGATGGTCGAGCCGGGGGCGGCCAGTCGTGCCAGTTCGACAAACAGTTCGGCGGTCCACATGTCAGGATTTTTCGCCGGGGCAAAGCCGTCGAGAAACCAGGCGTCGATTTGCGCATCCAGCTGCGGCAGCTGTTCCAGCGCATCGCCGATCAACAAGGTCAGCGTCACTCGCCCGTTGGCCAGCGTCAGGCGCTGAAAGCCTTGATGGATAGCCACGTACTGCGCCAACAACTGATCGGCAAATACCTTGAGTTCCGGCCACAACGACAGAGCGCGTTGCAGATCGGCAGGGCTCAACGGGTACTTTTCGACGCTGACAAAATGCAGCCGCGCATCGGCCGCTGCATGTTGCTCGAACACTTGCCAGGCACACAGAAAGTTCAGCCCCGTGCCGAAACCGGTTTCGCCGATCACCAGACGCCCGCCCTGGGGCAACGCGGCAAAGCGCTCGGCCAGACGATTCTGCTCGATGAACACATAGCGGGTTTCGTCCAGCCCTGACTTGTCGGAGAAATACACATCGTCGAACACGCGTGAGTACGGACGACCTTGGTCGTCCCAGTCGAGTTGGGCGTGGGGCAGTACAGGTTTCATGGCAGGCTCGGTCACGGCAAGGCGGCCATTCTAGCCGATCGCGGGCCAGGCGCTTGATCCATGGCAACGTCCGTCACGCAGCGGACGTCGAAAATGGGATTTCTCCCACGCAGGAGAGGTCAATCCGCTAGTCTTGCTCAAATCTGGAAGGGAGCCATCCATGTTCGAATCCGCTGAAATCGATCACGCCATCGACAAAGAAACCTACGACGCTGAAGTGCCGGCCTTGCGCGAAGCCTTGCTTGAAGCGCAGTTCGAGTTGCGCCAGCAGAGCCGCTTTCCGGTGATCATCCTGATCAATGGTATTGAAGGCGCCGGCAAGGGCGAGACGGTCAAGTTGCTCAACGAATGGATGGACCCGCGCTTGATCGAGGTTCGCACCTTCGATCAGCAAACCGACGAAGAGCTGGCGCGGCCACCGGCCTGGCGTTATTGGCGGATGCTGCCGGCAAAGGGGCGCATGGGGATTTTCTTTGGTAACTGGTACAGCCAGATGCTGCAGGGCCGGGTCCATGGAGAGTTCAAGGACCCGCGCTTCGATCAGGCGATCAACGGTGCCGAGCGTCTGGAAAAGATGCTGTGCGATGAAGGCGCACTGATCTTCAAGTTCTGGTTCCACCTTTCCAAGAAACAAATGAAGGCCCGCCTCAAGGCATTGGCCGACGACCCGTTGCACAGCTGGCGCATCAGCCCGCTGGACTGGCAGCAATCGGAGACCTACGACCGTTTTGTTAAATTCGGCGAGCGAGTTTTGCGTCGCACCAGCCGTGACTATGCACCGTGGCATGTGATCGCCGGAATGGACCCCCATTACCGCAGCCTGGTCGTGGGCAAGATTTTGCTCGAGGGCCTGCAAAGTGCTCTGAAGCGCCCAAAAATTCACCCGGAAAAGGTCAACGTCGCACCCGTGTTCCCCAGTGTTGATCAACTGAACCTGCTGGACAGCCTTGACCTGACCTTGTGCTTGGCCAAGGACGATTATGAGGAGCAACTGATCACTGAACAGGCGCGGTTTTCCGGCCTGATGCGCGACAAGCGCATGCGTCGTCACGCACTGATGGCGGTGTTCGAAGGCAACGACGCGGCGGGCAAGGGCGGGGCGATTCGCCGGGTGGCTGCGGCGCTGGACCCGCGTCAGTACAGCATCGTGCCCATCGCCGCGCCCACGGAAGAAGAGCGGGCGCAGCCGTATATGTGGCGGTTCTGGCGGCATATACCGTCGCGCGGGAAGTTCACCGTGTTCGACCGCTCTTGGTATGGCCGGGTGTTGGTGGAGCGTATCGAAGGGTTTTGCAGCACGGCGGACTGGTTACGGGCCTACGGCGAAATCAATGATTTTGAAGAGCAGATCGCTGACGCCGGGATTATCGTCGTCAAGTTCTGGCTGGCCATCGATAAACAGACGCAACTGGAGCGCTTTCAGGAGCGTGAGGAGATTCCCTTCAAGCGCTTCAAAATCACCGAAGACGATTGGCGCAATCGCGAAAAGTGGGACGACTATCGCGCCGCTGTCGGCGACATGGTCGACCGCACCAGCACTGAAATCTCGCCGTGGACACTGATCGAGGCAAACGACAAGCGCTGGGCGCGGGTCAAGGTCCTGCGCACCATCAATCGGGCACTGGAAACAGCCTTCGAGAAGTCCGACAAGCGTGCGAAGAAGGAAAACAAGAAGTAAGCGATGGTTACGCATACGCGGGGTGAATGATTGTCGCGGTCGCTAATTGGGTGGGCTTATGCTCGGTCCACTCTCAACCGACAACAACAATGAGGTATGCCATGCGTGAAGTGGTGATCGTCGACAGCGTACGGACTGGCCTGGCCAAATCCTTTCGCGGCAAGTTCAACATGACTCGACCGGACGACATGGCGGCGCATTGCGTCGATGCCCTGTTGGCGCGCACCGGCATTGACCCGGCCAGTGTCGAAGACTGTATCGTCGGCGCCGGTTCCAACGAAGGTGCGCAGGGCTACAACATCGGTCGCAATGTCGCGGTGCTGTCGCGCCTGGGCATCGGCACTGCCGGCATGACCCTCAACCGTTTCTGCTCGTCGGGTTTGCAGGCGATTGCCATCGCAGCCAACCAGATCGCTTCGGGTTGCAGCGACATCATCGTCGCCGGTGGCGTCGAGTCGATCAGCCTGACCATGAAAAGCGTCAACACCGACAACCTGATCAATCCGTTGCTCAAGGAACAGGTGCCGGGCATTTACTTCCCGATGGGCCAGACCGCCGAAATCGTTGCTCGCCGTTACAACGTCAGCCGCGAAGAACAGGACCTGTACGCCCTGCAAAGCCAGCAACGCACCGCCCAGGCACAGGCTGCCGGGCTGTTCGATGATGAAATCGTGCCAATGGCGGTGAAATACCGTGTCGAGGACAAGGCCACCGGCCAGGTGCAGGTCCTCGATGGCATTGTCGATCGTGATGACTGCAACCGTCCGGATACCACGCTGCAAAGCCTGGCCAGCCTGAATCCGGTGTTCGCTGAAGATGGCTCGGTCACGGCCGGCAACTCGTCGCAGCTGTCCGACGGCGCGTCCATGACCCTGGTGATGAGCCTGGAAAAAGCCCTGGCACTGGGCTTGAAACCCAAAGCGTTTTTCCGTGGCTTTACCGTGGCCGGTTGCGAGCCGGATGAGATGGGTATCGGCCCGGTGTTCTCGGTACCGAAACTGCTCAAGGCCAAGGGCTTGCAGATCGGCGATATCGATCTGTGGGAGCTCAACGAGGCTTTCGCGTCGCAGTGCCTGTATGCGCGTAATCGACTGGAAATCGATAACGACACGTACAACGTCAACGGTGGCTCGATCTCCATCGGCCACCCGTTCGGCATGACCGGCTCGCGTCAGGTCGGGCACCTTGTTCGGGAGCTGCAGCGACGTAACCTGCGCTACGGCATCGTCACCATGTGCGTGGGTGGCGGGATGGGGGCGACTGGGTTGTTTGAGGCGGTGCGCTGAACACCTAGGATGTGTAGCGACTGTTAAATAGCTATCGCGGGCAAGCCCGCTCCCACAATGGTTGGCGGTGATCATGAAATTGTGTACGCCACAAAACCTGTGGGAGCGGGCTTACCCGCGATGGAAGCGACGTGGTCTACTGTTCCGCGCTCAAAGATTGCACCCGCTCGATATAGGCCAGAATCTCCCGCTGCGCCGCCAGCCGATCAGCAAACGGCCCCTCCAGGGTGTTTTCCCGGGTGCTGAAGTACAACTCCCCATTCACACGACACAACCGGTCACTGCGAAAGAGCATGGCGGGGGCGTTGTCCTGGGCGCGCATGCCGTACATGGCAATCTCCTGAGGGGATGTTCCGGTTTCTGGATCCAATGAGCTTATGCAAGAAGCATTTGCAGCGCCTGGTGAACCGATCGACGGCAAGTCGCCAATTTAACGTTGCGACCTGCACAGTTTCATTCGCGGCCAGACCCTAACTGTCCCTGTGTGCCGCCCACCTGTGCGCCTAGAATGGCGGTACTTGTCATTGGGTTTCGGGGTACGCATGCACATCTCATCGGGTCGCTGGGTTTACGGTCTGTTCCTGGCGTTGCTGACAGCGCTGCTGTGGGGAATCCTGCCGATCAAACTCAAACAGGTGTTGCTGGTGATGGACCCGGTCACGGTGACCTGGTTTCGCCTGATGGTGTCCGGTGGCTGCCTATTCCTTTATCTGGCCGCGACCAAACGCCTGCCGAGTCGCAAAGTCCTCGGTCCGCGTGGTGGCTGGCTGGTGTTGATGGCGGTGCTCGGGTTGGTCGGCAACTATGTGTTGTACCTGATGGGCCTGAACCTGCTCAGCCCTGGCACCGCACAACTTGTGGTGCAGATGGGCCCGATCATGTTGTTGATCGCCAGTGTGTTTGTATTCAAGGAGCATTTCAGCTTGGGGCAGGGGATTGGCTTGCTGGTGCTGCTGATCGGTTTCGCCCTGTTTTTCAATCAGCGCCTGAGTGAACTGCTGACGTCGTTGACCGATTACACCGCGGGTGTGCTGCTGGTGCTGTTGGCGTCGACGGTCTGGACCTTTTATGCGCTGGGCCAGAAGCAATTGCTGACGGTGTGGAACTCGTTGCAGGTGATGATGGTGATCTACCTGTTCTGCGGTTTGCTGCTGACACCTTGGGTACACCCGCTCGAAGCGCTGCAACTGACCCCGTTGCAAGGCTGGCTGCTGTTTGCGTGTTGCATGAACACGTTGATTGCCTACGGCGCGTTTGCCGAGGCGCTGGCGCATTGGGAAGCGTCCCGCGTCAGTGCGACGCTGGCGATCACGCCGCTGGTGACCTTTGGCGCTGTCGCAGTGGCCGCCTGGTTGTGGCCGGACTATGTGCATGCCGAGACGATCAATGGCCTGGGATACGGCGGGGCGGTGCTGGTGGTGCTGGGGTCGGCGCTGGTGGCGTTGGGGCCTTCGTTGATTGCGGGGTTGAAGGCCCGGAAGATGCGGATGACGGCCAGCTAGACCGCGTTATCGTTCATCGCGGGCAAGCCACGCTCCCACAGGTTTTGTGTGGACCAC
>NZ_JBOIBY010000318.1:0-9693 GCF_050739655.1 Pseudomonas sp. | reverse complement strand
CAAGTATCTCCAGTGAACACGGAATTTGTGTTCGACGGTGATCCTGTGGGAGCGGGCTTGCCCGCGATGGCGGAGTGTCAGTCACCATTGATATTGGATGTGCCGGCCTCATCGCTAGCAGGCTAGCTCCCACATGGGATCTTCTGTGAACACAAACACTGTGTACGACAGGAGACCATTGTGGGAGCTAGCCTGCTAGCGATGGCGGTCGAGTGATCAATGCCGCGCCGGCTCATCCACCGGCAAATGCAGCACCTCGCGCACCAGCATGGCGATGCTGCTCACGCCCATCTTTTCCTTGATCTTGGTGCGGTGCACATCAACGGTTTTCACGCTGATATTCAGCTCCCGTGCGATCACCTTGCTGGCCTTGCCATCGATCACCAGCATCAACACTTCACGCTCGCGGCTGGTCAGCAGGGCCAGCTTGCTTTGCAGGTTCTGACGCTGCTCCTGATCGGCCTGGGCATGCACGGCGGTCTTGAGTGCTGCCTGGATGCGATCGATCATCTGCTGCGGGTTGTAGGGCTTCTCGACGAAGTCCAGCGCACCGTTCTTCATGGCCGTGACTGACATCGGAATGTCGCCATGGGCCGAGACGAAAATGGTCGGCAGGGTGCTGCCGCGCTGGTTGAGGATTTCCTGCAACTGGAAACCGCTGGTTTCCGGCATGCGCACGTCGAGCACCAGGCAGGCGGGCTGCTTGGGGTCATATTGGCTGAGGAACTCGTCTGCACCGGCAAAGCATTGCGCCTGCACACTGACCGACTCCAGCAACCATGCCAGCGAGGTGCGCAGGTCTTTGTCGTCGTCGACGATATAAACAATCGGTTTGCGTGTTTCCATCGGGGCTGCCACGAATTTTCTATTTATTGTTTTCGCACGCGAACGCGCGGCGCACGTTGGCTCATCTTTCTGGAGCCTGCGTTTTAAAGCTAATGTGCAGAATACCCACTGTCGCCGGCCCATGCGATAAAGAAACCACCTAGTCGACTAGCGGAAACCCAACCTCACCATGGGGATCGTCGCAATGGTTGCGCCGCGCCCCGGGCCTTAGTCTAGCTCCATCACCTACGGACCGCTTTCGTCGCGGTCCTCCTGAAGGAAGGGGCATCGACATGGCCGACTTGAGCCAGCAGCAAATCGACTTTCGCAACGCCATGGCGCAGCTGCCTGCTGCGGTGAACATCATCACCACCAACGGCCCTGGCGGTCGTTGCGGCATCACTGCCAGCGCCGTTTGCTCGGTGACCGACTCGCCGCCCACCGTGCTGGTCTGTGTCAACCGCAACAGCGCGACCCACGATGTGTTCCGTACCAACGGCCACCTGTGCGTGAACGTGCTGTGCGGCGAACAGGAAGAACTGGCCCGGCATTTCGCCGGCATGACCAAAGTGCCGATGGACGAACGTTTCGCCTGGGACCTGTGGGACGACGGCAATGCCGACGTGCCGGTACTGCGCGACGCGCTGGTGCAGTTGGAAGGGCGCATCAGCGAGTGCAAGGAAGTGGGTTCGCATTCGGTGATGTTCGTGGAGCTGACGAAGGTTGGCGTGCGCGAACCGCGTGACAGCCTGGTGTACTTCAACCGCCTGTTCCATCGCGTGGACCACGCTGCGGCTGCTTGCTGAACACTGGTTTCCTGCGGGATCGGTCGATCGTTCCCACGCTCTGCGTGGGAATGCAGCCCGGGGACGCTCCGCGTCCCAGAATCCAAAGCCGAACGCAGAGCGTCCGTTGAGGCATTCCCACGCAGAGCGTGGGAACGATCATGTATCAGCACCTGCTAGCGATGGCGATGTATCAGCCCTGCAGATAGGCCCGAGCCAACCCGCAAGCCCGCTCAATCAGCATCGGCGCCATTTCAATCGCGGTCTGCGTGCCCTGGCGGGTGTGAATCCAGCCCAGGTACGTAGTGCCGCGCAGCAATAAGAACAGCGCCAGCGTCTGGCGGTCAGCTTCGGTCAGCGGCTTGATCGCGTGATAGCCCTCAAGCAGCGCGGCCTTGATCTGCTCATAGCGTGGGTCGTCCAGGCAGAAGTACAGCGCGGTCGCCAGCTCGAACATGTGCCAGCCAAACCCGGCATCGTCGAAGTCGATCAGACGCAGGCGTGGGCCTTCGATCAGCAGGTTCTCTGGCACCAGGTCAGCGTGGATCATGCCGAAGTTGCCCAGATGCCGACCGTAATGGCGCAAATCCCGCCGTGCCCTGCGCCGGGCCTCTTGCAGCAGACCCCGCTGCTCGTCACTCAGCTGCTCCAGCTCCCAGAAGCGCCCCCAGAACGGGTTGGCGCCGATCAAGCCTTCCTCGTCCCAGGCATGCCGGACGAACTCGTCCGGTTGCTGCCAATGCGCCGAATGCAGGTGAATGCGCGCCGCAATCGCACCGGCCTCCTTGAACAGAAAGTCGATCTCGGTATCGGGCTGCACCCCGGCTTCCGAGGTGCCAGCGGTCGCACCGGGTAACCAGACGAGCATGTCGACATGGCGATCACCAATCCCGGCATGGCTCACCTCAATCAGATGCCGCTCATCCTGAGCGCGAATGATCTGCGGCACGGTGATCCCGGCGCTTTCCAGTGCTTCCATCCATTGCAGTTCCGAGCGCAGCGCCGCTTCGCAATGATAGCCATTGCGATGGATGCGCAGGGCCACGCGTTGGCCGTCGTGACGCCGGGCGGAGAACACCGCGTTCTCGCGGTATTTCACCAGTTCGATGTCGGCGAAGTCGCCTTCCCAATGCTGCAGGGCCTGGCGTGCCAGATCGTGCAGGCGAGCCACCTGCTGGTCGTGGCTCAAGGTGTGAAATTCGGTCATGGCAGTGCCTCAAATCGCGCTCAGGGCGTTGTCCAGGGTGTCGACGAAGAGGTCCGCGTGTTCACGGTTGAACACCAGGGGCGGGCGCAGCTTGAGGATGTTGTCGCCGGCGCCGATCTTGCTGATCAGCACGCCGTTGTCGCGCATGTCGTTGACCACCTTGCGCGCTTCCAGGCCAGCGGGCTCCTTGCTCCTGTGATCGCGTACCAGTTCCATGGCAAAGAACAGGCCTTTGCCGCGAACATCGCCAATGATCGAATGCTTGTTCGCCAGCCCCAACAAACGCTGATGCACATAAGCGCCGACGCTTTGCGCGTTGTGCAGCAATTGCTTGTCTTCAATCTCATCCAGCACCGCCATGCCCACCGCTGCCGCCACGGGCGAACCGCCGAAGGTGTTGAAGTACATGGCGTTGCGACCGAAGGATTCGACCAGCGCCTTGTGGGTGATCAGCCCGGCCAGCGGGTAGCCGTTACCCATGGGTTTGCCGAGGGTGACGATGTCCGGCGTCACGCCGTGGGCCTGGTGCCCCCACAGGTGATCACCGGTACGACCGAACCCGGACTGCACCTCATCGGCGATGAACAAACCGCCCGCCGCGCGGATCAGTTCTGCAGCCTTGGCCACGAAACTGGCCGGCACACGCGGCAGGCCTTCGTTGGCGAACAAGGTGTCGATCAACAGCGCTGCCGGACGAACACCCTGGGCCTGCATCGAGGCAATCGCGGCGGCGATATTGGCCGCGTACTCATTGGCCAGTTGTGCTTCGGTGGTGCCCGCCGGTGCGTGGTACAGGCATGGAATCGGCACAGCGCGGGCATGGGCGGCGAACGGTTCGGGCGAGGGCAGGGCGGTGGTGACTTCGGCCAGGGACGCCGAGTTACCGTGGTAGTTGTAGTCGCTGATGATGATGCCGGTGCCGCCGCTGGCATAACGCGCCAGGCGCAGCGCCAGTTCGTTGGCCTCGGTGCCGGTGCAGGTGAACATCGCGGTGTCCAGCGGCTGGGCGAAGGTGGCGGTCAGGCGCTCGGCGTAACGCACAACCTGCTCATCCAGGTAGCGGGTGTGGATGTTCAGGGTGCTCGCCTGGCGGTGCATCGCTTCGACCACGCGCGGGTTGCAATGCCCGACGCAGGGCACGTTGTTGTAGACGTCCAGATAGCGGCGGCCGTCGACGTCGATCAACCAGACGCCTTCACCGCGTACCAGGTGCAGCGGTTTGTCGTAGAACAATGGCGAGGCGCTGCCGAGCACACGGTGGCGGCGTTGCAGGAGAGTGTCAGGCATGGTTTGGAGCCTCGATAGCGGTGCTGCGACGGGTGCGCAGCAGGAAGTTGAAAATGCACAACACGAAGGTGACGCCGAGGGCGATCAGCATCTTGACGTCAAGCTGGAAGCAGGCGGCGATCACCACCAACGTCAGGGCCAGGCCCAGCCAGGCGACCAGTTTTCCGCCGATCAGGCTGAACGGGCGTGGCAGGTCAGGCTGGCTGCTTTTGATGCGCAGGTAGGCGCCGAAGATGAACAGGTAGCAAACGTTGAGCAGCAGCACGACCGCGAGCATCACGGTGGCTGGGTCGATCTCGGACATCGGCAGGCCGATGGCACCGATCAGCAACAGCGCCGGATAAGGCGTGCCGCGTTTGCCGGTCTTGCCCAGCCATTGCGGGAACAGGCCATCACGGGCCATGGCGAACAGTTGTCGGGACGCGGCGTACACCAGGGAGAAGAAGGTGGCGATCAAGCCGAAAACGCCACCGCAGCCGATGACCTTGGCCAGCCACGAGTTTTCACCGAAGGCGCTGTTGCTGGACATCGCCGCGTACAACGGGTCGCCCGCCGAACCTACGAGCTCAACGCCGCCAGCACCCGGTGCGCACACCAGCACCACCAGTGCAGTGACCAGCAGCGTGCCAATGGCCGCGAGAATGCCGCGGGGCATGGTGCGGCCGGGGTCAGCGGCTTCTTCGGCTGCCGAGCCGGTTTGCTCGACAGTAATGAACAGCCAGATGGCGAACGGCACGCAAGCGAAGATGCCGCCGAGGCTGACGGGTGTGGCGACACTGGCCGGCAAGGTCAGCAGGTTGGCCAGTTCAACATGGGGCGCCATCGCTACACCGAAGGTGAGCAGGGCGGCCACGGCGATCACGCCGGCAATGAACGTCAGGCCCATGGCCTCGCCGACACCGCGCAGGTGGATACCGACGATCACCGCGAACAGGGCGATCTTCACCGGCCAGCCACCGATGCCGAAAATCGACTCGGTGTAGGCACAAATGAAGGTCGCCGCCGCACCAGTGCCAATGGTCAACGCCAAAGCGCACGCGACACCCACCAGATAACCCACGAACGGCCCGAACGCGGTTTGCGCATAGACAAACACGCCACCAGCACTTGGCAATGCGGTGGAAAGTTCGGCCACGCATAACGCCAGACCGCCGCACAGCAGCGCCATCAACAGCGTGGCGATCAGCATGTTCAACCAGCCACCGGCCGCCAACCCGAAGTTCCAGCCGGAAAACTGCCCAGCCACCACCAACGCAATTCCGAGGCCGGCAATCTTAGGCCAGCCCAACGCACTTTTCTTAAGCACAAACGTCTCCCGCGACCCGAAGGCCGATTTATTGTTTTTAGTGAGAAATGGAGGGTTACAGCGTTGCTTTGCGCCCACTCGCTGGGGCTGTCCCGATACTACGCCCGGGCTGCAACGCGACATGTTTGCGTGTGTGCCAGGTGGTTGGTTGTGGGTGCCAGATTGGCAGCGGTGTGTCAGGTGTCTTGATGGAGAATGTGCCGGCCTAATCGCTAGCAGGCTAGCTCCCACAGTAGATCTTCTGTGAACACAAAATCTGTGCACGACAGAGGACCACTGTGGGAGCTAGCCTGCTAGCGATGACGGAGTGTCAGTCACCATTGATGTTGGATGTGCCGGCCCCATCGCGAGCAAGCCCGCTCCCACAGTTTTGATCTGTGTCGAACACAAATTCTGCATTCATCACAGATCCCCTGTGGGAGCGGGCTTGCCCGCGATGGCGGTCGTTCAGGCAACATCAACCTAGATCCGAAAACTCCCCACCAACTGATTCAACCGCGCCGCCTGTTGCTCAAGCTCGGTACACGCGCGCAACGTCGCTTGCAGGTTTTCCACGCCTTGCTGGTTGAGGGTGTTGATCTGGGTGATGTCGACGTTCAGGGCTTCGACCACGGCGGTCTGTTCCTCGGTGGCGGCGGCGACGGACTGGTTGACGTTGTCGATCTCGCCGATGCGCTGGGTGACGCTGCCCAGGCGTGAGCCGGCGAGGTTGGCGATGGTGACGCTTTCTTCGCTGTGCTGTTGGCTTTCGGTCATGGTGGTGACCGAATCCCGGGCGCCGATTTGCAGTTCCTCGATCATCTGCTGAATCTCCAGCGCCGAGGTCTGGGTGCGCCCGGCCAGGCTGCGCACTTCGTCCGCCACCACCGCAAATCCACGACCGGCTTCACCCGCCCGTGCCGCCTCGATGGCGGCGTTGAGTGCCAGCAGGTTGGTCTGCTGGGAGATGCCTTTGATCACTTCGAGGATCTGCCCGATGTTCACGGTCTTGCCGTTAAGCACTTCGATGTTGGCGCAGGACGCACTGATCTTGCCGGACAGTTCGTTCATTACCTCGATCGTACGCTGCACCACCTGACGCCCGTCTTCGGCCTGTTGCCGTGCGGCGGAGGCTTGGTGGGAGGCGTCGGACGCGTTGTGTGCGATCTCCTGGGCCGCAGCCCCCAGCTGGTTGATCGCGGCGGCAACGCTGTTGGTGCGGCTGGATTGATCGTCGAAATTGCTCAGCGACGAATTCGACGCATCCAGCACACGACGTGCGCCCTCATTGACGCCCAAGGCCGCCGACGACACCTCGCGAATCGTCTGGTGGATGCGTTCGACAAAGCGGTTGAAGGCTGTCGCCAACTGGCCGATCTCATCCCGTGATTGCACTTGCAGGCGCCGTGTCAGATCGCCTTCGCCCAGGGAGATATCTTCCATGACCCGGGTCAGCACTTGCAGTGGCCGAGTGATGCGTTGCGCGGTGTACCCGATCAGCAGCAGGCCGAGCAGGGCCGAGCCGCCGCCGAGCAGCAGCGCCAGCGCAGTGCTTTGCGCGCCCTGGGTATCGAGTTCCTTTTTCAGCGTCGCGACCGGTGCCAGCAGCACATCCTGCGGCACGCCCACCAGCACGCCCCACGGTGCAGCGCCGGCTATGGGTGACAACGGTTCTAGAACCTTGATCTGCTGCGTGTCGACAAATACCTTCGGCTGGCCCTGACCCAAGGCGCTCATTACCTCGGCGTTGTCCATCGGC
Organism: Pseudomonas sp.; assembly: GCF_050739655.1. Classification (GTDB taxonomy): domain Bacteria; phylum Pseudomonadota; class Gammaproteobacteria; order Pseudomonadales; family Pseudomonadaceae; genus Aquipseudomonas. The sequence continues at coordinate 2,545 of NZ_JBOIBY010000318.1, read as the reverse complement.
TGTCCGAGGCGATTGACGTCCTGGCTGTTGGCGGAGATCACGCCACGGGGGCTGACGATGCTGATCTGACCGTGGCCGTCGAAGAGTTCAAGGGCACTGGCTTCACTGTTCTTCTGCAACGCGGCGAGGTTGATGTCGAGGCCGACCACGGCGATGACCTTGCCGTTTTCCAGCAGCGGGAAAGCGACGCTGGTCACCAGTTTGCGGCTGCCGGAAGCGTCGTCGAAATAGGGCTCCAGCACGCAGGCCTGGCGGGTGTCGCGGGCGCAGGTGTAGAACGCGTTGTAGGGCGCGCCGCTTGGCCCCGGCTCAGTGTTGGCGAGCAGGCCTTCGTCGCCGATCACCGCTTGCAGTTCTCCGGGTTTGCTCTGTACCCAGTACAACGAGAAGCGGCCTTTTTCGTTGCTGCCAAGGTCCGCCTTGTCGGCGAAACCGGCGTCGTCGCCGTCCAGAGCGTCGGGTTCAAAAATGACGTAAAGCCCGAGCAGGTCGGGCTTGTCATTGAGGGCCTGATGAAGCTGGGTGCTCAGCTCCTGGCGAAGTTGTTGGCGGGTCAAAGTCCCCTGATGCTGAAGTTGTCGCAGATACAGCAAGTATCGCGATAACCCCTGGCCGAATTCATGGGTCTGCATGAAGGTGCGTTGCACCTGCATGGCTTGCACCCTTCCCAGCGCCTGCATGTGTTCCTTGGCCGCACTGGCGAGCATGTCGCTGCTGGCCTCGGCCACTTGCTGGCTGCTTTTATGGGTCTGGTAGAACGACAACCCCATCAGCATGCCCACTACCAACAACAGGCAGAGGCCGGCGAGCAGGGCGATTTTGCTCTTGATCGTGAGGATTTTTTTCTGCATGGGAATGCCTTTTTCCATGGGGGCAATGCTGATCGAAACGCGACCTTTGTAGGAGCGAGCTTGCTCGCGAGAAACCTGCAGGCACCGCGACCATTCAGGGAGCTCGCGGCATCGTTAACGTTTTTCGCGAGCAAGCTCGCTCCTACAGGATTGGCGTGTTGGCCGAATCAGAAAGTCGTGGCGAATATCAGCTGGCTGTACAGGTTCTTGTCGTTGTTGCCCAACTGCGTGCCACCCTGATCGGCGCTCTTGTCCGGCTGGAACAGACCCACCAGCGGCATGATGCTCAGGTGGTCGTTGACGTGCCATTCGGCATAGATATCGGTTTCATGACCATCGGCATTGCCCAGGTTGCGGTCGATGGTATCGAAGTTGAAGTACATCGCGCCGACGGTCAGGTTCTCCAGTGGGGAGACGGTGAACTTGAGTTGCTGGATGCGCGAGTTGCTGTTGAACGGGCCTGCATAGTTGCCCGCCACTTCACCCTGGAACCAGGTACCGAAGCCACGGCTGAAACCGTAGAACAGCGTGTCGTAGTTTTCCGAGAAGCGGCTGTAGCGATAGCCGGCATACGGCGTCCACGGTGCTTGGGAAAAGGTCCAGCCGGCTTCCAGGTACCAAGCGTCTTCGCTTGAGGTGTGGGGCTTGTCCTGCTTGGCGTATTCGCCGGAGAGGAACAGGTCCTTGACCCCGGCATTGCCGGTGGCGCGCAGGCTGTAGGTTTTCATGCCGTCGCGTTCCAGCTGGATCGGCGAGGCGAACTCTTCGTCGACGTCGGTGGTGTCGATGTAGGTCAGGCCGACCGTGCCGGCTTCGGCCACGTGCTCCAGGGTGCCGACGTACATTTCGGTCTTGGCCTGGGCGCGGTTATTGGACTTCAGCCACATCAGGTCGCTGCGCCAGCCTTCCTTGCCACCGATGCGCAGGATGGCGGTTTCGTCGAAGGCCTTGCGCGCGGCCAGCCAGTAAGCGCCGCCACGGTTGAATTCGCCGTCGGCAATGCCTTTGCCCAGGTTCAGGGCGTCGCCGTTGATCAGGAAACCGTCGCCGATCATGATGTTCTGGCGACCGAACGAGAGGTCGATGCCGTCGGCACCCAGCACCGGGAACAGGTCCGCCGAGCGCCAGCCCAGGTAGGCGTCTTCGAACTTGGTGGTGCGTTCCGAACCATCGGTGAAACCGGCGGCATCGCCGTCGCCCCAGGTGCCGGAACTGAGCATGTTGGCCGCACCGTAAGCGGTGCCGGCGCCGGCCAGACCCTTGTCGAAGGCCAGGCCGTACTTGATGTAACCCTCGCGCCACGACGACGAACCTTCATCGAGACGACCCGACAGGGCGTAGTTTTCCTGGCTGTGGAATACGCCGAAAACCGCTTCCAGGGTGGCATTCAGGTGAGTGTCGCTGTCTGAGTACAGTTCGTAGGCTCCGGCCTGCCCGGCACTGATCATCAGCGCGAGCGTGGAAAGTCGAAGCAAGGGAGACTTGAGCATGGCATGACATCCGTTCTTGTTCTTGGAGCGCAGGTTTGCGGTCTTTTTAGATACTAAGGGCCGCTTTTTTTTTGGCCTTTTGCCTGTTTGCCAATTAGTTGGTTGTGCATGCCAGATTGCATGGCAACCTGACACCACCCACGACCCACGCCTGTTCTTTGTAGGAGCTGCCGAAGGCTGCGATCTTTTGGCGGCCTGCAAATC
>NZ_JBOIBY010000317.1:0-9671 GCF_050739655.1 Pseudomonas sp. | reverse complement strand
GCATGGGATTTTGGGGTGTAACCATTAACGTTCGGAAGACGTTGCTCACGATTGGTGGCGTGGGCGGCCAGTGGCAATAATAGGCAAATGGTTAGCCATGTCTTGAAAAATGGACGCATTAGGCAGGGCTCGTATGTGTTAGCGCGCAACTTTATAACAGCTTTTTTTGGCATTCCGAGGCCGTTGGTCGATTCCAGTCGGGTCTAAGGGAACCAAAAAAGCGTTATGTGGACGCAATTGTCAGACAGAAGTCAGGCGCTATAAGGGTTTGGCGGGAGACACGTTAACACCTGCCATCCGTCGGTCACTTGTAAAAAAGTCACAAAGATTTGAAGAATATTTATCTATCGAGGGAATCGAGGTCATTCATGAACCCCTATCAGCAGTCCGTTGCGCAGCAAGACACCCACAGCAAAGTGATCGGTTACTTGCTGTGGATTTTCGGTTTTACCGGGGCTCACCGCTTTTATTACGGCAAGCCGGTCACCGGGACGATCTGGTTCTTCACCTTTGGTTTGCTGGGCATTGGCTGGCTGATCGACCTGTTCCTGATTCCGGCCATGGATCGCGAAGCGGACCTTCGTTTTACCGCGGGGCCGATCGAATACAACGTGGCGTGGATTCTGCTGACGTTTCTCGGGGTGTTCGGTGTGCACCGGATGTATCAGGGGAAATGGATCAGCGGATTGATCTATCTGGTGACGGGCGGGTTGTTCTTTATTGGGGTGCTGTATGACTTCTGGACGTTGAATGACCAGGTTTCGTTGCGCAACGCTCAGCGTCGTTAAGAAACTGAAAAGATCGCAGCCTGCGGCAGCGCAGCTCCTACAGGGAAAACGCAAATTCCGTGTAGGAGCTGCCGCAGGCTGCGATCTTTTTGTTTTTACGCCTGGTGGCTGATCCGACCATCCACCAGGGTGTAACGCACTACGCCGGGCAGGCTATGGCCAATGAACGGGCAGTTCTCGCCCTTGGACAGCCAAGTCTCGCCAGCCACGGTCGAGGTCGCGGGATCGAACAATACGATGTCCGCCGCACCACCCACCGCCAGTTTGCCTGCTGGCAGGCGCAAGGCTTCGGCAGGGCCGGTGCTCAAGCGAGCCAGCAAGGTCGGCAAGTCCAGCAAGCCATCCTCTACCAGTGTCATCGCCAGCGGCAGCAACAGCTCGACACTGCTGATGCCCGGTTCAGTGGCACCGAATGGCGCCAGTTTGGCATCCCGCTCGTGGGGCTGGTGATGGCTGGAAATAGCCGAGATCACGCCTGACTTCACAGCAGCTCGCAGGCCCTCGCGGTCGGCGCGGGTACGCAGCGGTGGCTGGACGTGATACAGGCTGCTGAAGTCGATCAGCGCTTCGTCAGTCAGGATCAGTTGGTACAGGGCGACGTCCGCAGTGACCTTCAATCCACGCTGCTGGGCTTGAGCGATCAGCGCTACACCACGGGCACTAGTGAGCTGGCTGAAGTGCGCACGCACACCGGTTTGCTCGACCAACAGCAGATCCCGGGCCAGGGCCACGGTTTCGGCGGTTTCCGGTATGCCCGGCAAGCCAAGGAAGCTGGCGGTCGGGCCTTCATGGGCCAAACCACCTTCGGCCAGATCGTGATCCTGAGAGTTGAAGATCACCGTCAGGTCGAAAGTGGCCGCATAGTCAAGCGCCCGGCACAGGGTGCGGGTATTGCTGAAGCTCTCCAGGCCATTGCCGAAAGCCACGCAGCCGGCATCGCGCAGGGCAACCAGTTCGGCGAGCTGTTCGCCATCCAGACCTTTGCTCAGGGCGCCGATCGGGAAGACTTTGGTGTTGCCGGCTTCGCGAGCGCGGTCGAGGATCAACTCGGCCACGGCCGAGGTGTCCAGCACCGGTTTGGTTTTCGGTGGGCAGCACAGGCTGGTGACACCCCCGGCCGCTGCGGCACGGGTTTCGCTGACGATCGAGCCTTTGCGGCTGTAGCCGGGCTCGCGCAGGGCGACGTTGAGGTCGACCAGGCCCGGAGCGGCCACCAGACCTTTGGCGTCGATGGTGTCGACAGCGACAAAACCGGCTGGAGCGGCGCCAAGGGCGACGACCTTGCAGGCTTCGATGTGGATATCGGTGACTTGATCCATGCCACTGGCTGGATCGATGACGCGGGCGCCGAGAATGCTGAGCTTCACTGGGCGTTCTCCTGGTCGAATAGGCCTTGCTCGAATTGGCGCTGCGCAGTCTGCCCGCTCATGGCCATGGACAGTACCGCCATGCGAATCGCGATGCCGTAGGTTACCTGGTTGAGGATCACCGAGTGCGGGCCGTCGGCCACCGCCGACTCAATCTCCACGCCACGGTTGATCGGCCCCGGGTGCATCACGATGCAATCCGGTTTGGCGCCGGCCAGGCGCGCGGTGGTCAGGCCGAACAGGCGATAGAACTCGCCTTCGCTCGGCAGCAGGCCGCCAGTCATGCGTTCACGCTGCAGGCGCAGCATGATCACCACGTCGACGTCCTTCAGGCCTTCGGTCATGTCGGTGTAGACCTTCACGCCGTACTGTTCGATGCCGATCGGCAGCAGGGTTTTCGGCGCTATCACGCGGATGTCCGGGCAACCCAGGGTTTTGAGGGCCAGCATGTTCGAGCGCGCGACCCGCGAGTGCAGGATGTCGCCGACGATGGCTACCGACAGGTTTTCGAAGCCGCCCTTGTGCCGGCGGATGGTGAGCATGTCGAGCATGCCTTGGGTCGGATGCGCGTGACGACCGTCGCCGCCGTTGATGATTGCCACTTGAGGGCAGACATGCTCGGCGATGAAGTGTGCGGCACCGGAATCACCGTGGCGCACAACGAACATGTCGGCGGCCATGGCTTCCAGGTTGCGCAGGGTATCGAGCAGTGTTTCCCCCTTGCTCGCCGACGATGTCGACACGTTCAGGGTAATCACGTCCGCCGAGAGCCGCTGGGCCGCCAGTTCAAAGGTAGTACGGGTGCGTGTGGAGTTCTCGAAGAACACGTTGCACACGGTCTTGCCGCGCAGCAACGGGACTTTCTTCACCGCCCGGGCGCCGACTTCAAGGAAGGAGTCGGCGGTGTCGAGGATTTCCGTCAACAGCTCGCGGCGCAAGCCGTCGAGCGAGAGGAAGTGGCGCAGCTGGCCCTGATCATTGAGCTGCAGCGGGCGCTTGGTTTCTAGAGGCGTCATCGCAAGGGGACTCTCAATAGGGCGGATTAAAGGGCGAGATCTTGCACTTCGAGCGCAAGCTCCGGGCCGGACAGCTTCACGCGCTCATGGGCGGCCAACGACAAGGTCGCGCCAACCACGTTCGGGCGGATCGGAAGCTCGCCGGCGTCCAGGTCCAGCAGGCACACCAGGGTCACGCTGGCGGGGCGGCCGTAGTCGAACAGTTCGTTCATGGCGGCGCGGATGGTTCGGCCACTCATCAAAACGTCGTCGATCAGCACAAGGTGCTGGCCTTCGATCTCGAATGGCAGGGCGGAAGGGCGCACTTGCGGGTGCAAGCCGTTCTGGCTGAAGTCGTCGCGGTAAAAGGATACGTCGAGAGTGCCGAGTGGCTCATCGCTGCCCAACTCTTTGAGCAGGGCCTGGGCGACCCAGACGCCGCCGGTACGGATACCGATGTAACGCGGTTCGCTGATGCCACGGTGTTCCAGGTGTGCCTTGAGAGAGATCGCCATCTGGCTGATCAGTTCGGCGGGATTGGGCAGGCTCATGGTTGCTCCTTCTTGGGCCCGAGACCGGTGATGCTTGAAGTGGCTCGGGTTATCGCTAAAAGAGCCGCTAGGCGGCTCTTCCGGGTTAAGTGCATCAGGATTCGAACAGTGCGCCGTTTTCGTCCAGCCAGCCTTGCAGCAGCAGGGCGGCGGCGATGGCGTCGACCGGATTGTCGCGGTAACTGCCTTTTTGCCCGCCACGGGCCAGGCGTTCGCCCTTGGCTTCGAAAGTGGTCAGGCGTTCATCGTGGGTATAAAAGGGCAGATTGAAACGGCCATTGAGGCGTCGGGCGAATTTTTCCGCGCGGGCGCACATGTCGCTGGGCGTGCCATCCATGTTCAACGGCAGGCCGACCACCACGGCGTCAGGCTTCCACTCTTTAATGAGGGCTTCGACCTGAGCCCAGTCCGGGATACCGTTTTGCGCTTTCAAGGTGCACAGCTCGCGGGCCTGGCCGGTAATTACCTGACCGACCGCAACGCCGATCTGTTTGGTGCCGTAGTCAAAACCCAGAATCAACCGCAGGGCCATCAGGCGTGCCCCGCCTGGCTGGTGAGCAGGCTCAGATTGATGCCAAGACGCTTGGCTGCCGCTTCCAGACGCAGCTCGCTGCTGGTGTTGAACAGGATGTCGGCATCGAACGGGCAGGTCAGCCAGGCGTTTTGCGCCAGTTCAGCTTCCAGCTGCCCGGCTTCCCAGCCGGCGTAGCCGAGGGCGATCACGCTTTTCGACGGGCCAACGCCATCGGCAATGGCGAACAGCACGTCCTGAGACGTCGACAGGGACAGATCGTCTTCCAGATCAACGGTCGCCTGAAATGTCTTCCCTGACGGATGCAGAACAAAACCGCGATCGGTCTGTACCGGCCCGCCGATGAAAATCGGCACGTGCTGGCAGAGGGCCGGTGGTTCAACATCGGGGCGCAGTTGCTCGAGGATATCGGCCAGATTCAGGTCCTGCGGACGGTTGACCACCAGCCCCATGGCGCCATTGGCCGTGTGCTCGACGATGTAGGTCAAGGTGTGCGCAAAGTTCGGGTCGGCCATGTGAGGCATGGCGATCAGGAAGTGATGCTTGAGGTAGCTGGGGCTGACGTTTTTCATGACCGCTAGTGTGGCGTTCGAGGGGCGAACTGACAAGCTGGGGATGCGTAGGAAGTGCCCCAATTTTCCCTGACAACAGAGATCATTTTACAGATCGTTCCCATGCTCTGCGTGGGAACGCCTCAACGGACGCTCCGCGTTCGGCTCTTGATTGGGACGCAGAGCGTCCCTGGCTGCATTCCCACGCGGAGCGTGGGAATGATCAAAGGAGCGGGGGATGTCAGTTGCTGGAAAGGCGATCGCCGCGGGCGAATTTCCAGGTGCGGATGATTTCCAGGCGGTCGATGTCCGACAGGTCGCCGGTAAATGGCGCAAAAGGTGCCGCTAGTCGCACGATACGCTGTGCGGCCTGATCCAGCAGCGGTTGGCCTGAAGATTCCAGTACTAACACCTCGTACAGTGAGCCATCGCGGTTGATGGAAACCATCAGGCGCAAGTTGCCGTAGATCTGCTTGCGTCGCGCTTCGTCTGGGTAGTTGAGGTTGCCGATGCGTTCGACCTTCTTGCGCCATTCGTCCTTGTACCAGGCGCCCTTGTCGCGCATGGTCGAGGCCGCGCTCAGGCGGTGAATGCGTGGGCGCTTGGCGTACAACTGTTGTTCGGCGGCCAGTTCCGCTTCGAGGCTGGCGATGTCGCTGGACAACTGCTCGCTGTCGAACGTCGGCGCCTGGACCTGGGGTTTGACCTCGGTCTTGGGCTCCTCGGTCCTGGCGGGGGCTTTTTTCGGCTTCGGCGCCACGGTGGTCACGGCCGCCTTCGGTGGCGCTTCCTGTACGTCAGGCTTGGCGGCCGGCGGTGGCGTGACCTTCTGTACCTTGTTGTCCTGGAAGGGCGCGACCTCGGTGGTCTTGGGAATTGCCTTTTTATCCAGGGTGCCGCTGCCTTGCTGATTCTCCTGGGCCAGGAAATCGGCTTTCTCAGGCTTCTTTTCGCTTTTGAAGGTGGCGAGGGTGATTTCCAGGGTTTTGCTGATCTGCTTGGGCTCGACCACTGCAAACCCGACACCCAGCAGCAAGGCGAGATGGATCAGCGCTGCCAGAAACAGGGTAAACCCGAGGCGATCGGCCGGGCGCACGCCACGGTGGGCGAGTTCGGCAGGCAGATCGGACGGGAGTGTCATGACAAGGAAACCAACATCGCGTTTTCACAGGCCGCGCATGATAACGCAATGTTGGTTTGGCTAATCAACGAGCCTTGAGCTTCTGATCGATGGCATCCATCAACAGGCCGCCGATGTCGGTGCCAAATGCATTATCGATCTCGCGAATGCAGGTCGGGCTGGTGACGTTGATCTCGGTCAGGTGCTCGCCGATCACGTCCAGGCCAACGAACAACAGGCCTTTTTCACGCAGGGTCGGGCCGACTTGCGCGGCGATCCAGCGGTCCTTGTCGGTCAGCGGTCGGGCTTCGCCACGGCCACCGGCGGCCAGGTTGCCACGGGTTTCGCCCTGGGCCGGAATCCGCGCCAGGCAATAATCCACAGGCTCGCCGTCGATCATCAGGATGCGCTTGTCGCCATCGACGATAGCCGGCAAGTAGCCCTGGATCATGATTTGCTGCTGGCCATGCAAGGTCAGGGTTTCGAGAATCACCGAGAGGTTCGGGTGGCCGGCGGTGTGACGGAAAATCGAGGAGCCGCCCATGCCGTCCAGCGGCTTGAGAATCACATCGCCATGGTGGTCGGCGAATTCGCGCAGTACGTCCGGGCGGCGGCTGACGATGGTCGGCGGCGTGCACTGCGGGAACAGCGTGGCGAACAGCTTTTCGTTGCAGTCGCGCAGGCTTTGCGGCTTGTTGACCACCAGCACACCAGCACGCTCGGCCTGTTCCAGCAAATAGGTGGAGTAGACGAACTCCATGTCGAACGGCGGATCCTTGCGCATCAGGATCACGTCCAGATCGCTCAGCAGTGCGTCACTTTCAGCGCCCAGTTCGAACCATTTTTCCGGGTTGGCAAACACCTGCAGCGGACGCATCCGCGCCCGCGCCTGGCCTTCGCCTTGATACAGGTCGCGCTGTTCCATGTAGAACAGCTCCCAGCCACGCTTCTGCGCGGCCAGCAGCATGGCCAGCGAGCTATCCTTTTTATAGGAAATGCTGGCGATAGGGTCCATGACAATCCCGACGCGAACGCTCATGGGTGTTTCCTCGAAATTTGGGGGGCTATGTCGATCTCTGTAGGAGCGAGCTCGCTCGCGATGAACCCGAGAACAACACGCTTATCCAGCCAGCACGCGTTATCGTTGACGACCATCGCGAGCAAGCTCGCTCCTACAAAAGATCAGCGTATAAAAGTGGCGTCAGAGTGGCGCCGAGTGTGTTCCCGGTCAAGGAAAAACCACCTTGCAAGCCGGCCGATAGATTGGTTTTGGAGACTGTGCTAAAAAGGCTGCCATGTCGTGCTAGCCCTTGAACATCAAGGGTTTCGAGCCGAGTTAACCGGCAAACGGACAATTTGTTTCGCAAAGGCGACGGTAGAGCATTTTATGGAACAGCATCCCAGCGCCTTGAAGGTCATGGTGATCGACGATTCGAAGACGATCCGTCGCACCGCCGAAACGCTGCTCAGGAACGTGGGTTGTGAGGTCATCACGGCCATCGACGGTTTTGATGCCCTGGCCAAGATTGCCGACAACCACCCCGGCATCATCTTCGTCGACATCATGATGCCGCGCCTGGATGGCTACCAGACCTGCGCCCTGATCAAGAACAACAGTGCGTTCAAGTCCACGCCGGTGATCATGCTGTCGTCCAAGGACGGGCTGTTCGACAAGGCCAAGGGGCGCATCGTCGGCTCCGACCAGTTTTTGACCAAGCCTTTCAGCAAGGAAGAATTGCTTGATGCGATCCAGGCCCATGTTCCTGGTTTCGCCGCAGTTTTGCCGCAGTAGGACACGCACAGTGACGCTCGGCCATCGGGCCAGGCGTCGACAAGAATGGGGAAGACCATGGCACGTATTCTGATCGTCGATGATTCGCCGACCGAAATGTACAAACTGACCGGCATGCTGGAAAAGCACGGTCATGAAGTGTTGAAAGCCGAAAACGGCGCCGACGGTGTCGCCCTGGCCCGCCAGGAAAAGCCCGATGCGGTCCTGATGGACATTGTCATGCCTGGCCTCAACGGCTTCCAGGCGACCCGCCAGTTGACCAAGGACCCGGAGACCGGGCATATCCCGGTGATCATCATCACCACCAAGGATCAGGAAACCGACAAGGTCTGGGGCACGCGCCAAGGCGCCAGGGACTACCTGACCAAGCCGGTCGATGAAGACACCCTGATCAAAACCCTGAACAACGTGCTGGCCGGTTGATCGTCAGGCCATGAACGAGTCGCTGACGGCTTTCGAACTGCTGCTGCAAATCGACCAGCGCTGTCGGTTGCTGGCGGCGGACTTGCCGTCCCAGCCGGCCCGGCGGGACAGTTGGAGCGGTATCGGTTTTCGCCTGAGCGAGCACTGGTATGTCGCCCCCATGAGCGAAGTCAGCGAAGTCTTGCATGAGCCGCGCCTCACCCAGCTGCCGGGGGTCAAACCCTGGGTCAAGGGAGTCGCCAACCTGCGCGGGCGTTTGCTGCCGGTCATGGACTTGTGCGGCTTCTTCGGGCACGAGCTTTCGGCGGTGCGCCGTCAGCGGCGGGTGTTGGTGGTGGAACATGAAGAGGTGTTTGCCGGGTTGCTGGTCGATGAAGTCTTCGGCCTCCAGCACTTTGCCCAGGACAGCCTGGAACCGGTGCCGGCAGATGAGTTGAAGGGGACGATGGCGGCGTTTGTCAAAGGCCGGTTTCAGCGTGAGCAGTGCTGGCAGGTGTTCAGCCCGTTTGCATTGACGCAGTCTCAGGGGTTCATGAACGTCGCGGTGTGACAGAAACAGCACAGATCCAATGTGGGAACTGGCAGGCCCAAAAGTTGGTTAACAGGCGAGGACCGATGATAAAAGCAAAAACAGGCAAGCCAATGGAAGGGTCGCGCAGCAGGTCGCAGATTATCGTGCTGTTCATCGCGCTGATCGTCTTCATCATGCTGCTGTTCGCCAACTTCGCGTACCTCAACACCCAGGCTACCTACGACAAACAGTACATCGGCCACGCCGGCGAACTGCGCGTGCTGTCCCAGCGTATCGCCAAGAACGCCACCGAAGCCGCCGCCGGCAAGGCTGCCGCGTTCAAGTTGCTCAGTGATGCACGCAACGATTTTGCCCAGCGCTGGGGTTATCTGAAGAAGGGCGACCCGGCCACCGGCCTGCCGCCTGCCCCCGCCACCGTGCGTCCAGAGATGCGCGCGGTGCAACAGGACTGGGAACGCCTGCTGAAAAACACCGACGCGATTCTCTCCAGCGAGCAAACCGTACTGTCGCTGCATCAGGTCGCCGCGACCCTGGCCGAAACCGTGCCGCAGTTGCAGGTCGAATACGAAAAAGTCGTCGAGATTCTCCTGCAACGGGGCGCCCCGGCGGCCCAGGTGGCGATGGCCCAGCGCCAGTCACTGCTGGCCGAGCGGATCCTCGGCGCGGTCAATACAGTGTTGGCCGGCGACGAAAATTCACAGCAGGCCGCCGATGCGTTCGGACGTGACGCGACGCAGTTCGGCAAGGTGCTCAACGGCATGCTCCAGGGCGACCCGGCGCTCAAGGTCAGCCAGGTCGAAGACCGCGACGCCCGTGCGCGGCTCGCGGAAATCGCCGAGCTGTTCGAGTTCGTATCGGGCTCGGTGGACGAGATCCTCGAAACCTCGCCGGAACTGTTCAAGGTCCGCGAATCGGCCTCGAACATTTTCAGTCTGTCGCAAACCCTGCTCGACGAAGCCTCACACCTGGCCAGCGGTTTTGAAAACATGGTCGGCGGGCGCACCACCGATACCATTGGCG
>NZ_JBOIBY010000316.1:0-2608 GCF_050739655.1 Pseudomonas sp. | reverse complement strand
GATCAAAAGATCGCAGCCTTCGGCAGCTCCTACAGGGGCGGAAGCGCAGCCCGGCGATCTGGCAGCCCCGCCAACACAACTGGCACGCAGGGCAAACCCTGGGATTTACCGACCACCGACAATCCGGTTTAACCTGCCGGGGTTCCGTTGTCCCGGCGCCTTCTGTGTTGGCGTTCGTTTGTTGACGGACGCGTGAATTTTCAAGGTCGTCTTTTATGTTTTCCGCCCTGCGTTTTTCCCTAATGGGTTTGTTGTGTTTCACCCTGGCCCAGGCCGCTGTGGCTGCCGATTGCACGCCGGTCCAGAGCCGTGGCGAGCAAGTGTTCGCCAATGAGTGCGGGGTTTGTCACTCGGTGAGCAAGGGGATGGTCGGGATGATGGGGCCGAACCTGGCAGGTGTGGTGGGGCGCAAGTCCGGCTCGCTGGAAGGCTTCAACTATTCCCAGGCCATGCGCAGCAAGAACATCGACTGGCAGGCCGAGAACATCGAGCAACTCATCACTCAACCTCAAGCCTATGTGCCTGGCACCTACATGCCTTACATGGGCCTGGCTTCGGCCGACGATCGCCAGGCGGTCGTGTGCTATCTCAAAGAACAACACTAAGCGGCTGGTTACTTGCCTGACCAACCAATCCCTGTGGGAGCTGGCTTGTCAGCGATGGCGGCCTTGAATCTTGCACCGCGCACAAAGACGCTATCGCCAGCAAGCCGGCTCCTACATTCGAATAAAAGGTGATTTATGAGCAACGTTGAAACCCTGCCGCAGGTGGCTGCATTCCTTGAACGCCGTCACGGCTGCTTTATCGATGGTCAGTGGGTGTTCGCCGAGGGCGAAAGCATTGCCGTGGTCAACCCGGCCACCGGTCAAACCCTGTGCGAAACCCTCGATGCGCCGCTGCAAATCGTCGAGCAAGCGGTGCAGTCATCGCACAAGGCATTCAAATCCGGCGTCTGGTCCAGCCTGCGTCCTGCCGACCGTGAACGCATCCTGCTGAACTTCACCCGTCTTGTGGAAGAGCACGCAGAAGAACTGGCGCAGCTGGAAACCCTGAGCCAGGGCAAGTCAATCAACATGGCCCGTGCCCTGGACCTGAACGCCACCGTGGAATTCATGCGCTACATGTCCGGCTGGTCGACCAAGATTGAAGGCCAGACCTTCGATGTATCGATCCCGTTGCCGCCAGGTGCCAAGTTCACCGCGTTCACCAAGCGTGAGCCAGTGGGCGTGGTCGTCGGCATCGTGCCGTGGAACTTCCCGCTGCTGATCGCTGCCTGGAAGCTGATGCCTGCATTGGCCACCGGTTGCACCGTGATCATCAAACCCGCCATGGAAACCCCGCTGACCGCCATGCGCCTGGCTGAGCTGGCCCTGGAAGCAGGCATCCCGGCGGGCGTATTCAACGTCGTGACCGGTGGCGGCGCCTCGGTGGGCGGCGTACTGACTTCCCATCCGCTGGTAAGCAAGGTGTCGTTCACCGGCTCCACCGCCGTGGGCAAAAGCGTTGGCGTAGCGTGCATGGAAAACATGACGCGCTTTTCCCTGGAGCTGGGCGGCAAGAACCCGATGATCGTGCTCGCCGATGCCGACATCGAGAAAGCGGTTCAGGGCGCGATCCTCGGCGGCCTGCTCAACAACGGCCAAGTGTGCGCAGCAGCCTCGCGCTTCTATGTGCATCGCTCGATCCACGACAAGTTCGTCGAAGCCTTGGCGGCGGCTGTCTCGTCCATGCCGATTGGCGATGGCATGAACTGCGACGCAGCGATCAACCCGCTGGTATCGCGCAAGCAACAACAAAGTGTGCTCAAACACATTGAACGGGCTCGCCAGGAAGGTGCTCGGGTGGTGACTGGCGGTGAATTGCTTGAAGGCGATGGCTTCTTCGTGCAGCCGACCATTCTGGCCGATATCGATCACACCATGGCCGTAGCCCGCGAAGAAGTGTTCGGTCCGGTGCTGGGCGTGATGCCGTTTGACGATGAAGATGCCGTCATCGAGTTGGCCAACGACAACCGCTACGGCCTGGCCGCCAGCCTGTGGACCAACGACCTGAGCAAAGCCATGAACCTGGTGCCGCGCATCGAAGCCGGTACGGTATGGGTCAACGCCCACGTGTTGCTCGACCCGGCGATGCCGTTCGGTGGCGTCAAACAGTCGGGCATGGGCCGTGAGTTCGGTCGTGCAGTGATCGAGGCTTACACCGAGCTCAAATCGGTGTGCATCGCGCACTGATAGACCAATAGCTGCGCTCTTTGTAGGAGTGATTGCGTTCACTCACTTTCTGTCTGAGCGCGTTACCTGTAGGAGCTGTCGAGTGCAACGAGGCTGCGATCTTTTGATCTTGTTCCTGAAAATCAAGACAAAAGATCGCAGCCTGCGGCAGCTCCTACAGGGGGCATGTCGTTCACAAATGGCGTGGCTTGCGCAAAAAATGTGGGGGCGAGGCTTGCCCGCGAAGACGGCAGCCCATCCCATATCAATGTGTCAGACCCACCGCTTTCGCGGGCAGGCCTTAATGCCAGTCAGTTAAGCGATGAAGGTCAACTGTAGGAGCGAGCTTGCTCGCGAAAAACGTTAACGATAACGCGGAAATTCTGAATGAACGCGGC
>NZ_JBOIBY010000315.1:0-22473 GCF_050739655.1 Pseudomonas sp. | reverse complement strand
TGCAGGCGCAGGGGGCGGAATTCTTCTTCGCTCAGCTCGCCTGCCAGATAGCGTCGGGTCTGATCACGGAACTGCTTGACGCGGTCCTCGATGATCCGCTGATCGTATTCGTCGTATACGTACATATGAGTCCTGTTCTCAGGCTTGGGTCGCTCGGATACAGCTGCGTTTTTGTGCTTGCTTGAGTCCGAAGAACCGCTGCAATTCTGCGCGCACGGCCGCGCACTCCCTACGGAGCCGGGGCAAGATACCAGTTTGTAGTTATGCGCAAAAGTGATGTTTGAGTATATGTAAAGAACCAAAACGCCTAACGAGAATAGTTGTTACTTAACCCACATTTGTCGTGCGGGCAATCATCGTCTTAACTGTGGTCGAGTCTTCGTGCAATCACCGATAAAACCGACAAGAGGCGATGCAATGAGCAACCCAACCAAAGCAAGGAAAAGCGATAGCTCCGTCGATGCCTGGGCGATTCTGTTCCTGATCATTCTGGTCGTCGGCACCGCTGTATTTTGGGTCAGTCATCAGTAAACGACCCGTCCTGGCCTCGTTCCGACGATTGTCGGACAAAAACCGGAATAAACGCCGTTTTGCGGGCGTTCGCTGGCTATAATGCGCGGCGAATTTCCGGGGGCTCGGACGACAAATGTTGAAGTTTCTATGTGGCGTACTGCTGGCGCTGGGCATGGTCGTGGGACCTTGTGCTCAAGCGGCGTCAGTGCTGTTCCTGAATCCCGGAGCCCCAAATGAAGCTTTTTGGGTCAGTTACTCGCAGTTCATGCAGGCCGCCGCCAGCAATCTTGGCATGGATCTGCGCATCCAGTATTCCGATCGGGTGCCTGAGAACATCATCAAACAGGCGCGCGAAGCTCTTCAGGGACAACATCGTCCCGACTATCTGGTATTCGTCAACGAGCAATCCGTCGCACCTGAAGTGTTGCGTCTGGCCAAAGGCAGTGGCGTAAAGCTGTTCCTTGTCAACAACGCCCTGACACTGGACCAGGCTCGAATGCTCGGCGCCCGGCCCGACAAATATCCCGACTGGGTTGGCAGCCTCGTACCCAACGATGAAGAGGGCGGCTACCTGATGCTCAAGGAGCTGATTCGACTCCATCGCCCGGTGGCCCCAGGTCAGACAATTGATTTGCTGGCTTTTTCCGGTTTGAAAGTCACGCCCTCTGCACAATTGCGCGAGAAAGGCATGCGTCGGGCGCTGGCCGAGCACCCTCAGGTGCGTTTGCGTCAACTGGTCTATGGCGGCTGGACACGGCAGCGTGCCTACGAGCAAGCAAGGCTTTTGTTCAAGCGTTATCCGCAAACGTCTCTGGTCTGGTCGGCCAATGACGAAATGGCGTTCGGCGTCATGCAGGCATACACCGAGGCCGGTGGCGTTCCGGGCAAGGATGCGTTGTTCAGCGCCATCAACAATTCACCGGCGGCGTTGCAAGCGCTGCTGGACAACCGCCTGAGCGTTCTGCTGGGCGGGCATTTCACCCTGGGTGGCTGGGCCTTGGTGCAATTGCATGATTATGACGAAGGCATCGACGTCAGTCGGTACGGAGGTCGTGACCGGCAAATTCCACTATTGGAATTGATCAGTCGCACGCAAGCAAAGCGACTGCTCAGGATGGGAACCAAGCAGGATTTTGGCGTGAATTTTCATCAGCTCTCGGCCAAGGGGCGACCACCTTCGTACCGCTATCCATTCAGCCTGCAAACCCTGATGCACTGAGCGGCTTCAGATTCCCGCCAGTAGCAGTACCAGTTTGACGATGCCGAACAGCGTCAGGGCGAACACCGTCGTGAACAGGATGCCCAATATCACGAAATGACTGGGTTTGCCGTGTGTGAAATCACGCGCCCGGTTCTTGCCGCTTTGCACCCCGAACGCTGCCGCCATGACACTCTGCAGCATCTGCCAGAACGTCGGCGGTTTGTTGTCGACTGGATCGTCCATAAATCCCCCGGCAAAAAAGTGAGTCCTCTGAGCATAGCCAATCCAGGGATTCGTGCTGCGACCGACCCGGTCCCGACTGAAGCAATTGGTAATCCATCGTCACCCTCACGATAACTATCTACCGCAGCCCCAGCCCGTTGAAATGATGTTCTGTCGCTCCCCATGTCAGGAGAGACAGCATGTCCACTAAAGATTTGACTCCAGCAACAAGCAGCATTCATGGCGAGCTTCTTGAGCAACTCACGCCCGGTTGGCTGATCGATGCCACGCCGGCAAGACGAGCGGCCCTGAAAGCCGGCGGCACGCGCCTGCCGCAGTGGTATTCAAGTGCAACCACCGAGCGACAGCGGGCTTTGAGAGAAACTTCCCACGCCAGTTTTACTGCCCAGACGCTTCTGGACAAAACGATGTCGGCGCTAAAAGACATCGACGCCTTCGCCGAGCCATTACTCAGCAAGGCCCTGAAGGATCGATTCGGTGTGGAGGTAGACGTCAGCAAAACGCTGGTATGTCTGCGACGCCCTCTGGAGGTGGGCGTCCTGGAAATCGAAGTATCAACGTTCGAAGTCATGAAGCTCTCGTTGTTGCAGGCAACGCTGCATAATTTCGAAGAATCCGAATGCAAGACAGGCGCCTTTCATTCGCAATCCGGGTTTATCCAGGAAACATCGACCCCGGGCGTGTTTCAGGCGGTCAGCGTCAACATGACGGTCACTCAGTTCCTGTCACTGTGTCGCTCCCTGGATATCGGGGCGCAGTATCAGACTTATGTGAAAGCGTTTTTTCAGCCAGCCGATGCCGGGGCCGGAACCACACTTCGCCAGCAATACATGACCAGTCAGAAGGCAACTTTAAGAGCGGCTGCCGAAGTGGCTTTGTTGAAAAAGGATATTGAACCGGCTGACTACGCAATGATCCTCTCGATCATTAAGGGCGAACTGCATCCCCGGCTGGGCAGCAAGCCCGTCTGGTTTCGCGACCTGAGTTTGATGAACCGCAGGATGACGGGCTGCGTTGTGTTCAGCATCAGTGAAAAGTTTCGCTACTCCAGTGAGTTCATCCTCTACATACCCCACGATCCCGAACACCCGCTCAAACGCTACACCTCTGATCAGCTGCGCGAAGAATTCAAGCGCCAGTTCACGGTCCGGGGCGGATCGCACCAAAGCAGTGACGGTCCAACGGCGCACCAGCGTTTTTTCAGCCAGTTTGTGGCTTATGCCGATCACCCTTATTACTTCAGTCAGTTCACCCGTAAAGCTGCGGATGCTCCTGGCGACCCCTTGGATTCCATCTGGGTGAAAGTCGCACAGCTCATTCCACCGTTCTCTACGTTCGCCCGCATCAAGCAATTGCCACCTGAGCGTTCGAGCAGGCAGGAACCGGTCGATGATCCCTATCTCAATCCTTCCGTGATCAATCAGGCGGGCGGGGCGAACATCTGGGCTGCCAACACCGATCTCTTTACTTATCTCTACGAACAAAGCTGTGCAAAGGTAATCGCCGATGCGCGCAGCCATGCAGTCCCCACGGCAGCTGTCGATGCGAAGGTGCGCACGGAAAAGCTCAATCACCTGCTGGAAATCGGCATGCTCGGCTTCAACATCGTCTCAATGTTCGTGCCGGTACTGGGCGAGATCATGATGGTGGTGATGGCCAGCCAACTGCTGTATGAGACCTTCGAAGGTGCGATCGAGTGGAGTGAGGGCGATCACCAGGCTGCCAAGGCGCATTTGATCGATGTAGCTGAAAACCTGGCTTTTATAGCGGTGTTGGGCGGTGTGGCAAAAGCAGCGGGCAAACTGGCAGTGGTGAAACCTGCGCCTGTGGTCGAACGCCTGGAGCCCGTCACACGCTCCAACGGCGACAGTCGTCTGTGGAAGCCGGACCTGGGCGCTTATGAAAGTGACATTGTGCCGGGTACCGATTCAAGCCCTGACGCCCTGGGGCTTCATCGTGTTGGCGATAAGACCTGCATCCGCCAGGCGGGCAAGGTCTATGAAACAACGTTCGATAAATCCTTGAAGAAATGGCGCATCAAGCATCCCACCGATGCACAGGCGTGGCAGCCGATACTCAAACATAACGGACACGGGGCGTGGCGCCATTCGCTTGAGCGTCCCCTGACCTGGGACCGTCTTGCGCTGCTACGACGCATGGGCCATATCACAGAGGCGTTCACCGATGAGCAGTTGCTCAAAATCGCCGACATCAGTGGTGTCGGCGACAATGCCCTGCGCAAGATGCACATGGACCATCTGCCTCCACCCCCTGAGTTGATCGATGTCATGCGGCTGTTTGAGGCGGATCTTACGGGCACTGCGGTCATTGAATCGGTAGAGCCAGGGTCACCGGTCGACCGATTGCAGCGTGCTTGTCCAGGGCTTGGCGAGGCGGCGGCACAAAGGGTGCTGCTGGATGCAAACGCAGAAGAGCTCACACGCCTGAAAACAACGCGTCATATTCCATTGCGAATGCTGGAAGAAGCCCGTTGGTATGCGCAGCAAGGGCGACTGAGTCGGGCTTTTGTCGGCCTGCACGGGGAACGCATGATGTCGGCTGATAGTCGGTGGCTTGCCTTGCATGCCCTGGAGCAACTGCCTGGCTGGTCCGATGCGGTGCGGCTGGAAGTTCGCGATGGTCACATCAACGGCCCATTGCTCGAGGGGGTTGGAAGCGAAACGGCGGTCAGTCGCAAATATCTGGTGAAGAACGGGCCTTCCTATCAAGCGTTCGATGAGCGCGGCGAAATGCTTAACAGCGTGCCCCGTGACGGTCACAACTTTTACACCTCGATCATGCACGCCTTGCCCGATGAGTCACGCACGGCCTTGGGTATTCCCCATGTCGCTCAAAGCGGGGAACTGCGCAGGGCGGTCATCGACTCGGCGATCGAGCACCGCGCTAAATGGACGCAACAGCTTCAGGCACCAAGCGGCAGCCGCGGCAGGTTCAAGCCGCCAGTGCGTGTGGCGGAGCACTCGGTGGGGTACTACGCCAGTGGGCGTGGGCAGGGCATCAATCCTTCGCTGACGACGCGGGTGCAGGATGTCTATCCGGGGCTCTCTGATCGGCAAGCCAATGGTTTCATTCTGGAACAGCTGCGCAACGGGAAAACCGACGCTCAGGTCTACAGCTTGTTGCAGGAGCGCAGTCGTGAGTGGGACACACTCGAATCGGCGCTCGATCAATGGGTCAGCGAATCTGTTTCGGGGACTGTTTGGGATTCAATGCTCGATGGCAGAGCTGCCGTCGCGCGAAATATCAAGGAATGCTGGCGAAACTCACCGTTGGCCGAACAATACCCGCAATTGCAGCGGCTTGAGTTGACCAGTGATGACCCACTCCCGTCCTTGTCGGCGGATTTTTCCCATGTACGTGAGCTCAACGTGCGAGGGCAGTTCGTCACCGATACCAATGTAGAAACGCTTGTGGCGCACTTTCCCAATCTGAAAACGCTGCGCATAAATGGCAGCCAATTCACCAACGTGCCCGAAGCGTTGAGCAGCATGCAGCACCTTGTGCACCTTAGCCTGTATTCCGCTGTTCCGTTCGCGGTGGACATGCCGTCAAGACTGAGTTCGTTAACCAGGCTTGAAGCACTTCATGTTTACTCGTCCGGTTTCGCGCCGATGGAACTGGACGTCATCCGGATGCGCAACTTGCGCTCACTGGAGGTCTTGGCCCCTTCGATGTTCGAATGGCCAGCCGGCGCGCTCGACCTGCCGTTCCTCGAGCGCCTGAACCTCAAGCACACCAGCATCAGGACATTACCCGAGGGCCTATTCCAGGGGCACGAAAAGTTGTGGTCGGGGTTGTCGTTGGATTGGTCGTTATTTCTTCGGGAAAACTTCAAGCCCGCCTATGAGTACGTCAAGAATTACCCCGAGCATCTGGTCGATCAGGAGGAAATGGTCAGGGACTATTGCCGGGGGGAACTGCAGCGTCTGGGTGAGGGACTCAACCAATCTTCGGCCACCGTATTCATCCGGTTCACCGAACAATGGCAGGACGCCGAAGCGAGGTTCAAGGCCATCGAGGAAATGAGCGAACAGCGCCATCAACTTGACCAGCAACTCAACGAATGGTCTGAACATGCGCTGCTGCCAGGTACAAGCGTGCAGCAAATACTGGGACGCACACGGGCGGCAACGCTTATCCGGGCCTGTTGGCGTAACGGTGCCTTCAAGCGTTACGGCGGCACGCTCGATGCCTCCGTACTCGAGCTGCCGGATCTGCAATTCAATGAGCTGCCGCAGTTGCCGGTCGGTGCATTTGACCATGTACGCACCCTGTATTTACCGGGCTTGCGGGCTCCGGTCGAACAGATAAGTCGCTTTGTTGGAGGCTTTACCGAACTTAAAACACTTGACCTCAGTGGCAATGATTTGACGCAGGTTCCCATCGCTTCTGGAGACCTTGCGAAACTGACCCACCTGGATCTCTCGGCCAACCAGATAATCGTCGACCCTGCTGTTCAGCAGGTTTTCGACGGTTTGGGCGCGCTGGAGTCGCTGGATCTGAGTATCAATCCGTTGAACTCGCTGGACGTCAGTGGCATGCCTCATCTCATCTCCCTTAACTTGCAGGCGACCGCGCTGCATGAGTGGCCGAAGGGGGCAGAGCATCTGCCAGACCTGAACTGGCTCGATCTGCGCAACACCAGGATTTCATCTTTGCCACAGGCGGTGCTTGAGGGTGACATGCCGCTCAAGACCAATTTGACGGGCGCCCCGTTGACGCAGCCAGCCAGGACCGTGCTGAACGCGGCCCGACAGCGAATTGAATTGACCAGGAACCTGCCTGTCGGAACTCTGGAGCGGTTTGACGCGCAAGCGGTGCCGTCCGTCTTTCCTCCTTCGGAAAGCGGTTATTCGCTCGCCGGTCATTTGCTGCCGTTGCCCGACGTGCCCGCCGCAGAGGGGGCCGCGCATTTCGTTAAGCGCCTGCAACGATTGAAACCTGCACTGGCCGATGGAGACGCCTTGCAAGTGATCGAGCAGTGGCGCGAAAGCGGGACGACTGACGTTGAAATTGGCGAACGTCTGGCGGGATGGGACCAGACGTTCGACACGCTGACCCGCGAGTTGAATGGCTGGCTGTATACCCGAGAATCCCACGGCGCTGGCTGGGCAGTGACGTCTGCCAAGCGCCGCCAGGGAGCCTTGCGCATCCTGGAGTGCTGGCGCGAGGGTTTGACCGTCGCTGAGGGTGCCGCAGATGTCGAGTTGACCCTCAATGGGCTGCAACTGGGTGATCTTCCCGAACTGCCGGCTGCGTTCTCCCATGTGGGGTCTTTGAATCTGAGCGGCATCCGGCATTCCGCGCAAGGCTCCAACGGTTTTCTCAAGGCTTTTACCCGGCTCAAAAGGCTGGCGCTCAATGGCAATGATTTGCAGACGCTGCCCGAACCCGTGCAGTACATGGCCAACCTTGAACGCCTGGAACTTTCCACAAACCGCTTGGGCGACACCGGGCAACTGTATGCCGCATTGAACCCGCTGGAGCGTTTGACCTGGCTGGACCTGAGTTACAACGCACTGGATAGTTTTGATGTCGGCGGCTTTGAACGGCTTGAAACGCTCGATTTGAGCAACAACAACCTGACCGACTGGCCGCAAGGCGTACTCGATGCACAGCGACTGCGAACCCTGATCCTGAGCCGCAACGACATCACATCGATTCCTGCGCTGGCTTTCGATAGCAGCCATGATGTGTTGCTGGCCGGGACTGACCTGAGCGACAACTACAACCTGTCCCGTGAAAGCCTTGAGCGCATCAGGGATTACCGCCAGAGAACCGCCCTCGATAGTGTGCTGGGGTTATCGCACTCCGATCTGGACGAAATGATCGATGAGAATGGCGGTGATGGCGACAGTGACGACTCGAGCGTCGAGTCTGATGAAGTGCTACCGGACGTTGAGCCCGACTCCGAACAACAAGCGCCATGGCTGGCCAATGCCTTGCCCGAGGAGTTGGCCAGCAAAACTCAAATCTGGAGTCAATTGGCGGCGGAACCGGATCATGCAGCGTTTTTTCATCTGCTTGCGCGACTACAGGACACGCAGGAATTCAGGGTGGCCAATGCCGACCTGACACGCCGGGTATGGACAGTGATGGAGGCTGCCGCCAGCAACTCAGAGCTCAGAGAGATCCTGTTCGCCAGCTCCAATACCCATGGCACCTGCGTCGACGGTCGAATCCTGACCTTCAGTGGGCTGGAGAGCAAAGTCTTCACCCACAATGCCTTGCTCGATATGCCGGTGGGGCGCCTGGCGCTGAAGGGGCGGGCGTTGTTGAAACTGTCCCGACAGCTCTTCCGTCTGGATAAGGTGGACGATTGGGCGACAAACGCCGCCATGGAGTCGGGTGAGGATGAAGCGGAGGTGCGACTGGGCTATCGAATCGGCCTGACCAGTGGCTGGAGCGACGGTCTGGAACTGCCCGGTCAACCGAAACACATGACGTTCAGCTCGGGTGTCACATCTGCACAGATGGCTGAGGCGCGCACGGCGGTGATCAACGCAGAACAGGGTGATGCATTTTTCGAAGACCTGATTCAGCGTGACTATTGGGTGGACTATCTCAAGGAAAAGTACCCCGAGGTGTTCAACGCGCTTGATGAGGTGGATGTCGGGGCTGACGATCAAACGATCAGTGCCGACGATCCGGCTTTTTTAAGTCAGCTTTTCGATCAGGCGGCCGCGCGCAATGCGAAGCTGATTGAGCTATCTCGAAAGGTGGTCGAGGCGATTGAATCGACTGGCGGGGGAGCCGGCTCATCAACGGCAGGGGCAAACCTGTAACGCAAGCCCCCGTCACCGGTTTGCCCGGTGCCGGGGGGTATCTTTTCAGCTGACGATTCAGTCGTCGTAGCCGAGGTTCGGCGCCAGCCAGCGTTCGGTCACGCTCAGCTCCTGGCCTTTACGCGACGTGTAGCTCTGCACCTGGTCCTTGTCGATCTTGCCCACGGCGAAGTACTGCGCCTGCGGGTGAGCGAAGTACCAGCCGCTGACTGCTGCCGCCGGGAACATCGCGTAGTGCTCGGTGAGGAACACACCGCTGCGGCCGGCGCGCATTTCGGCGGCGTCTGGGTCGAGCAGGGCAAACAGCGTGGCTTTCTCGGTGTGATCCGGGCAAGCCGGGTAGCCCGGGGCAGGGCGGATACCGCTGTACTGCTCCTTGATCAGCGCCTCGTTGTCCAGCACTTCGTCCTTCGCGTAACCCCAGTGCTCTTTACGCACCTGCTGGTGCAGCCACTCGGCACAGGCCTCGGCCAAACGGTCGGCCAGGGCCTTGACCATGATCGAGTTGTAGTCGTCGCCAGCGTCCTGATAGGCCTTGGCCACTTCTTCGGCGCCGATGCCCGCAGTGGTGATAAAGCCACCCACGTAGTCGGTCAGTTCACTGTCTTTCGGCGCGACAAAGTCCGCCAGGGAGAAGTTCGGCTTGCCGTCGGTCTTGATGATCTGCTGGCGCAGGTGATGCAGCTTGGCCAATGGCTTGCCGTCATCGCCATAGACTTCAATGTCATCGTCCCGCACCTGATTGGCCGGCCAGAAACCGAACACGGCGCGGGCGCTGATCAGCTTCTCATCGATCAGTTTGGCGAGCATTTCCTGGGCGTCGGCATACAACGCGGTGGCGGCTTCACCGACCACTTCGTCCTGCAGAATGCGCGGGAACTTGCCGGCCAAATCCCAGGAAATGAAGAAAGGAGTCCAGTCGATGTACTCGGCCAGCACCTTCAGATCGATATTGTCCAGCACCTTGGAGCCGGTAAAGGTCGGTTTGACCGGCTCATAAGTGCCCCAGTCGAACTGCGGTTTTTTCGCAATCGACGCGGCGTAGCTCAGGCGCTCGGTGCGGGCGCTGCGGTTGGCGGTGCGCTCGCGGACGTCGACGTATTCTTCACGGGTCTTCTCGACGAAACCGGCTTTCAGTTCCTTGGACAGCAACTGCGTGGCCACACCCACGGCGCGGGAGGCGTCGGTGACGTACACCACCGCGTCGTTGCTGTACTTGGGCTCGATTTTCACCGCCGTGTGCGCCTTGGAGGTGGTGGCGCCACCGATCATCAATGGCAGATGGAAATCCTGACGCTGCATCTCGCGCGCCACGTGGACCATTTCATCCAGCGACGGGGTGATCAGGCCGGACAGGCCGATGATGTCGCACTTTTGTTCCTTGGCGACCTGGAGGATTTTCTCCGCCGGCACCATCACGCCGAGGTCGACGATGTCATAGCCATTGCAGCCCAGTACCACGCCAACGATATTCTTGCCGATGTCGTGCACGTCGCCTTTCACCGTGGCCATGAGGATCTTGCCCTTGGCTTCCGGCTTGTCGCCTTTTTCCAGCTCGATGAACGGGATCAAGTGCGCCACGGCCTGCTTCATCACACGGGCGGATTTCACCACCTGCGGCAGGAACATTTTGCCGGCGCCGAAGAGGTCGCCGACGATGTTCATGCCGGACATCAGCGGGCCTTCGATCACTTCGATCGGGCGGGCGAAGGACTGGCGCGACTCTTCGGTGTCTTCGACGATGTGGGTGGTGATGCCCTTGACCAGCGCATGTTCCAGACGCTTGTTGACGTCCCAGTTGCGCCACTCTTCGGTCTCGGCTTCCTTGACGCTGCCGTCACCCTTGTACTTGTCGGCGATGGCGAGCAGGGCGTCGGTGCCTTCCGGGGTGCGGTTGAGGATCACGTCTTCGACGGCGTCGCGCAGTTCCAGCGGAATCTGGTCGTAGATCTCCAACTGACCGGCGTTGACGATACCCATGGTCAGGCCGGAGCGGATCGCGTACAGCAGGAACACCGAGTGAATCGCCTCGCGCACCGGGTTGTTGCCACGGAACGAGAACGACACGTTGGATACACCGCCCGACGTCAGGGCGTACGGCAGCTCGTCGCGGATGTAGGCACAGGCATTGATGAAGTCCACAGCATAGTTGTTGTGTTCTTCGATACCGGTGGCCACGGCAAAGATGTTCGGGTCGAAGATGATGTCTTCCGGCGGGAAGCCGACTTCGTTGACCAGAATGTCGTAGGAGCGTTTGCAGATCTCTTTCTTGCGCGCTTCGGTATCTGCCTGGCCGGCTTCGTCGAAGGCCATCACCACCACGGCGGCGCCGTAGCGCTTGCACAGTTTGGCGTGATGAATGAACTGCTCGACGCCTTCCTTCATGCTGATGGAGTTGACGATGCCCTTGCCTTGGATGCACTTGAGGCCGGCTTCGATCACTTCCCACTTGGAGGAGTCGATCATGATCGGTACACGGGAGATGTCCGGTTCGCCGGCAATCAGATTGAGGAAGGTCACCATGGCCTTCTTCGAATCGAGCATGCCTTCGTCCATATTGATGTCGATCACCTGGGCGCCGGCTTCGACCTGTTGCAGGGCGACTTCCAGGGCTTCGGTGTAGTTGTCTTCACGGATCAGGCGGGCGAACTTGGCGGAACCTGTGATGTTGGTGCGCTCGCCGACGTTGACGAACAGCGAGTTGCGATCAATGGTGAACGGTTCCAGGCCCGAGAGGCGGCAGGCCTTGGGGATTTCCGGAATCTGGCGCGGCGCATAACCGGCCACGGCCTTGGCGATGGCTTCGATGTGGCCCGGCGTGGTGCCGCAGCAACCGCCGACGATGTTGAGGAAGCCGCTCTGAGCGAATTCTTCGATGACTTTCGCGGTCTCGGCCGGCAGCTCGTCGTACTCGCCGAATTCGTTGGGCAGGCCAGCGTTCGGGTGCGCCGAGACGTGGGTGCTGGCCTTGTCCGACAGTTCTTCCAGGTACGGGCGCAGTTCGCGGGCGCCGAGGGCGCAGTTCAGGCCGACCGAGATCGGCTTGGCGTGGGCCACGGAGTTCCAGAAGGCTTCGGTGGTCTGGCCGGACAGGGTACGGCCGGAGGCGTCGGTGATGGTGCCGGAAATCATGATCGGCAACTCGATGCCCAGCTCTTCGAACACACCTTGTACGGCGAAGATCGCGGCCTTGGCGTTGAGGGTGTCGAAGATGGTTTCGATCAGGATCAGGTCGGCGCCGCCTTCGATCAGGCCTTTGGTGGACTCGGTGTAGTTTTCCACCAGCTCATCGAAGGTCACGTTGCGGTAGCCGGGGTTGTTCACGTCCGGAGACAGCGAACAGGTACGGCTGGTCGGACCGAGCACGCCGGCAACGAAGCGCGGCTTGTCCGGGGTTTCGAGGGTTTTTGCATCGGCGACCTTGCGCGCCAGCCGGGCGCCTTCTACGTTCAGTTCGTAGGTCAGGGCTTCCATGCCGTAATCGGCCATGGAAATCCGGGTGGCGTTGAAGGTGTTGGTTTCCAGAATGTCAGCGCCGGCATCCAGATAAGCTTTCTCGATGCCACCGATCACGTCCGGGCGAGTCAGCACCAACAGGTCGTTGTTGCCTTTGACATCGCTCGGCCAATCGGCGAAGCGTTTGCCACGGTAATCCTGCTCTTCGAGCTTGTAGCTCTGGATCATCGTGCCCATACCGCCATCGAGAATCAGAATGCGCTCTTTGAGGGCGTGCTTGAGAGCTTGAAGGCGAACACTGCGATCGGACATTGGGACTACTCGGAAAGACCATGACGAAGGGCCGGGATGATAACAAACCTGTGCGCTTTTGGAGCATGTCCGGGTTTTGCATGAATATCGTTCATGTTGAAGCGGTTGCCAGCCCGGTAGAATCGCGGCGTTTTCAAGGATCGGGTTCAGAACATGTCGTATCGCGTCGTCATCAGCAGTGTGTTGCTGTGTTTGAGCTGGGGCGCCGTGGCGCAGGGGCCGGCGAATTCTCCTGCCATTTCCTACACCCGCGATATTCAACCGATTTTCACTGAGAAGTGTGTGGCTTGCCATGCCTGCAACGATGCCGCCTGCCAGCTCAATCTGGGCAGCGGCGAAGGAGCGGCGCGCGGCGCGACGAAAGTCCCGGTGTATGACGGTGACCGTAGCCAGGCTGTTGCACCCACTCGATTGTTCTACGATGCGTTCGGCAAGCACGCTTGGCAGCAAAAGGGCTTCTATTCGGTGCTCGATGCCCAGGGCAGCCAGGCGGCATTGATGGCGCGAATGCTTGAAATGGGCCATGGAACGCCGTTGCAGCCCAACGCCAAATTGCCCGAGGACATTGTCCTGGGTCTCAATCGCGACAACATGTGCGCCATGCCGGCGCAGGTCGACGGTTACGCCAGTGCTCACCCCAAGGAAGGCATGCCGTTGGCGGTCACCGGTCTGACCGACCAGCAATACCAGACCTTGCAACGCTGGTTGGCATCCGGCGCCCCCATCGATGAACAGGGCCTGGTTCCGAGCGCCAAGGAAGCCTTACAGTTGGTGCAGTGGGAAAACCTGCTCAATGCTCCGGGCGCGCGGCAAAGCCTGGTGGGGCGCTGGCTGTTCGAGCACTGGTTTCTCGCGCACCTGTATTTCAAGGACGGCGAGCCGGGGCATTTCTTCCAGTGGGTGCGTTCGCGCACGCCAACAGGTCAACCGATCGACCTGATCAGCACCCGTCGTCCTAACGACGACCCTGGCACCGAGTTCTATTACCGTCTGTGGCCGGTGCAGGGCGTTATCGTGCACAAGACGCACATCACCTATCCACTGAGCGCGGCCAAAATGGCGCGGGTCAAAAGCCTGTTCTATAACGGCAACTGGCAGGTCAGCGCGCTGCCAGGCTATGGGCCGCAGAGCCGGGCCAATCCGTTCCAGACCTTCGAGGCCATCCCGGCCCAGGCGCGTTATCAGTTCATGCTCGATAACGCCGAATACTTCGTTCGCACCTTTATTCGCGGCCCGGTTTGTCGTGGCCAGATCGCTACGGATGTTATTCGCGACAACTTCTGGGCGTTGTTCCAGGCGCCGGAACACGATCTCTACATCACCGACCCGGATTATCGAGGCCAGGCCACACCCTTGCTGGCGATGCCTGGGCAAAACGACGATGTGGGCAGCGTTCTGAGCCTGTGGCGCGACTACCGAGATAAACGCAATGAATACGAAGCTCTACGCCGCGACAGCTATGCCGATCTGCCGGCGCCGAGCTGGTCGACCCTGTGGGCGGGCAATGACAATGCGTTGCTGAGCATCTTCCGGCATTTCGACAGTGCCGCCGTGACCAAAGGCCTGATTGGCGAGGTGCCGCAAACACTGTGGCTGTTCGATTTCCCGTTGCTGGAGCGAACCTATTATCAGTTGGCGGTGAATTTCGATGTGTTCGGTAATGTGTCTCATCAGGCCCAGACACGCCTGTATTTCGATCTGATCCGCAACGGTGCCGAGCAGAACTTTTTGCGCCTGATGCCAGCCGATTCACGGATCGGTTACCTCGACGACTGGTACCAGAGCAGTGGGCAAATCAAGTTGTGGCTGGACTATGAGGCCATCGATGACGACAAACCGACCGCGTTGACACTCGATACAAAGGACCCCAAACGCGATTTCGCCATGCAGTTGCTGGTGCGCTACGGTGACCTCAACGCCAAGCCGGACCCGATCAACCGCTGCGACGGCGCCTATTGCTCTCGGCCGAACATCGATCTGGACTTGCAGAACGCCGAGCAGGCCCTGAGCCGCTTGACTTCGCGTCCCGCGGCGGGGCTCAAGGTCATCGATCAATTGCCCGAAGCGACGATGCTGCGGATCGAAACCGCGAGCGGCCAGCGCGTGATCTATAGCCTGTTGCGTAACCGTGCCCACAGCAACGTGGCCTTCCTGATTGGCGAGTCGCTGCGTTATCAGCCGGAGCTGGACACCGTCACCATTTTCCCCGGCGTACTCAGCAGCTATCCGAACTTCATGTTCAACATCCCGGCGGCAGAGGTACCTGAGTTTGTCGATGCCATGGAAAACGCCAAGGACGCGAATCGTTTCGAGAAAATCGTAGAGCGTTGGGGCATTCGTCGCAGTCATCCTCAGTTCTGGCAGTACTTTCACGATTTGCGCCGCTACATCCACGAAACCGACCCGGTGGAAGAGGGCGTGCTGGACATGAACCGCTACGAAAACCTCTGATTGCCCCCCTATCCCCCGTGTAGGCGCTGTGTAGGAGCTGTGTAGGAGCTGTGTAGGAGCTGTCGAGTGCAACGAGGCTGCGATCTTTTGATTTTAAAAAAAGCAACATCAAAAGATCGCAGCCTTCGGCAGCTCCTACACGGCTGCGTCGTCCGAATCTTTCCCGACAAAAATACTGGGACTTTGTCCGGCGCGATGATTGGCGTAAACTGCGCCCAAGCCTGCGAGGAGTTTCCATGACCGCTATTACCATCACCGACGCCGCCCACGATTACCTGGCTGATCTGCTGTCCAAGCAGAACACCCCGGGCATCGGAATCCGCGTTTTCATCACCCAGCCTGGCACCCAGTACGCCGAAACCTGCATTGCCTACTGCAAGCCGGGCGAAGAAAAGCCCGAAGACACGGCGCTGGGGCTCAAAAGCTTCACCGCCTACATCGATTCGTTCAGCGAAGCCTTCCTGGATGACGCGGTTGTCGACTACGCCACCGACCGCATGGGCGGCCAGCTGACCATCAAGGCGCCAAACGCCAAGGTACCGATGGTCAATGCCGACAGCCCGATCAACGAGCGCATCAATTACTACCTGCAAACCGAAATCAACCCGGGGCTGGCCAGCCACGGCGGTCAGGTCAGCCTGATCGATGTGGTGGAAGACGGCATCGCCGTTCTGCAGTTCGGCGGCGGTTGCCAGGGCTGCGGCCAGGCAGACGTGACCTTGAAGGAAGGCATCGAGCGCACCTTGCTCGAGCGTATTCCAGAGCTCAAGGGCGTCCGTGACGTCACTGACCACACGCAGAAAGAAAACGCCTACTACTAAGGTGTTCGCTGCGGCATAAAAACGGCGCCCCGTGAGCGCCGTTTTTTATGGATGATGTGTGGAGTTCAACGGCCTCATCGCGAGCAGGCTCGCTCCCACATTGGATCGCATATTCAGGAACAACTCGGTCAACTGTGGGAGCGAGCCTGCTCGCGATTGGATCTAGGGCCGATACAAGTGCGCATGCCCCGCGCGATACAGCGACGACTCGCTGAAGTGATCGCTGCCCAACACCCGACCCACCAGAATCAACGCCGTACGCCGAAACCCTTTGGCCTTGACCTTCTCGGCAATGTCCTCGAGCGTCCCCACCACCCAATCCTGATCAGGCCATGTAGCCCGGTGAATCACCGCGACCGGGCAATCCGCGCCGTAATGCGGCACGAGCTCCTCCACGATCTTCACCAGATGGTTAACCCCCAAATGAATGGCCATGGTCGCGCCGTGTTGCGCCAGGCTGGAGAATTCTTCGCCAGGTGGCATGGAGGTTTTGTCGGCGTAGCGGGTCAAAATCACGCTCTGGGACACATCCGGCAAGGTCAATTCGCAGCCGAGCAGCGCCGCGCAAGCCGCTGTAGCCGTCACGCCCGGAATGATCTCAAACGGGATATCAAGCTCGCGTAAATATCGAATCTGTTCGCCAATGGCGCCATACAGGCTCGGATCGCCGGAATGTACGCGCGCCACGTCCTGCCCGTTGGCGTGGGCAGTCTTGATCAGCTCGATGATCTGTTCCAGGTGCAGTTCAGCACTATTGACCACCTGTTTGGCGCGATGGCCTTCAAGAACCGCCGCCGGTACCAATGAGCCGGCATAGATAATCACCGGACAGCTGCGGATCAGGCGCTGGCCCTTGACGGTAATCAGTTCCGGGTCGCCGGGACCTGCGCCAATGAAGTAGACGGTCATGGTCAGTTCCTGTGAAAAAGAGGTTCAGGCAACGCTTCAGATGAAGATTGCTCATGATCGAAAGAGGGGATTATCGGGGATTTCAGGTTGCGCAGGCCAACGCCAATGTCGCCTGGGCATATTTTTGTCGCGGGATCAGCAGTTTCGCTGGTGCATTGGCCAATTGTTCAGCCAGGGCGAGGGCAGCGCTTTCAGCCACGCCGTAGCAGCCGGTGCGTTCAAGGGCGATCTGCGAATGGTGGCTGAGCTGTGGTTGATAAGGCGTCAACTGTTCGCTGCTGAAATACGACATCGGCAGGCCAAGTTGCTCGGCCAGTTCGATCAGGGCCGGTTCATCGCGTTTCAGGTCGATGCTGGCCAAGGCCTTTATCTGGTGCAGTTTGATCCGGTGAGCCTGTAACGCCTGATCGAGCAATGCCCGCAGCGTGCTGACGGGGCAGCCGCGCTGGCAACCCAGGCCGACCACCAGGGTCGGCGCTGTGTTGGCAACAGTCATGCGTGGTATTGGCCATCGCTTTTACGGCGGAACAACCAGGTGCTGATCAGGCCCAGGGCCAGCCAGAACGCTACGTTGGTTAGCTGCGAAGCAATTTTGAATTGGGTCTCCAATGCTTCAGGCGCAAGCATCGAGTGCACTTGCGGTTGCGGGGCGCCGATCACGTGGGGAACGGCAATGATTGCCGCGCCGAGCACTTTCAGCAGCCAGTGGCGGCCGAAGGCGAGCAGGGCAATGCCGGCAGCCGTGGAAGCAGCGGTGCCGATCCACCAGATTTGCCGTTGTACCAGATCCGCTGCAGCGGTGCCCGGCAGTTCAGGCGGCAAGCCGAGCGTCGGCGCCAGCACGAAAGTCGCGTAACCGGCCAGGCCCCAGAGCAAGCCCTGGGAGGTTTTGGTCGGTGCGCGCAGGGTATAGAGGCCAGCGAGCATCAGGGCGAAACCAACGGCCACCACCAGGTTGCCGCCAGTGGTCGACAGCACGCGCTGCCAGCCGTCTTCAGGCTCCCAGGCTTCGGCATCATGGGTGTGGGCGGCAGTGCCGGCGGCGTGTTCGTGGACTTCAACCGCTGCAGGTTCGGATTTCTCAAAGGTCTCGGCCTGGAGAATCAGCGGGGCGACCCAGAAGCTTTGCAGCAGGGTCAGCAGCAGGGCCGCCAGCAGGCCGGTGAACCCTGCGGTTTGGGCAATACGCTTGATCATGTCGGCAGCTCTCAATGGCACGGGAACGCAGCGCTGTGACGGGTATCGTGGGCAGCGTTGTGGACCGCTTCGATGTGCGAGAAGCCGGCGAAATACACAAGGCACGCGCCGAGGATCGACGCGCAAACGGCGGCGGTCAGGCGTTGGGTCAGGGTCGTGGTGCTGCTGGCGGCGCTGCTGTGGCCGGTGCTGCTGATGATCGACATGGCGTATCCCTCTGGTCTGTCAGCGGGCAATCAAAAGCGCATGCAGAGCCTCCACACGTCCGGGCGCGCAGAGATTCGAACAGCGCCCGCCCACCGCGGGTTTGTTATTCAGTGAAGTTTGATCACTTCGTGTTGCGGGCCGGTCTCCGGGCTCGCGAGGGGTAGAGGCATGGGCCTGTACCTGCAAGCGTCACCTTCCCATGCCGCATTGGCACAGTGGATTTGACGCTTCGCTCGCTTACCGTTGCGGGGGCAGCACCGGACTGACGTGGCTTTGAGTTAAGCACACGATTCACCGGTTTCCCGTTTCACCCCGTGAAGGGCACCCGTAACAAGATGCGTAGGAGAGCATGGGCGGGGGTGGGACGTCAATTGGCAAGGGTTCTCATCTCTCGATCGGGTCGACGCCATCGCTAGCAGGCTAGCTCCCACAGGGGAATTGTGAACACTGGACCCTTGTGGGAGCTAGCCTGCTAGCGATGGGGCCGGAACTGTAAACACAAGAATTTGACCCGCCCCAATACGATGCGTAGCCTTGCGCATTCGAGGTTCTTCGGTCTGTGCCGAAGCTAAGAAGGGAACGCGGTCAATGCCGCGGCTGCCCCCGCAACTGTGAACGGTGATGTTCGCTGCCACGCCACTGCACGCTCAGGTCCTGAGCCCGCGGGAAGGCGCAGCCAACGCCAGTCGACCGACCGGCACACCGTCAGCCAGGAGACCTGCCTCGATACAGATTCTCACTACAACCGGGCGGGGTGATCCGGTGGCGAACGCTTCCGGCGCGCACGCGCGTTGCCGGTCCTCGTCCCGTATGCCCGCCACCTTGCCAAAGGGCATCCGATGAAAACACTGGCCAAACTCCCCGTCACCATCGTTACCGGCTTCCTGGGCTCAGGCAAAACCACCTTGCTGCGGCACATGCTCGACAACGCCCAGGGCCGCCGCATTGCAGTGATCGTCAACGAGTTCGGCGAGCTGGGCATTGACGGCGAAATCCTCAAGCAATGTTCCATCGGTTGCACCGAAGAAGAGGCCACCGGCCGCGTCTACGAACTGGCCAACGGCTGCCTGTGCTGCACCGTCCAGGAAGAGTTCTTCCCGGTGATGCGCGAACTGGTGGCCCGTCGCGGCGATCTTGATCACATCCTCATCGAAACCTCGGGCCTGGCGCTGCCAAAGCCTTTGGTCCAGGCCTTCCAGTGGCCGGAAATCCGCAGCGCCTGCACCGTCGATGCGGTGATCACCGTGGTCGACAGCCCGGCCGTCGCCGCTGGCACCTTCGCCGCGTTCCCGGATCAGGTCGATGCCCAGCGCAAACTCGATCCGAACCTGGACCATGAGTCGCCGCTGCACGAGCTGTTCGCCGACCAACTGTCGAGCGCTGACCTGGTGATTCTCAATAAGGCCGACCTGATCAACCCTGAAGACCTGGCTCGCGTGCGCCTGGAAGTGGCCGAAGAACTGCCGCCAGCGGTAAAAGTCATCGAAGCCAGCAACGGTCGCCTGCCGCTGGACGTGCTGATCGGCCTCGGCGCCGGTTCCGAAGAGCACATCGACGGCCGTCACAGTCACCACGATCACCACCACGAAGGCGAAGACGATCACGACCACGATGCCTTCGATTCCATTTCCATCGAACTGCCGCAAGCCGACGAGAGCCTGCTGCTGGACGCGCTGACCCAACTGGTGGTCAAGCACGGCATCCTGCGGGTCAAGGGTTTCGCAGCGATCCCGAACAAGCCGATGCGCCTGCTGATCCAGGGCGTGGGCACGCGTTTCGACAAGCACTTCGACCGCCAGTGGAATGCTGATGAAGCGCGCGTCACCCGTCTGGTGTTGATCGGCCAGGAGCTGGATGCCGCCGCCCTCGAAGCGCAATTGCGCGCCGCGCTCAGCGTGTAAGCCATGCACCTGCTCAGGACCCAGCCCGGCGGTTTCGTGTCGGAAGACAACATTGCCGACCTTGGACAAACCCCCGCCGAGCTGGTGATCCTGTGCAGCGGCGACTCCAGCCTTGCACTGCTCGCCGAAGCGGCGCAGCAGTTGCCCGACGACTACCCGAGCGTGCGCCTGGCCAACCCGATGCAGGTGCAGAATCATGCGTCGGTCGACCTGTACGTCGATGAAGTGCTGCGTCATGCCAAGGTGATTTTGATCTCGCTGCATGGCGGCATTGCCTATTGGCGCTACGGCGTTGAGCGGCTGGTCGAACTGTCGCAACGGGGCGTGGAGTTGATTCTGGTGCCGGGTGATGATCGCCCGGACCCGGAACTCAGCGACCTGAGTACCGTGGTGGCCGAAGACCAAGACCGGCTCTGGCACTTCCTGCGTCAGGGCGGCATGGCCAATGCGCTGAATCTTTTTCGCTGTCTGGCCAATCGCTGGCTGGGGCGCGATTACCTCTGGGTTGAGCCGCAAACGCTGCCGCGCACGGCGATTTACCACCCATTAAAAAGCCCCGCGACCTTGCAGGATTGGCAAGCCGATTGGCAGGCCGGTCAGCCAGTGGCCGCGGTGCTGTTCTACCGCTCGCACTTGCAGGCGGCGAACACCGCTTTCATCGATGTTTTCTGCCAGCGTTTGCAGGCGGCGGGGCTCAACCCGTTGCCCATCGCGTTGGCCAGTTTGAAGGAGCCCGGCTGCCTGTCGGTGGTCGAGGACTGGCTGGATGAAGTCGAAGCCGGGGTGATTCTCAATACCACCGGTTTCGCCCAATCCAGCCCTGAAGCGCCGCATTTGCGACCGTTTCGCCGCAACATCCCGGTCATTCAGGCGATCTGCGCCCAGGATAACGAGCCGGGCTGGCGCGCCAGCGAACAGGGCCTCGGCCCCCGGGACCTGGCGATGCATATCG
Organism: Pseudomonas sp.; assembly: GCF_050739655.1. Classification (GTDB taxonomy): domain Bacteria; phylum Pseudomonadota; class Gammaproteobacteria; order Pseudomonadales; family Pseudomonadaceae; genus Aquipseudomonas. The sequence continues at coordinate 1,504 of NZ_JBOIBY010000315.1, read as the reverse complement.
CGCTGCCGGAACTGGATGGGCGGATCATCAGCCGGCCGATCAGCTTCAAGGATCTGGCCTGGCGCAGTGAGCGCAGTCAATCGGACGTGGTTTGCTACCGGCCAGCACCCGAACGCATGGATTTCGTCGCCCAGCTGGCGCGGCGCTGGATCGATCTGGCGCGCCTGCCCAACGCCGATAAGCGCGTGGCGCTGATCCTCGCCAACTACCCGACCCGCGATGGTCGTATCGGCAATGGCGTCGGGCTCGACACCCCGGCGGCGGCGTTGAATATCCTGCGCGCGCTTCACCTGGAAGGTTATCCGCTGCCGGCCGATTTGCCGCAAAGCGGTACCGCGCTGATCCAGCAGTTGCTTGGCGGTGTCAGCAACGACCTCGACAGCCTCGACCAGCGCCCATGCCAGCAAAGCCTGGCCATGGACGATTACCTGACGATGTTCAACGCATTGCCCGAGGCCAACCGCAACGCCGTGCTTGAGCGCTGGGGCACGCCTGACTGCGATCCGATGTGCCGGGGGGGGCGGATGATGATCGCGGGCCTGCGTTTCGGCCTGACCTTCGTTGGCATTCAACCGGCCCGGGGTTATCAGGTGGACCCGAGCGCGGTGTATCACGATCCGGACCTGGTGCCGCCCCACGGCTACCTGGCGTTTTATTTCTGGCTGCGCAACACCTACGGCGCCCATGGCGTGATCCACGTCGGCAAGCACGGCAATCTGGAATGGCTGCCGGGCAAGGGTGTCGGGCTGTCCGAGAACTGCTGGCCCGATGCGCTGCTCGGGCCGTTGCCGAACATCTATCCGTTCATCGTCAACGATCCGGGCGAGGGCGCCCAGGCCAAGCGCCGCACCCAGGCAGTGATCATCGATCACTTGATGCCACCGCTGACCCGTGCCGAGACTTATGGCCCGCTGCGCAACCTGGAGTTGCTGGCCGACGAGTATTACGAAGCGCAACTGCTTGATCCGCGCCGCGCCCGGGAACTGCAGCGTGACATCCTGCAACTGGTGCGCGACACCCACATCGACCGCGAACTGCAACTGGACGAAAAGCTCGACAGCGACGCCGATGCGGCAATCTGGCTGCCGCGCCTGGACACTTACCTTTGCGACTTGAAAGAGTCGCAGATCCGCGATGGCCTGCATGTATTCGGTGAGTCGCCGGAGGGGCGTTTGCGTATCGACACCTTGCTCGCATTGCTGCGCATTCCCCGGGGCGATGGACGAGGGGCGCAGTCTAGTTTGTTGCGGGCGTTGGCCAAGGCGTTCGAGTTGGGGTTTGATCCGCTTGATTGTGGGTTGGCTGATCCGTGGAGCGGTCCACGACCAGATGAATTGTTGTCGATCAGCAATGAACCCTGGCGCACCACCGGCGACACCCGCGAACGTCTTGAGCTGTTCGCGGCGCAACTCATTGCGCAAACATCCCAATCTAACTCCGGCCCCTGTGGGAGCGAGCCTGCTCGCGATGGAGTGTCAGTCGACACCAATGTTGCAGATACACC
>NZ_JBOIBY010000314.1:0-40533 GCF_050739655.1 Pseudomonas sp. | reverse complement strand
AGCGTCAGCTCAGCCAGTATCACCATCGACTGACACTACGCCTTCGCGAGCAAGCCCGCTCCCACAGGAATAGCAGTGTTCAACATCGGCGTTATGCATTGTGCGGGTTTTTCACGGCCTGAGTTATCACGAATTGTTTAACTTCCCGTGAGGATTTGGCGATCACCCCAAGCCTAGGCTGTGCTCCATGAAAGGCCCCTGGATTTTTCGGAGACGAACATGTTTTCACGACGGCAATTTCTTGTAGCGGGCGGTGGGTTGGGGGTTGCAGCCCTGGCGATCGGTCTGTTGCCGAAGTTTTCCACAGGTGCGGCGCTGATCAGTGATGCCAGCGCAGAGGAGGCATTCGAAGTGACCCACAGTGATAGCGAATGGCGAACCATCCTGAGCAACGAGCAGTACGAAATCCTGCGCGAAGAAGGCACGGAGCGCGCCTACAGCAGCCCGCTGAACAACGAGCACCGTGACGGCACGTTCGCCTGCGCCGGGTGCGATTTGCCGTTGTTTTCTTCGGCGACCAAGTTCGACAGTCGTACCGGATGGCCGAGTTTCTGGGCGCCGCTGGACAAGGCCGTGGCCACCCGCCAGGACCGCACATTCGGCATGGTCCGCGAAGAGGTGCACTGCCGGCGTTGTGGCGGGCATCTGGGCCATGTCTTCGATGACGGCCCCAAGCCGACCGGCCTGCGCTACTGCATGAATGGCCTGTCGATGAAGTTCGAGCCCAAGACTGCTTGATCGCCGGCACTCATTTTTGATTCCCCTCAATCATTCAGGAATTCACTTCATGAAAACCTTGTTCACATGGCGGCGTACGTTGATGGGGCTGGTGGCTGCCGGCGTCATCAGCCAGTGCTCGGCATTCTCCTTCGGCGGTGCTGAAGAGGCGGTCATCATTCCGCCTCCGACCCTCGATGAAACCACCCAGGCCCACAGCGAAACCGCAGTCTTCGCAGGCGGTTGCTTCTGGGGCGTTCAAGGGGTGTTCCAGCATGTCAAAGGCGTGAAAAATGCGGTGTCCGGCTATGCCGGTGGCGCGGCCAATACGGCGCAGTACGAGCGCGTCAGCAATGGCAATACGGGCCATGCGGAGTCCGTGGAAGTGACGTACGACCCAAGCCAGGTCAGCTACGGCGCCTTGCTGCAAATCTACTTTTCAGTGGCGCACAACCCCACCGAACTCAATCGCCAAGGCCCGGACACCGGTACTCAGTATCGCTCGGTCATTTTCACCAAAAATGCCGAACAGCAACGGGTCGCGCAGGCCTACATCACTCAACTCGACGCTGCCAAATCGTTCAGTAAACCGATTGTGACCAAGCTGGAAACCTACAACGGTTTCTACCCGGCAGAGGAAGAACATCAGGACTTTCTGACCGAGCATCCGACCTATCCGTACATCGTGATCAACGACCTGCCGAAAGTGGCGCAGCTCAAGCAGCTGTACCCGGATCGCTATCAGGAAAAACCGGTGCTGGTGAAGGCGGGGATGTAGGGCGTTATCCGCAGATCACATTCTTGCCGGCGATTTTAGAGCGGTACAGCGCCTGATCGGCGCGAGCCATCAAACCGGTCTGTTGTTCTTCGTCAAAGCGCTGGACCACGCCGAAACTCATGGTCACCTGGAAGTCCCCCACGGGCAGCAAATCCGCAAGGCCATGGCGGATTTGTTCGGCGATGGTTCGGGCAGCGGCCAATGACGTGTTGGGCAGCGTCATGATGAATTCGTCGCCACCCCAACGGGCCAGCAGGTCGCCTTCGCGTACGAAGCGTTTGACGTTCTCGACCACCTGCACCAACGCGGCATCGCCCAAGGCGTGGCCGTAGTGATCGTTGATGGTCTTGAAATCGTCGATGTCCATGGCGATCACCGACAGCGGCTCGCGAAAGCGCTGGGCTCGCTCGCAGGCCAGGGGTAGCACCTGATCCAGGCGATAGCGATTGGCAATGGATGTCAGCGCGTCGGTTTGTGCCAGTTTGCGGTTTTCTTCCAGTTGCAGCTGCAACTGCTGATTGACCCGTGACAGTTCCTGAGTGCGCTCTTCGATAAGCGCTTCCAGGGAGTGATTGCGTCGTTCGAGCTCTTCGAACAGGCGCCGCTTGTCTTCGATGCTGCGATGCGCGCCAATCATCCGCGCCACAGAGCCGTCGGCATTGCGCGCCAGGATGTGGCCGCGGTCCTCGATCCACAGGTAGCTGCCATCGTGCATACGGCAACGATACTCGGCCTGATAGCCGGGAGCGCGCTGGCTCAGATAGTCGTCGAACAGGGCCATGACCCGTGGGTAATCATCGGGGTGGATGACGTTTTCCCAGGTCAGTACGCTGTTATCGAGAGAGTGAGGGGTATAGCCGAGCATTTCATACCACCGCGCCGTGCGGTAGACGAAGCCGGTGTTGGCGTTCCAGTCCCAGATGCCATCACTGACCAGTTCCAGGATGGTGTGCAGCTTGTCGTCATTCAAGTCTGACACGTTGAACTTCAACGGCTCGATGTTCGATGCCTCACTCATCTGTGCTCTCCCTGGCGCCGCGATATCGAAATGTGACCTGTCAGCCGGGAGATTAGTGCATGGCGTATTCGGCCTGCTAGTGCTTGCCCCACAACTGCACGGCGAAGTCGACGAAACGACGCAATTTGGGCAAGCGGTGGCGGTCCTGGGCGTATACAAGATGCATCGGTCGGCTGGGCGGGCAGTAATCGGGCATCAACGCCAATAACTTTCCTTCCTGCAGATCCTGTTCGACCAGCGCGTCGGGCATCATCACGATGCCCATGCCGGTCAGCGCCGCTTGATGCAACCCGGCCGAACTGTTGATCAGCATCGGCCCGCTGACCCCCACGCTGACTTCGCCATCAGGCCCGGCCAGACGCCATTCCTTTTGCACCGATTGCCAGTCATCCCCGGCCGGATAGGCAAAGGACAGGCAGTCGTGGTGGCGCAGGTCTTCAGGTGTCTGTGGCGTGCCCCGACGGGCCAGGTACTGCGGTGAGGCGCACATGGTCAGGGTGTAGTCGATCAGTGGGCGGGCAATCAGGTTGGAGGGTTCCAGTGCGCCGAGGCGAAAGGCTACATCCAGACCATTTTCCAGCAGATCCGGGCGACGGTTGGTCAGGACCACGTCGAGTTTCACTCGCGGGTTTTGCAGGCTGAATTCACTCAATGCCGGCGCCAGGCGCTCGGTGCCGAAGGTCAGGGGAGCGGTGATGCGCAAGGTCCCGCTCGGTTCGTCCACGGCCTGCTCAGCCAGGCGCTCGGAGTCGGCCACCAGTCCCAGCACTTCCAGGCAGCGTTGGTAATACGCGCTACCAAATTCAGTCAGGCGCTGGCGTCGTGTCGTGCGGTGAAGCAGACGTACCCCCAGGCGTTGCTCCAGTGCCTTGAGATGATTGCCGACCATGGTCGTGGACATTGCGCACTCCAACGCGGCGGCCGTCATGCTGCCGGCCTCCACCACTTTCACGTAAACGCTCATTGCCTGGAACAAATCCATTATCAAGCCTGACTTTAAAATGATTGAAGTATTGCAGCGTTTATCCAGCTCAAGTGGCTAACCATACTGCAAAAACACCGACCATTGATGGAGCTTGATGTCATGACCGCCACCTGCCTGATGAGCACTTACCAACCGCTGGCCTTGAGCTTTGAAAAGGGCCTGGGTACGCGCCTGTGGGATCAGGCGGGTCGTGAGTACCTGGATGCAGTGGCCGGCGTGGCGGTGACCAACGTCGGCCATTCCCATCCCAAGATCGTTGCGGCCATCACTGAGCAGGCTGGTTTGCTGCTGCACACCTCCAATCTCTACAGCATTGACTGGCAGCAGCGGCTGGCGCAGAAGTTGACGCGGTTGGCGGACATGGACCGGGCGTTCTTCAACAACTCTGGGGCTGAAGCCAACGAAACGGCACTGAAAATCGCTCGGCTACACGGGTGGCGCAAAGGCATCGAGCAACCCTTGGTGGTTGTCATGGAGAACGCTTTTCACGGTCGCACCCTTGGCACCTTGTCCGCCAGCGATGGCCCGGCTGTGCGCCTGGGTTTCAATAAATTGCCGGGGGATTTCATCAAGGTACCTTTTGGCGATCTCAAGGCTCTGGACGAGGTGCAGCATGCCCATGGCTCGCGCATCGTGGCGATCCTGATGGAGCCGATTCAGGGTGAGAGCGGGGTGCAACTGGCGCCGCCCGGTTATCTCAAGGCGCTGCGTGAACTGTGCGACCGGCGTTCATGGCTGCTGATGCTCGACGAAATCCAGACCGGCATCGGCCGCACCGGCCAGTGGTTCGCCTTCCAGCACGAGGGCATCGTCCCCGATGTCATGACGTTGGCCAAAGGCCTGGGCAACGGCGTGCCCATCGGTGCCTGCCTGGCCCGTGGCAAAGCGGCCGAGTTGTTCACCCCCGGCAGCCACGGCAGCACTTTCGGTGGCAATCCACTGGCCTGTCGGGTCGGGTGTACCGTGCTGGACATCATCGAAGAACAGCAACTGCGGGAAAACGCCCAACTCCAAGGCGAACGCCTGCTGGAAAGACTGCGCATGGAGTTGGCGGGGAATCCCAACGTATTGGCGATACGCGGGCAGGGCCTGATGATCGGCATCGAACTCAAACAACCGATCCGCGACCTGAGCCTGATCGCTGCGCGGGATCATGGCTTGCTGATCAATGTGACAAGGGGGCAGGTCATTCGTTTGTTGCCGCCGTTGACGATTGATGGTCGGGAGGTGGAGATGATTGTGAGGGGGATTGGTCGGGTACTGAAAATAGCCTGATACATGTTTGGTGAGAATGGGTACAACGCCATTCTGTAGGAGCCGGCTTGCTGGCGATGCCGGTGGTGAATGTGAGAGCGCTATCGCTGGCAAGCCAGCTCCCACAGGGGTGTGGATGCTTGACGAGATTGGCTACATCACAAATTTGTGGAAGCCGGCGTCGCCGTTGACCATTGATGAGCGGGACGCGGAGATGATTGATAGGGAACTTAGCCGGATGATTTACGCAGGCGCTTGATCGATTTTAGTAACCGTTCAGCATTGGCTTTGGAGCTTAAAAGATAGGCGGTTTCATCTGGAGCTTCGGGTTCGACCAGAGTGAATGCTTTTTTCCTGTAGCGATTTGATGAGCGCTGGATGGTTCGCATATTCATTTCCGCTTTTGGTGGGCGCTCAGTATTCAGTGGTTTTCCAAAGGAGGTTTCCGTAAGTGGTGTAGTCCCGGTCCGATCTGGAAGGGTGCGAAGAAGAGTCATTAGATATTTTGCAGTGTGCTGATGAAGTTCGAAATTTCAGCTCGATCAGCGAGCTGAAATTTCGTCTCGCAAAACCCCTCAAACAACCGCTGATGCGTCGCAAACCCGCTGGAATCCTCCCGCTGGCGATAGCTGCCCGCCCACTGCAGCAGGGCAATCAATCGTTCGTCATCGGTTGTTTCCCGTTGGCGGATATTGGCGACGCAATCGTCGTCTACGACGCTCAGCCAGATCAGCGCGGTCGCCCGGTGTAACAGTTCGCTGATGATCCAGCCGTAAACACCTTCGATCACCCAGCGTGGTTCATCGGCCGCGATCCGTGCCAGTCCCAACGCTTGCGCGCGGGGGCGGGGGATGCTGTGTTCGTCGGATAGCCAGTGAATGGGGTCGAGGTCGGTGCAGGGCACACGTAGTTGCGCAGCGAGCCGTTGCGCCAGCCAGCTCTTGCCTGAGCCGGAGTTGCCGATGATCAGGGTTCGGGTGAGGTTCATGAGCGACACCGATCAATTGTGGGAGCTAGCCTGCTAGCGATGACGGCGGCACATTCGGCATCTTCTTTGAAGGTGAAGGCCCTATCGCTAGCAGGCTAGCTCCCACAGTTTTTTTGTGGTGTCGGCTCTACCTTAATCATCGCCTACTGGCGCCACCATCCGAGTCTTGGGCGAGCCGTTGGAGTTGTGCTGGTAGATATCCCGCGGCTGTCCCTGTTCATTGAAGAACACCTGGCCGATTCCCGCCGAATTCCACAAGCGCTCACCCGCTTCAGCGTGTTCGGGAATGTGCGGCACGATGCGCATGCGTCGGCGTTTGGTCAGCCAGTTCAGGGGCGAGCGGGGCGAGTACAGCCAGCGGTTGAGACGGTCGAACCATTCCAGCAGCGCTGGCGGGAATTCGTTCTTGATGCCGCTGCTGGTGATCTGCCAGATGCGTGGCCCGGCCTTGCGGTGGCGGATCAGCACTTCGTAGACGAACGAGTAATGCACATCGCCGGACAACACCACGTAGTTACCCGGCGTACGCGAGTGTCGGAAAATATTCAGGATCACCTGCGCAGCGCCGCGATGGGCCATCCAGTTTTCCGCGTCCACCAGCAGGGGATAACCGAACCAGCTGAACACCCGCTGTACGGTTTCGATCAGCTTGACGCCGAACACCGGCGCCGGAGAAACGATGATCGCGCTCGGGTGGTCGAGCAATTCCTGTTGCAGCTCGCAAAGGGCTTCCCAGTCCAGCAGGCCCGAGGGTTGCTTGAGGTTCATCTCGCTGCGCCAGCGCCGGGTGCGGGTGTCAAGTACGACCATGGCTGGCGTGGTGGGCAGTACGTAGTGCCAATGCTGAAATTTCAGCAGGTCATCGATCAACCCGTCCTGGACATCACTGTCCAGATATTGGTCGTGCCCGGTGGCACTGAACGAACGGGCCTTTTCCAGCACGCCGCCAAAGGCGTCCGGATTGTTGCCCCAGCCCTGGCACAGCAGGTAGGCGATCAGCGCGTTGCCGATGATGCGTTTGGAGAACGGATGACCGTAGGCGGTTTCCTCCCATTGCGCGGAGAGATTCCAGTCATCGGTAATGTCGTGATCATCGAAAATCATCAGCGTCGGTATATGCGCCAATGCCCGGGCGACTTGGCCCAGACCAGCCTTGAACGCGTCGATGCGCGTCTGCTCCAGGGCATAGCGCTCGCGTCGTTCCTTGATCAGCTTCGGCGGTTTTGGCGCGATCAAGGTCCAGGGCGTCGGCGACCACACCAGCAAGTACATGGCCATGACTTCGGCGAAGGTCACCAGGTGATTATCGGCACTACTGCTGGTGAAAATCGGCTTGCGCGCGCCGCCAAAGAAGCGATCACGCAGGGTTTCGTTGCTCTGTAGCGCCGGAAGCAAGTCCGCGCGGTGGTAATAACAAGCGGCGTGACCGTAGAGCTCGGCGCTGTCGCTGACGATGGCGCCTTCCAGGTGCTCGCCGAACAATCCCAACCGCTCGATCAGGGCATGAATTGCGCGCAACATGGGGCCTGCGACATCGTCGGCATAGACTTGGTCGCCGCTCATCATCAGCAACGCCGGGCGATCTTTCGCTTCATGCTCCTGCGCCAGCAGGCTATCGACACACAGCAAACCGTCCGTCGCCGGATGATGAGGCTTGCGGCAGGAACCGTGCAGCAATTGGTCGACCCGGGAGCGCAGAACGAAGTTTGGACCTCGGGCGTCGCCATACAGCAAATGCGGTGCCCAGTCGGCGATGCCAGCTTCAGTACCGTCAATCAGCAGGTCATATTCGATCAGCTCATCGCAGGGCAGGGCCGTGTCCAGCGACACATCGATCAAATGCACGAAGGCATGGGTGCCCACCGCAATGACCGTGCATTGCCCGCTGTCGAGACGAATGTCGGCAACACCCTGCAAGCGCAACGTCAGATCCAGTTCCCGCGAACCTACCAGCCACAGCACCAGACGCGTGGGCTCCAGACGCCGCAGCAGCGGGCCGGCCAAGACCGCTGGCAAGGGAACGTGATCGTCAGACAGCGGCTGTGTTGTGGACATCCAGGTCAAGGCTCTTGAAGGCACAGAGGCGGGCGATGATAACGCAGGTGGCATTGGCGCAGGCTAAAGTGCAGCAGCCATGCGCAACGTGGTGTTCAACCGACGAGAGGGAACCATGAACAAAATCATCCTGCCAACACTGGCCATTTTGCTGCTCGCCCAGTCCCCGGCCCATGCGATCAACGACAAGTACCGCAAGCAGCTCGAAAAGTCTGGCTGCACCCAGGTCAGCGAGTTGCAGGGCTGCGATATCCACAAGACCAAGGCCGAGAATGCCAAGGCCGGATTTACCAACCCCGCAGCACCTGCCACTGACGATAAAGCCCAACAGCCAAAAGAGGACGCCGCGCCACCTGTCACCAAATGAAAAGCCATTGTCGTCTGATGAGAAGCGTCTCAAAGGGCCTCGTCCTACAGTCCAATCACGCAATTCAATGCAACACGCCCCCATTGCAGATTGGAGAATAAGAAAAATGGCCAAAGCCGTACGCTTTTACGAAACCGGTGGTCCCGAGGTTCTACGTTATGAGGACGTCGACGTCGGCGAACCCGGTCCAGGCCAGGTACGTCTTCGCCATGTGGCGGTCGGCTTGAACTATGCCGATACCTACTTCCGCAACGGCACCTACCCGATTCCAATGCCTAACGGCATGGGTGTCGAAGCCTCTGGCGTGGTCCAGGCCATCGGCGAAGGCGTGACTAACGTTCAAGTGGGTGATCGCGTCACCTACACCGGTTTCCTCAATACCCTCGGCGCCTACAGCACCGAGCGCCTGATCGCCGCCGCGCCGCTGATCAAGTTGCCAGAAACCATCAGCTTCGAAACCGCTGCAGCCATGACCATGCGCGGCCTGACGTCTTCGTACCTGATGCGTCGCATCTACGACTTCAAGGAAGGCGACAGCATCTTGCTGCATGCCGCTGCCGGTGGCGTCGGCCTGATCGTTTCCCAGTGGGCCAAGCTGCTGGGCCTGAACGTGATCGGCACCGTGTCGACCGAGCAAAAGGCGGAAATCGCCAAGGCTCACGGTTGCGACCATACGATCAATTACAGCCATGAAGACGTTGCAGCTCGCGTTCGCGAACTGACCGACGGTGTGGGCGTCAACGTGGTGTTCGACAGCGTTGGCAAAAACACTTTCATGGGTTCGCTGGATTCGTTGAAACCCCGTGGCCTGATGGTCTGCGTGGGTACCGCGTCCGGCCCGATCCCGGCGTTCGACCCGGTAATGCTGGCGATGAAAGGTTCGCTGTACCTGACCCGCCCGGCCCTGGCCAACTACATCAGCGACCCGGCGGAAAAAGCCGCCCTGGCCGGCGAGTTGTTCGACCATGTCGGCAGCGGCCGGATCAAGATCGAGATCAACCAGCACTACGCCTTGCAGGACGCGGTGCAGGCCCATCGCGACCTTGAATCGCGCAAGACCACCGGTTCGTCGATTTTCGTCATTTAAGGAGCGGTCAGCCATGAAAGTCGAACAGTTGACCTGCAGCATTGGCGCCGAGTTGGTCGGCGTCAATCTCGCCGACGCCGTGCACGATGACGGCTTGTTCGCCGAGATTCGAGCCCAATTGCTCAAGCATCGCGTGGTGTTCCTGCGTGACCAGGACATCACCCGCGCCGAGCACGTGGCCTTCGCCCGTCGCTTCGGCGAGCTGGAAGATCACCCGGTGGCCGGCAGCGATCCGGATCACCCGGGCCTGGTTCGGATCTACAAGAACCCGGACCAGCCGATGGACCGCTACGAGAACGCCTGGCACACCGACGCCACCTGGCGCGAGTCGCCACCGATGGGCTGTGTGCTGCGCTGCGTGGAATGCCCGCCAGTGGGCGGCGACACCATGTGGGCCAACATGGTCGCGGCCTACGAGAACCTGCCGGAAGACGTGAAGGTCAAGATCGCCGACCTGCGCGCGCGCCACAGCATCGAAGCAAGCTTTGGCGCTGCGATGCCGATCGAAAAACGCCTGGCGCTCAAGGCGATGTATCCGGATGCCGAACACCCGGTGGTGCGTACCCATCCGGAAACCGGCGAGAAGGTGTTGTTCGTCAACGCCTTTACTACCCACTTCAGCAACTACCACACCCCCGGGCGGGTGCGTTTCGGCCAGGACGCCAACCCTGGTGCGAGCGAGCTGCTGCGCTACCTGGTCAGCCAGGTGTACATCCCCGAGTACCAAGTGCGCTGGCGTTGGAAACCCAACAGCATCGCCATCTGGGACAACCGCAGTACCCAGCATTACGCCGTCATGGACTACCCGCCGTGCCATCGCAAGATGGAACGCGCCGGGATCATCGGCGACAAGACGTTCTGATCGAACGCCCTCTGCATCCGAACTCAAAAACGTCTGCCCGACACGACTCCGGGCAGGCGGGACAATCATAAGAACTGGAGTTAACCATGCAATTCTTCGACGATTCCCTGCACCCGGAAAACATGGAAAAGGTAGTTATCACCGTGGCCCCGTACGGCCCGGAGTGGATGCCTGAAGATTTCCCGGAAGACATCCCACTGACCATGGACGAGCAGGTACAGAAGGCAGTCGATTGCTATGAAGCCGGCGCCACGGTTCTGCACCTGCACGTACGTGAACTGGACGGCAAGGGTTCCAAGCGCCTGTCCAAGTTCAACGAGCTGATCGCCGGTGTGCGTGAAGCCGTGCCAGACATGATCATCCAGGTGGGCGGTTCGATTTCCTTCGCCCCTGAAAGCGACGGTGAAGCGGCCAAGTGGCTGTCGGACGACACTCGCCACATGCTGGCCGAGCTGACGCCAAAACCGGACCAGGTCACGGTGGCGATCAACACCACCCAGATGAACATCATGGAGCTGCTGTATCCGGAGTACCTCAAGGGCACTTCCCTGGACAACCCGATGATCCACGCCGCCTACAGCGAAATGACCGTACCGGCAGGTCCGGCCTGGGTGGCGGAACACCTCAAGCGCCTGATGGACAACGGCATCCAGCCGCACTTCCAACTGACCGGCATGCACGCCCTGGAAACCCTTGAACGCCTGGTGCGTCGTGGTGTGTACATGGGCCCGCTGAACCTGACCTGGATCGGCATCGGTGGCGGTTTCGACGGCCCGAACCCGTTCAACTTCATGAACTTCATCCACCGCGCACCGGACGGTTGCACGCTGACTTCCGAGTCGCTGCTCAAGAACGTGATGCCGTTCAACACCATGTCCATGGCCATGGGTCTGCACCCGCGTGTGGGCAACGAAGACACGATTATTGATCACAAGGGCGATCGTTTCGGCTCGGTCGATCAGATCAAGCAGACCGTGCGCATCGCCCACGAATTGGGTCGCGAAATCGCCACCGGCAAAGAAGCCCGTGAGATCTATCGCATCGGTGTGAAGTACAACAGCATCGAAGAAACCCTGTTGGCCAACGGCATGGCCCCCAACCGCAAGGCTGGGCAAAAAGGCGTGCCGCAACGCGGCTGACCGACACAGTGAACGAGCGGCCGTGACCGCTCGTTCGCCGTCCAGCTACACGCTGATAACAACAATAAAACAAAGCTTTGAGGAGGCTGCATGGCCTTTCACCCGATCGCCGCCGACGATGACGACGGTGCCGTCGCTGTTGCGCGTCCGTACGCCTGGATCGTCTTTGCCCTGACGTTCGGCTTGTTGATTTCCGATTACATGTCGCGTCAGGTATTGAACGCGGTGTTCCCGCTGCTCAAGACCGAGTGGGCGCTGACTGACGGCCAGCTCGGTCTGCTCAGCGGCATCGTTGCCCTGATGGTCGGCTTGCTGACATTCCCACTGTCGTTGATGGCTGACCGCTTCGGCCGGGTCAAGAGCCTGGCGCTGATGGCGATGTTGTGGAGCCTGGCGACCCTGGGTTGCGCAGTGGCGCAGGACTACCAGCAGATGTTCATCGCCCGGTTCATGGTCGGCGTCGGCGAAGCGGCCTATGGCAGCGTCGGCATCGCCGTGGTGATCTCGGTGTTCCCGAAACACATGCGCGCCACCCTGGCCAGTGCCTTCATGGCAGGCGGTATGTTCGGCTCGGTGCTGGGCATGGCCCTGGGCGGTGCGATTGCGGCCAAGCTGGGCTGGCGCTGGTCGTTTGCCGGTATGTCCCTGTTCGGCCTGCTGTTGGCGGTGCTGTACCCGATCATCGTCAAGGAAGCGCGCATCGCTCCGCAACGTGCCGCTCAAGTGGCGAACAAGGCAGCGGCTGCGGTCAAGCGTCCGCTGAGCACGTTGTGGTCCAGCCGCTCGGTGGTAGCCACCTACATCGGCAGCGGCTTGCAGCTGTTCGTCGGCGGCACGGTGATGGTGTGGATTCCAAGCTACCTGAACCGCTACTACGACATGCCTACCGACAAGGCCGGCGGCATGGCGGCAATCATCGTGCTGTGCAGCGGTGCGGGGATGATCCTGTGCGGCATGCTCAGCGACCGTCTGTGCCGGCATTCGCCTGAGCGCAAGGTCGCCCTGGCCATCGGTTTTTGTCTGGGTAGCTGCTTGCTGCTGTCGGCCGCCTTTGCCTTGCAGGCAGGCCCCGTGCAACTGCTGCTGATCTGCCTGGGCATGCTGATTGCCACGGGTACCACTGGCCCTGCCGGTGCGATGGTCGCCAACCTGACCCACTACTCGGTCCACGGTACGGCGTTCGCCACGCTGACCCTGGTCAACAACATGCTGGGGCTGGCGCCGGGGCCGTTCATCACTGGCCGGGTGTCCGATCTCATCGGTTTGCATGCCGCGTTTCAACTGGTGCCACTGGTCAGCCTCGCGGCAGCCGCGGTGTTTTTCTATGCCAAGTGTCACTACCACAAAGATATTGCCCGTCTTCAGGGTCAGAGCGTTTCTGAGCCTGTCAGCGAAGCCGGGATTGAGGTGAAGCTGTGAGTCGTTGTTTAAGCGTTGATGTGTATTTCGATTTCATTTGCCCTTGGTGCCTGATTGGCAAACGCCAGCTGGAGCATGCGCAGGTGCAATTTCGCAGCCGCAATCCGGATGTGCAGATCACCACGGTTTGGCATGGCGTGCAGTTGTTGACCCACTTGCCGGTAGAAGGTGAACCCTTCGCCGACTTCTACCGCAAGCGCCTGGGCAATGCTGATGCCGTGACCATGCGTCAGGCGCAGGTACAGCAGGCTGCAGGGGCGGTGGGGTTGACCCTCGACCTCAGCCAGATCCAGACGATGCCCAACACCGCCGACGCCCATCGTTTGTTCGAACGGGTTAGCGAGCTGGGCAATGCCACTCAGCGTGAAATGTTGCTCGAGCGACTGTTCGCCGCGTATTTCCGCAAAGGCGAAAACCTGGGGTGCCGTGACACCTTGCTCGACATTGCCCGCTCCTGTGGCGTCGATACAGATGGGGTGCTCGATTGCCTGAAGGGCGACGGCACGCCGTTTGAAGGATCGCCCAATGCCACCAGTGGCGTGCCGAGCTTTCAGTTCGACGGCCGCATGACGGTAATCGGTGCGCAACCGGCTCAGGCACTGCTCGGTGCCATGAGCGAAGCACTCAAGGAAAGTGAACGCGAGCGGCAGTCGGCATGACCCGGCGCATTCCCGTACCGGCGGGCAAATTCCCGCCGGCCGGTGGCCGTGCTCTGTTCGAGTTCGAGGACAAAAGCCTGGCGCTGTTCAACGTCGACGGTCAGCTGTATGCCATCGACGACAGCTGCCCGCACCAGGGCGCTTCGCTGTGTGGCGGACGTCTTGATGGAAGGGTGATCCAGTGCTGCGCCCATGGTCTGCGTTTCGACCTGCGCAGCGGTTACATGCTCAATTCCACGCTGGTCAAAGTTACCAACTACCCGGTCGAGATCATCGACGACCAGGCGTTTATCGTCATCGTTACCGAGGAGTCCGCGCCATGACTGCCATCGCGCTTACCCGTATCCAGAGCCGCACGCGCGAGCTGGCCCCGGGGTTTATCGTCAGCCTGATCGTGGCGGCCGCCGCGTCGTTTTTGTCTGAGCACTACGGTGCGCCGGTCATGCTGTTTGCCTTGCTGTTGGGCATGGCGCTGAACTTCCTGGCCGATGACGGCCCGTGCAAGGCCGGGGTCGAGTTCACCTCCCGCACGGTGCTGCGTATCGGTGTGGCGCTGCTGGGCATGCGCATCACCCTTGAGCAGATGGCGGCGCTGGGCTGGAAGCCGATTGCGCTGGTGGTGATCCTGGTGGTGGTGACCATCAGTGTGTCGGTGATTGCGGCTAAGGCCCTGGGGTTTCAACGGTTGTTCGGCATGCTTACCGGTGGCGCGACAGCGATCTGCGGTGCTTCGGCGGCATTGGCACTGGCGGCGGCCTTGCCAAACCATCCACAGAAAGAACGGGCGACCTTGTTTACTGTGATTGGTGTTTCGGCGCTGTCCACCATGGCGATGATCGTCTACCCGATGATCGCCAACTGGCTGTCGCTGTCGCCACAGGTGGCCGGGGTGTTCCTCGGTGCGACCATTCACGACGTGGCCCAGGTGGTCGGCGCCGGTTACAGCATGTCCACCGAAACCGGCGACACCGCCACCGTGGTCAAGCTGATGCGCGTTGCGATGTTGCTGCCGGTGATCGTCACCGCAGCGATGATCACCCGCATGCAGGGCGCCGATCCGACCGGCAAGCGCCCTCCGCTGTTGCCGTGGTTTGCCGTCGGCTTCCTGATTCTGGCCTGCATCAACAGCACCGGCTGGATCGCGCCGGCGGTGCAAGGCTCGGTCAACGAATTGTCCCGCTGGTGCCTGGTGATTTCCATCAGCGCATTGGGCATGAAAACCCGGCTCAAGGAGCTGGCGTCGGTTGGGATCAAGCCGATCCTGCTGATGGTGGGGGAAACGGTGTTCCTGGTGGTGCTGGTGCTGTTGCTGCTGCGCTGGGGGTTCTAACCCATCTGCGAACACAGAGTTTGATATCACCCAAATCAACTGTGGGAGCTAGCCTGCTAGCGATGGCATCAGCACATCCAGCATCGATGTGCCAGACACACCGCAATCGCTAGCAGGCTAGCTCCCACAGGGATTGCATTCCAATTTCGCTCTTTGCGGTGACTGTGCCAGCAGTCACCGTTTTTTTTTGCCGTGCTATCAGGTCGGTTTCGCACCCGCATGCTTCTGCGCCCGCCAAGTGGCCGGAGGCATGCCGAACTGGGAAATGAACCAGCGGGTAAACGAACTCGCCATTGAATAACCGAGCATGTCGGCAATGCGGCTGAGGGAGTAGTTCGGGTTGTCCAGGTAGCGCAGCACCAGGTCGCGGCGTACGTCGTTGATCACATCGTTGAAGGCGCAGCCGTCGTCCTTGAGGCGGCGTTGCAGGGTGCGCACGTTCATGCCCTGGCTCTGGGCGACTTGCTCGATGGTGGCGCGGCCCATGGGCAGCAGCAGGTAGATGGCCTTGCGCACCTCGAACAGCATCGAGGCGCCTTCGTTGCTCTGCAACGAATCGAGATAGCTCTGGGCGTAGCGGGCCATGGCCGGGTCGGCATTGGGGTTGGTCATGTCCAGGCTGGCGTCGGAGCAGACGATGCCGTTGAACTCGCTGCCAAACTCCAGCTTGCAGCCAAACAGGCGCCGATGCAGCTGCATGTTGTCTGGCGCCTGGTGCATGAAGTTGACGCTGTAGGGATGCCAGTGTGAGCCGAGCAGGGCGGCGCACAGGCGGAACATAACGCCCAGTGCCAATTCGGTGGCCTGGCGGCTGGGCATCGGCGATTCGGTGACTACTTCTTCACGAATGATCACCATCTTGCCGGCCTCTTCGATGAAGATCGCCAGGGAATCGTTCATCAGGTGCCGGTAATGCACCACCACCTGCAAGGCATCGCGCAAGGTGCGCTGATGGCTGAGCAGCAGGCTGACCACACCAAAGTCCGACAGCTGACGCGACTCGGCCATGCTCAGGCCGAAGGTCTGGCAACCGCTGGCGGTAGCCGAATCTTCCAGCAGACGCACGGCGGCGTCGATGGAAATGCGATGTTCCGGCGCCAGCAACTGAGCCCTGCTCAAACCGACAGCCTCCAATACATCGCGCGGATTGAATCCCAGGTACTGGGTGACCTCCAGGTAGTTGGTCAACACGGCTGCGCGAACAAGCTTGGACATGCGTAGGTCTTCCCTGGGCCGATGGTGAATGGCATGAGCGTAGCGACTATATCCAGCGCTTCGGCCGTTGAACAGTTGTCTTGTCGTTGATGGATTACACACCTGCAGGTGCCAAATCAGCACTGCCGAGGGGCGCAATCCAGTCTCATCCGTTGATTACAGTGAGCTTGCGCCACCCCGTGGGGTTTTTCGACCAGCGGTAGTGGCGATTAAGTGTCGGACAATCTGTCATCAAAAGAAAAGTGCATGACGTCCAATGTAAAGCGTCATGGGTGGCCGCTCTTTAATGTCGACACAACAAAAAAAGAATCTGGCGAAAGAGCCAGTCGAGTCATCGAGATAGCGAAGGTGTTTACCGTGGACAAACTGCAAACTGCCGCCACCGTTTTGATCGTACCGGGCCTGCGCGAGCACGTTGCCGAACATTGGCAAACGTTGCTTGAAGCGAAGCTCGAAAAGGTACGCAGTGTCCCGCCACTGGAAACCGACAAGCTCGACTGCATGGCCCGCGTTCGGGCGATCCAGCACCAGCTGGAACAGATCGACGGGCCGGTGATCCTGGTCGCCCACAGCGCCGGCGTCTTGATGGTCGCGCACTGGGCGGCTCATTACAGCGGTTCGATCAAGGGCGCGCTGCTGGCCGCACCACCGGATCTCGAAGCGACCTGGCCCGCCAACTACCCATCCCCTGAAACCTTGCGCAGCAATGGTTGGGATCCTCTACCCGAAGGCACGTTGCCGTTTCGCAGCATCGTGGCCGGCAGCACCAACGATCACTTGGCCAGTTTCTCGGCCGTGACTCGCATGGCAGAAAACTGGGGTGCCGAATTGCTCGATCTGGGCGATGTCGGCCACCTCAATCCGGCCGCAGGATTTGGCCAATGGCAACAAGCTGAAACACTCATCCAGGAGCTGGATCGCTAGCACAAGGAGCTGGACTGGCAGTACGCCAGCCGGCATTTGCCCTCATACCTTAAACGCAGACCCGGAGAGGAATGCGCGAGGGCGGCTGCGCTAAAAAATAAATACAAAAAGGCGGAGACAACGCAATGCACAACATCAAGAGTCACGGGTTCACCGCTTCACGCTACACCCTGCTGGCCTCGGCCATTCTCGCGGCAATGGTGCCGACGGCCCATGCGGCCGAGCTCGATTTGGGCAACCCGGACTGGACCGCGCGCTTCGACAACACCGTCAAGTACAACTACGGCGTGCGCACCGAAGGCGCCGACAAGCGCATGTTGGGTACACCGAACAACAACGACGGTGACTACAACTTCCGTAAGGCCGGTACCAACATCACCAACCGTATCGACCTGTTGACCGAGATGGACGTGGTCTACAAGAACGCCATGGGCTTTCGCGTCAGCGCCGCCAGCTGGTACGACAAGGCCTATGAGAACACCGGTTCCAATTCCAACCCGTTCGTCAACGGGAACGGCGATGTTTCGGGCCTGATCAGGAACGACACACGTCCAGGCTTTGCCGGCGTCACCCGTGACAACGTCGGCAATGGCAGCCCGCACCTGAGCAACTATGCCCAGCGCTACTACACCGGGCCGTCTGGTGAAATCCTCGACGCCTTCGTGTTCTACAGCACCGAAATCGGTGAAGAGTCGATGCTCAGCGTCAAGGCCGGTCAGCACAACGTGTTCTGGGGCGAGACCATTCTCAACCCGGTGCACTCGATGAGCTACGGCCAGTCCGGTCTCGACCTGGCAAAACTGGCAGCCTCACCGGGTACGGAAGCTAAAGAGCTGTTTGTCCCGCGTAATCAGCTGTCGATGTCGTTCACCATCAACCCCGAGCTGACGGTGGGCGCTCAATACTTTCTCGACTGGGATGCCGCTCGCCTACCCGAAGCGGGCACCTACTACGGCGGGTCGGACCTGGTCGGTTTCGGCGCGCAGTCGTTCCTGTTGGGCAACACTAATGGTCCTTCTGGCCCTGCTTTTCTGGGGTGTGGCCTGGCGCCGTGTAATGGCTTGACCAACGTTGTTCGAGGCAAAGACCTGACGCCGCACAGCAGCGGCGACTGGGGTGTCATGGCCAAGTGGTCGCCAGCCTGGCTGGACGGCACCCTCGGTGTGTACTTCCGCAATACGTCAGACATTCTGCCTCAGGCCTACCTGACGGCCACCGGGATTTCGGCGGCCAATGCCAATGGAAGCAGACCGGGACCCTTGGGCACGGTCGTCAACACGCTTAACTCGTTGAACACCGCAAGCTATCAAATGGCCTACGGCGACGACATTCAGATCTTTGGTTTGAGCCTGTCCAAGGATGTCGGTGGGGTGAGCGTCGGTTCGGACCTGAACTTCCGTCACAACATGCCGCTGGCCAGTATTCCGGCGATTGTCAGCTCGACCAGTCCTTTGGGGCTGGGGCAAGGCCTGGGCCTGTTGCCGCCACGTACCGCTGCCACCGGCGTGGTTTATGACACCCCACACCGCGGCGACAGCATGAGCGCCACTGGTGACACCCTGCACTGGACAATCAACGGCCTGATGACCCTGCCGAAAACACCGGTATTCGATCAGGCAACCATCCTCACCGAGTTGTACTACAGCAACTTGCTCAAGCTCGATAGCAAGAACGAGGCGCTCTACAAAGGCAAGGATTCCTACCGTGGCATCGACGCACCGACCCGGGATAACTGGGGCCTGGCGGTCAACTTCACACCGACCTGGTACCAGGTGTTCCCCGGTGTTGACCTCAACGCGCCGATGTCCGTCAACGTCGGTCTCGATGGTGTGTCGCCGGTCTCCGGTGGCGGTGCCAAAGACACCGGTAACTACGCAGTCGGCCTGGGTGCCGTTGTGTACAACAAATACTTCGTCGACCTGAAGTACGTGGACTCCTTCGGCCAGACCGACAAGTGCAACAACAGTGGTGTGAGTACCGGCCCGAAAGGCGGTGACGGCTCTACCCCGAACGCCTTTAGCGGCAACGAAAACTACGCCTGTTACGCCGGCGGCTATTCGTCCTTCTCCGGAGGTGGTGCAACGACTGAGGACCGTGGCGCCCTGTACCTGACGATGAAAACAACTTTTTGATGCACCACTGATTTGCTCAATGCAAGCAGGAGAATAACAATATGAAATTCGTACAAACCGTGTTGGCCGCGTCGCTGGCCATGGTCCTTGCCGCCCAGGCACAGGCCGCTGTTTCAACCCAGGAAGCTGCCAAACTGGGCAGCAGCCTGACCCTGGTGGGCGCCGAAAAGGCCGGCAATGCCGATGGTTCGATTCCGGCCTACAACGGTGGCCTGACCACGCCGCCAGCCAGCTACAAGGCCGGCGACAGCATGCGCCCGGATCCGTTTGTCAGTGAAAAACCGCTGTTGGTGATCGACGGCAAGAACGTCGATCAGTACAAGGGCATGCTCACGGCGACCACGGTAGAACTGGCCAAGCGCTTCCCGACTTTCCGTGTCGACGTGTACCCGACTCACCGTACCGTTTCGCTGCCTCAAGCCATTCTGGACAACGGCGTGAAGAACGCTAGCGGCGCCAAGTCCCTGGAAGGTGGCCTGGCCATCGACAACGTGCTGCCGGGCATTCCGTTCCCGATTCCGCAGTCGGGCAACGAAGCGATGTGGAACTTCCTGCTGCGCTACCAGGGCGTGAGCATCAGCTCCAAGTACGATTCCTGGAACGTCGACTCGGCTGGCGTGGCGAGCCTGGCAACCACCGGGCAAGCGAACATTTCCTACCCGATCTATGAAAACCTCTCGCAGCCGATCAGCAGCGCCGACGTGTACTACCAGATGAAGCTGGCGTACACCGGTCCTGCGCGCCGTGCCGGTGAGGCAATCATGCTCAAGGACGCCGCAAACCCTTTGCAGCAGCCGCGCCGCGCCTGGCAGTACTTGCCAGGTCAGCGTCGAGTGAAACTGGCACCAAGCCTGGCCTACGACACGCCTAACCCAGGTACTGCCGGTGCGGGCACCTACGACGACGTGTTCGTGTTCAACGGTGCGCTGGATCGCTACGACTGGAAGGTCGTGGGCAAGCAGGAAATGATCGTGCCTTACAACACCTACAAGCTGACCTACGTGCAGGATCCTAAGTCGATCACCACGCCGAACCATTTGGCACCGGACTTCGTTCGCTGGGAAAAACACCGTGTGTGGGTCGTCGAAGGCAACCTCAAGGCTGGCGCCCGTCACATCTACCAGAAGCGTCGCTTCTACCTCGACGAAGACAGCTGGACCGCTTTGGCTTCGGACCAATATGACGCCCGTGGTCAGCTCTATCGCGGTTCCTTCGCCTTCTTGAGCCAGAGCTACGACAAGCAGGTTCCGGACTCCACGCCATTCATGATCTATGACCTGGTGGGCGGCTCGTACAACATCAACGGTGTCGTCGGCCCGTACGGCGGCATCAAGTACGTCGATCCGCTCTCCAAGGCGCAATGGTCGTCGGAATCCCTGGCCGGCGCCGGCATTCGCTAAACCAACCGAAAGTTGTGGGAGCGAGCCTGCTCGCGATGGAGGCCAACGATAACGCTGGCTGTCTGGATGCGCGCGTCATCGTTCACGTCCATCGCGAGCAGGCTCGCTCCCACATTGTGTTGTGACGCGGTTTTCCGGAGAGGACGCGGTATGTGTTCGAATAAATTTCTTTTGCGGCTGGCGCTCGGCGTTTCGCTTGGCCTGTCGCAAGGCATCACCTACGCGGCCGATTACGTCGACGTGCTGGACCAGCCTGCCAGGGTCAGCGCCTTGGCCATCAACAGCCCGTTGTCCGGCATGACCCGCGCCGGCGAGCGTGTGATCACCGTCGGCCAACGTGGCCACATCCTGTATTCCGACGACGCCGGCAAGCATTGGCAACAGGCCGCCGTGCCGGTCAGTGCCGACCTCACCGCCGTGAATTTCCCCACCACCACCCAAGGCTGGGCGGTGGGCAATGACGGCGTGGTGCTGCACAGCAGCGACGCCGGCGTGACCTGGAGCAAGCAGCTCGACGGTCGCCAGATCGGCGCCTTGCTGGTCAAGCATTACGAGGCCTTGGCCAGTGCCGAGCCGGGCAACGAGCAATGGCCGTTGCTGGTCGCCGAAGGCCAGCGCCTGGCGGAGCAGGGCGCGGACAAACCCTTGCTCGACGTCTGGTTTGCCGATGAAAAAACCGGCTACGTGGTCGGCGTATTCAACCTGATCCTGCGCACCGAAGACGGTGGTCAGAGCTGGACGCCATTCCAGGACCGCACCGAAAACCCCCAGGCCTTTCACCTCAACGCCATCGCCTCTACCGGTGATGCGCTGTACATCGCCGGCGAGCAGGGCCTGTTGCTCAAATGGGATGACAACAGCCAGCGTTTCGCCGCCGTGCCGACGCCGTATCAGGGCAGCTTTTTCGGCGTGCTCGGCAAGCCTGGCGAAGTGCTGGTTTACGGCCTGCGCGGCAACGCTCTGCGCAGCACCGATGGTGGCCAGAACTGGACCGCGCTGAACACCGGCCTGCACGTCAGCCTCACCGCCGGCCTGATCGATGCGAAGGGCAACTACCGCCTGTTCACCCAAGGCGGACAGATGCTGGTCAGCCAAGGGACGGGCGAGCAGTTGCACCTGGTGCAGCAACCGGCCCCGACGCCGGTCGCCGGCGCTACCCAGTCCGCCGATGGCGCGCTGGTAGTAGCGGGCAGCCGTGGCGCCCGCACGCTGTCCGTCGAGCCAGCCCTCGACGCTGTCCTTAAAAACTAAGAGCGAGAACCCAGACATGGGCAATATCAAACAAGACGCCATGCCGGTGATCCGCGACCTGCGTGATTTTGACCGCCGCTCCGGCAACCTGCTGGAACGGCTGGTGTTCAACTATCGCCCGCTGTTCATGCTGCTGATGGCGCTGGCCACCGTGGTGCTGGGCTTCATGGCCGTGACTCGCCTGGAGTTGCGCCCAAGCTTTGAAAAAATGATTCCGCAGAGCCAGCCGTACATCCAGAATTTCCTGGAAAACCGTGCGTCCCTGCGCGGCCTGGGCAACTCGGTACGGGTGGTGGTCGAGAACACCCAGGGCGATATTTTCGACCCCGATTACCTGGACGTGCTGAAGAAGGTCAATGACCAGCTGTTCCTCACCGAAGGTGTCGACCGTGCGTGGATGAAGTCCCTGTGGAGCCCGGCTGTGCGCTGGACCGAAGTCACCGAGGAAGGCTTCCAGGGTGGCCCGGTGATGCCTGACACCTACGAGGGCAAGCCCGAGCAAATTGAACAGCTGCGCCAGAACATTTCCCGTGCCGGTATCGTTGGCAGCCTGGTGGCCAGCGATTTCAAATCGAGCATGTTGATCGTGCCGTTGCTGGACAAGGCCGCTGCCGGTGGCCAACGCATCGACTACCACGCTTTTTCGCAGATGCTCGAAGAGCAGTTGCGCGACAAGATTGAATACGCCGGCGACAGCTCTGCGCGTAAATCCGGCGTTGAAGGCACAGGCCAGTACAAGGTCCGGGTAATCGGCTTCGCCAAACTGATGGGCGACCTGATCGACGGCCTGATCCAGGTGATGATGTTCTTCGGCCTCGCCGTCGTCACATCACTGGTCATCATCTACGCCTACACCCGTTGCGTGCGCAGCACCTTGCTGGTGGTCGGCTGCTCGCTGATCGCGGTGGTCTGGCAACTGGGCATCGTCGCCTGGCTGGGTTACGCCATCGATCCGTACTCGGTACTGGTGCCGTTTTTGATCTTCGCCATCGGCGTCTCCCACGCCGCGCAGAAGATGAACGGCATCATGCAGGACATCGCCCGCGGCACCCACAAACTGATCGCTGCGCGCTACACCTTCCGCCGTCTGTTCATTGCCGGTGTCACCGCCTTGCTGGCTGACGCCGTGGGCTTCGCCGTGCTGATGCTGATCGACATTCCGGTGATCCAGGATCTGGCGATCACCGCCAGCATCGGCGTCGCGGTGCTGATCTTCACCTCGCTGTTGCTGATGCCGGTGGCGCTGTCCTATGTCGGCGTCGGTGCCAAGGCCGCCGAGCGTGCCCTGAAAATCGACACCCGCGCCGAAAAACACAAAGGCTTTGGTCGCTTGTGGGACCTGCTCGACCGCTTCACCACCGCCAAGTGGGCCACAGGCGCCGTGTTGGTCGCGGTGCTGATGGGCATCGGTGGTTACGTCGTCAGCCTCAACCTCAAGATCGGCGACCTCGAAAGCGGTGCTCCGGAGCTGCGTGCCGACTCGCGCTACAACCGCGACAACGCCTACATCACCCAGCACTACGCGCTGTCCAGCGACCTGTTCGCGGTGATGATCAAGACCGCGCCGGAAGGCTGCCTCAACTACAAAACGTTGGTACTCGCCGACCGTCTGGCCTGGGAGCTGCAACAGTACCCGGGCGTGCAGGCGACGGCGTCGCTGGTCAACGCGGTTCGCCAGATCACCGCCGGCACCTACGAAGGCAACCCCAAGCTCAACAGCATCCAGCGCAACCAGGACGTGCTCAACTACGCCGCGCAGCAAGCCTCGGTCAACTCGCCGGAGCTGTTTAACAACAACTGCTCGCTGATGCCGGTGATCACCTTCCTCAAGGACCACAAGGCCGAAACCCTCGATGCCGTGGTAGCGATTGCCGACAAGTTCGCCAAGGAAAACAGCACCGAGGATCGTCAGTTCCTGCTGGCGGCCGGTACGGCTGGCATCGAAGCGGCGACCAACATCGTCGTGCGTGAAGCCAATCGCACCATGCTGCTGTACGTCTACGCGGCGGTGACGCTGTTCTGCCTGATCACCTTCCGCAGCTGGCGCGCCACGCTGGTGGCGCTGTTGCCGCTGGTGCTGACTTCGATCCTCTGTGAAGCGCTGATGGTTGCCATGGGCATCGGCGTGAAAGTCGCGACCCTGCCGGTGATCGCCCTCGGGGTGGGCATCGGCGTCGACTACGCCTTGTACCTGCTCAGCGTCCAATTGCACTTCCAGCGCCAGGGGCTGCCACTGTCCCAGGCCTACCGCAATGCGGTGTCCTTCACGGGCCGAGTGGTCGGGCTGGTGGGCATCACCCTGGCGGCAGGCGTGGTGTGCTGGGTCTGGTCGCCGATCAAATTCCAGGCCGACATGGGCATCCTCCTGACCTTCATGTTCCTGTGGAACATGCTGGGCGCGCTGATCCTGATCCCGGCTCTGTCGTACTTCCTGCTGCGTGAACGGGCGGTTGAATCTGCCGCCGTTACGTCTACCCAAACCACTGAACGTCCTGGCATGACCCATGCCGTGACCACTTCCGAGTAAGCCAACGATGTCTGAATACAAAGCTCCCCTGCGCGACATGCGCTTCGTACTCAACGAGGTTTTCCAGGTGTCCCGGCTGTGGGCCCAATTGCCTGGCCTGGCGGACGTGATTGATGAAGAAACCGCCGCCGCGATTCTTGAAGAAGCCGGCAAGATCACAGGTGAAGTGATCGCACCGTTGAACCGTCCAAGCGACGAAGAGGGTTGTACCTGGAGCGACGGTTCGGTCAGCGCGCCGCAAGGTTTTGCCGAGGCCTATCAGGCCTTCGCCGACGGCGGTTGGGTCGGTGTCGGTGGTGATCCACGGTTCGGTGGCATGGGCATGCCCAAGGCGATTTCGGCCCAGGTCGAAGAGATGGTCAACGCGGCCAGCCTGTCGTTCGGCCTGTACCCGATGCTGACGGCGGGCGCCTGCCTGTCGATCAACGCCCACGCCAGCGAAGAGCTGAAAGCCGCCTATCTGCCAAACATGTACGCCGGCACCTGGACCGGTTCCATGTGCCTGACCGAAGCCCACGCCGGCACCGACCTGGGCATGATTCGAACCCGCGCTGAACCCCAGGCTGACGGCAGCTACAAGGTCAGCGGCAGCAAGATCTTCATCACCGGCGGCGACCAGGACCTGAGCGAGAACATCATCCACCTGGTGCTGGCGCGTCTGCCGGATGCACCGGCGGGGCCGAAGGGCATTTCGCTGTTCCTGGTACCGAAGGTGCTGGTCAATGCCGACGGTTCCCTGGGTGAGCGCAATTCGCTGTCCTGCGGTTCCATCGAACACAAGATGGGCATCAAGGCTTCGGCCACCTGCGTAATGAACTTCGACGGCGCTACCGGCTGGATCGTCGATGCGCCGAACAAAGGCCTGGCGGCGATGTTCACCATGATGAACTACGAGCGTCTGGGCGTTGGTATCCAGGGCCTGGCCCAGGGCGAACGTTCTTACCAGAACGCCCTGGCGTATGCCCAGGACCGCATCCAGAGCCGTGCGCCTACCGGTGCACAGAACAAGGACAAGGCCGCCGACCCGATCATCGTCCACCCCGACGTGCGCCGCATGCTGCTGACTATGAAAGCCCTCAACGAAGGCGGCCGTGCGTTCTCCAGCTACGTCGCGCTGCAACTGGACACCGCCAAGTACAGCGAAGATGCCGCGACCCGCAGCCATGCCCAGGATCTGGTGGCACTGCTGACCCCGGTGGCCAAGGCCTTCCTTACCGACATGGGCCTGGAAACCACCCTGCACGGGCAAATGGTGTTCGGCGGCCACGGCTACATTCGCGAATGGGGCCAGGAGCAACTGGTGCGTGACGTGCGCATCACCCAGATCTACGAAGGCACCAACGGCATCCAGTCCCTCGATCTGGCCGGGCGCAAGATCGTCGGCAGCGGCGGGGCGCTTTACCGTTCCTTCGCTTCGGAAATCCGCGAATTCAGCGCAGCCTGCGCCGATCTTGGCGAGTTCACCCAACCATTGAACGCTGCCGTGGACGTCCTCGACGAACTGACTGCATGGCTGCTGGACCGCGCACAAACCAACCCGAATGAAATCGGCGCGGCCTCGGTCGAATACCTGCACGTGTTCGGCTACGTCGCCTACGCCTACATGTGGGCACGCATGGCCAAGGCCGCCGTGAGCGCACAGGCCTCGGACGATTTCTACATCAGCAAACTGGCCACGGCGCGTTTTTACTTCGCCCGACTGCTGCCGCGTATCCACTCGCTGAGCGCATCGGCCAAGGCGGGCAGCGATTGCCTGTACGCGCTGCAAGCCGATCAGTTCTAAAGGACAAGGAAACCCAATCATGATGGCGACAAAAATAATTCCGCCCGCCGAAGGCGCCTATGCCTACCCATTGCTGATCAAGCAACTGCTGCTGTCCGGCGTGCGCTACGAGCCGGGTCGGGAAATCGTCTACGCCGACAAGTTGCGCTACAGCTACCAGACCCTCAACCAGCGCATCCGCCGCCTGGCCAACGCGCTGACCGCGGCCGGGGTCAAGGCCGGCGACACCGTGGCCATGCTCGACTGGGACAGCCACCGCTACCTGGAATGCTTCTTCGCCGTGCCGATGATCGGTGCGGTGCTGCACACCGTGAACATTCGTCTGTCGCCGGAGCAGGTGCTGTTCACCATGAACCACGCCGAGGATGACGTGGTGCTGGTGCATGACGACTTCCTGCCGCTGATCGAGCAGATCCAAGGGCGGCTGACGACGGTCAAGGGCTACGTCCAGCTGACCGACGACACGCCAGCCGCAACATCCTTGCCGGTGTTGGGCGAGTACGAAAACCTGCTGTCCGAGGCATCGGACCAGTACGACTTCCCCGATTTCGACGAGAACTCGGTCGCCACGCTGTTCTACACCACAGGCACCACCGGCGACCCGAAAGGCGTGTACTTCAGCCACCGCCAACTGGTCCTGCACACGCTCAATGCCGTCGGCACCCTCGGCGGCTACCAGGGCCAGCCGTTGCTGCGCTCCGATGACGTGTACATGCCGATCACGCCGATGTTCCACGTGCATGCCTGGGGCGTGCCCTATGTCGCGACCATGATGGGCATCAAGCAGGTCTATCCCGGCCGCTACGAACCCAACAGCCTGGTGCGCCTGTACCGCGAAGAGAAGGTCACGTTCTCCCACTGCGTGCCGACCATCCTGCAGATGATCCTCAACTGCGAGGAAGGGAAAACGACCCGTTTCGACGGCTGGAAAATGCTCCTGGGCGGCAGCGCGCTGACTCTTGGCGTTGCCAGTGACGCCAGCGCCCACGGCATGGTGGTGCACGCCGGTTACGGCATGTCGGAAACCTGCCCATTGCTGTGCGTGAGCTATCTACGCGATGAAGACCTCGCACTGGACCGCGAAGCCCAGTTGCCCATTCGCATCAAGACCGGCACGCCGGTGCCGATGGTCGACCTGAAAATCATCGACGCCAACGGCGACGACGTCGCTCACGATGGTGAGTCCCTGGGCGAGATCGTGGTCCGTGCGCCATGGCTGACCCAAGGCTATCTGAAGGAGCCGGAAAAGGGCGCTGAACTCTGGGCCGACGGCTGGCTGCACACCGGCGACATGGCCTCCATCGACGCCATGGGCGGCGTGGAAATCAAGGACCGCATCAAGGACGTGATCAAGACCGGCGGCGAGTGGATCAGCTCCCTGGAACTGGAAAGCCTGATCAGCGAACACCCGGCAGTGATGTCGGTGGCGGTGGTGGGTATTGCCGATGAGCAGTGGGGCGAGCGTCCCATGGCCTTGGTGGTCAGTGAACCGGGCCAATACCTGGACCGCAAAGTGCTGGAAACCCATCTGCAAGCTTTCGTTGATGGCGGGCGCATCAACAAATGGGCAATTCCCAAGCAGTTCAAGTTCGTCTCGGAAATTCCCAAGACCAGCGTCGGCAAGATCAACAAGAAACTGATTCGAGAGAGCGAAGCGAACTGACAACTCTGTGCCAAGCTGATGGAACGCCAATTCGCCTGGCACCCAGGCAAATCCAGGCAAATCCCGGGGAGCCCATCAGATGAAGCACACGTCGCATATCCGTCGAGAGTTCTACAAGGCCGTCGGTTATTACCTTCGAATTACCTGGCCGATCTTTTCCACCATGCTGATCGTCATCGTCACGTTTGGCCTGATCATCAGCTACGTGGAAGGTTGGGACCCTCTCGATGGGGTCTACTTCGGCTTCGTCACCGGCCTGACCATCGGCTACGGCGAACTCGTACCGAAACTGCCGCTGTCGCGGATACTGGCGATAGTGCTCGGCTTCAACGGCGTGCTGTTGACGGCGATCTTCGCGGCGATCAGCGTGCGGGCGATCGAGACGGCAGTGCGGGTGACCGGGGGCGATAAGTAACCCCCTCAACCACGACACAACCCCTGTGGGAGCTAGCCTGCTAGCGATAGGGCCTTCACAATCAAAGAATATGTTGAATGTGCTGCCGTCATCGCTAGCAGGGCTAGCTCCCACACTGTTTTTCGGTTGATCGCAAATTCCGTGACCAACCCATGACTACTGTGGGAGCTAGCCTGCTAGCGATAGGGCCTTCACATTCAAAGCAGATGCCGAATGTGCCGCCGTCATCGCTAGCAGGCTAGCTCCCACAGGTTGTTTGTGGTTTTGAAGATTCTCGGCGATCAAGCCTCCCAGCCCGCCTCACTCACAGCGGTCTGCACCAACGGATGCAAATCCGCCCCCTTATTTGCCGTTTGCCAAGCCAACAACTCCTTGCGCATCCCCGGCGTCCAGTACAACTGCATGTGATTCCTCACACTGAGCACGGCCTGTTGTTGGTCGGGCTCATTGGCAAAGTACTGGGCGATCTGGTTGGCCATCTTGATCAGGTTGGCAGTGCTCATCGGCGTACCTCCGCTTTATCGCCCCGTGCCTGACGGCGCTCCTTAAGCAATCGATCCTGTTCGTCACTGAACGCCTGATAGCGTTTTTGCCACTCGGAAGGGTGGTACACACGGCTGACCTCCACGGCCGTGACCTTGTACTCCGGACAGTTGGTCGCCCAGTCGGAGTTGTCGGTGGTGATCACGTTGGCCCCCGATTCCGGGAAGTGGAAGGTGGTGTACACCACGCCCGGCGCCACCCGTTCGGTCACCCGCGCGCGCAGCACAGTCTGCCCGGCGCGGCTGCCGATGCCGACCCAGTCGCCTTCGTTGATGCCACGGCTCTCGGCGTCGGTCGGGTGGATTTCCAGGCGGTCTTCGTCATGCCAGGCGACGTTCTCGGTACGCCGGGTTTGCGCGCCGACGTTGTACTGGCTGAGGATGCGCCCAGTGGTCAGCAGCAGCGGATAACGAGCGTTGACCTTCTCCTCGGTGGGCACATAGCCGGTGAGCATGAACCGCCCCTTGCCGCGCACGAACTCCTCGATGTGCATGGTCGGCGTACCGTCCGGCGCCTCGGCGTTGCACGGCCATTGCAGGCTGCCGTGGCGCTCAAGTTCGGCGTAGCTGACGTTGGTGAAGGTCGGCGTCAGGCGGGCGATTTCGTCCATGATTTCCGACGGATGCTTGTAGTCCATCCGGTAGCCCAAGGCATTGGCCAGGGCCACGGTGCCTTCCCAGTCGGCCTTGCCGCCCAGCGGTTCCATCACCTTGCGTACCCGCGAGATACGGCGTTCGGCGTTGGTAAAGGTGCCGTCTTTTTCCAGGAACGAGCTGCCCGGCAGGAACACATGGGCGAACTTGGCGGTTTCGTTGAGGAAAATGTCCTGCACCACCACGCATTCCATGGCCGATAGGGCCGCAGTCACGTGTTGGGTATTCGGGTCGCTCTGGGCGATGTCTTCGCCCTGGCAGTACAGACCCTTGAAACTGCCGGCCAGTGCCGACTCGAACATGTTGGGAATGCGCAGGCCCGGATCGGGTTGCAGGGTGACGTTCCACGCCTGTTCGAACTCGGTCCGCACCGCCACGTTGGAGATGTGCCGGTAACCAGGCAACTCGTGAGGGAAGGAGCCCATGTCGCACGAGCCCTGCACGTTGTTCTGCCCACGCAACGGGTTCACGCCCACGCCTTCGCGGCCGATGTTGCCGGTGGCCATGGCGAGGTTGGCGATGCCCATCACCGACGTACTGCCCTGGCTGTGTTCGGTAACGCCCAAACCGTAGTAAATCGCCGCGTTGCCGCCGGTAGCGTAGAGGCGGGCCGCGGCGCGGATGTCTTCAGCAGGCACACCGCAAATCGGGCCAATCACTTCCGGTGCGTTTTCCGCACGGCTGACAAACTCGCTCCAGCGGGCGAAATCGCTGCCCTCGCATCGGGCGTCGATAAAGGCCTGGTCTTGCAGGCCTTCGGTGATGATCGTATGAGCCAGCGCATTAAGCATGGCGACGTTGGTACCCGGACGCAGGGCCAGGTGCAGTTCGGCGCGGGCATGCACGCCGTCCACCAGATCGATGCGCCGTGGGTCGATGACGATCAGCCGCGCACCTTCACGCAGCCGGCGTTTGAGCTGGGAAGCGAACACCGGGTGGGCGTCGCTCGGGTTGGCGCCCATCACCAGCACCACATCGGCCTGCATCACCGAATCGAAGCTCTGGGTGCCAGCGGACTCGCCCAAGGTTTGTTTCAGGCCATAACCGGTAGGTGAGTGGCAAACCCGCGCACAGGTGTCGACGTTGTTGTTGCCGAACGCGGCGCGCACCAGTTTTTGCACCAGATAGGTTTCTTCGTTGGTGCAGCGGCTGGAGGTGATGCCACCGATGGAATCGCGACCATATTTCTGCTGCAAGCGGCGCATTTCGCTGGCCGCGTAAGTCACCGCCTCATCCCAGCTGACTTCCTGCCACGGGTCGTTGATGTGCTTGCGGATCATCGGCTTGGTGATGCGATCCGGGTGAGTGGCGTAGCCCCAGGCAAAACGCCCTTTGACGCAGGAGTGACCATGGTTAGCCTGACCGTTCTTGTCCGGCACCATGCGCACCAGTTGGTCGCCCTTCATCTCGGCGCGGAACGAACAACCCACGCCGCAATAGGCGCAGGTGGTGATTACGGCGCGCTCAGGCTGACCGAGTTCAACCACGCTTTTTTCCATCAGCGTCGCAGTCGGGCAGGCCTGCACACAGGCGCCGCAGGACACGCATTCGGAATCCAGGAAATCCTCACCACCGGCCGCCGAAATCCGCGATTCGAAACCGCGCCCGGTGACGGTCAGGGCAAAGGTGCCCTGGGTTTCTTCACAGGCGCGCACGCAGCGGTTGCAGACGATGCACTTGCTCGGGTCGTAATCGAAATACGGGTTGGAGGTGTCTTTCACGTCCTCCAGATGGTTCTCGCCTTCATAGCCGTAACGCACTTCCCGCAGGCCGACCTGACCGGCCACGGTTTGCAGCTCGCAGTTGCCGTTGGCCGAGCAGGTCAGGCAGTCCAGCGGGTGATCGGAGATGTACAGCTCCATGACGTTGCGGCGCAGGGTCGCGAGCTTGGGCGTCTGGGTGTGCACGGTCATGCCTTCAGTGACCGGCGTGGTGCAGGACGCGGGATAGCCGCGCATGCCGTCGATCTCCACCAGGCACATGCGGCAGGAGCCGAAGGCTTCAATGCTGTCGGTGGCGCAGAGTTTAGGAATGGTGGTGCCCATCAGCGCCGCAGCGCGCATCACGGAGGTGCCTTCGGGCACGGTGATGCTGCGGCCATCGATGTTCAGGGTGATCTGCACCTGGCTTTCTCGAGCGGGCGTGCCCAGATCCATGTCGGTTTTAGGATCGAATACAGTGATCATTGCTCGGCCTCCGAGGCTTGCAGACCGAAGTCAGCGGGGAAGTGCTTGAGTGCGCTGGTCACAGGGAAGGCCGTCATGCCGCCCAGAGCGCAGAGCGAGCCATAGGTCAGGGTGTCGCAGAGGTCCTTGAGCAGGATCACCTGCTCGTCCCGTGCGGCGGCATCGGTTGCTGCCAGCAGACGGTCGATCACCTCGACGCCGCGAGTCGAGCCGATACGGCAAGGGGTGCATTTGCCACAGGACTCCTCGGCACAGAACTCCATGGCGAAGCGCGCCATGTGCGTCATGTCGAGGCTGTCGTCCGCCACCACCACACCACCGTGACCGAGCATCGCACCGATGGCGGCGAAGGCTTCGTAATCCAGCGGCGTGTCGAATTGCGACGGCGGCACCCAGGCGCCTAGTGGGCCACCCACTTGTGCAGCTTTCAGCGGGCGACCACTGGCGGTGCCGCCGCCGTAGCCTTCCACCAGCTCGCGTAGGGTCAGGCCAAACGCCCGCTCCACCAAACCACCGTGACGAATATTGCCCGCCAGTTGGAAAGGCATGGTGCCCAGCGAACGGCCCATGCCGTAATCGCGATAGAACTGCGCGCCCTTGGCCAAAATCAGCGGCACCGAGGCCAGCGTCAGCACGTTGTGCACCAGCGTCGGCAGACCGAACAAACCCTTCAGCGCCGGTATCGGCGGCTTGGCGCGAACCAGTCCGCGCTTGCCTTCCAGCGAATCCAGCAACGCAGTTTCTTCACCGCAGATGTACGCACCGGCACCGACGCGCACTTCCATATCGAAGGCCTGCCCGCTGCCGCCGACATTGGCGCCCAGATAACCGTTCGACCTGGCAATCTCCAGTGCGTTGCGCAGGACGGCCACCGCATCCGGGTATTCCGAACGCACATAGATGTAGCCATAGGTGGCCCCGACGCACAGGCCAGCAATGGCCATGCCTTCGATCAGCAGGAACGGGTCGCCTTCCATCAACATGCGGTCGGCAAAGGTGCCGGAGTCGCCTTCGTCGGCGTTGCACACGATGTACTTTTGCGCAGCCTGGGTGGCGCGCACCGTGCGCCATTTGATCCCGGCGGGGAAGGCCGCGCCGCCACGGCCACGCAGGCCCGAATCGAAAACAGCGGTCGCAGTCTGCTCACCGCCAAGGCTGACGGCCCTTGTCAAACCTTCGAAACCGCCGTTGGCCCGGTAATCGTCCAGCGACAACGGCCGGGTAATACCGGCGCGGGCGAACAGCAGGCGTTGTTGAGACTTGAGATACGGCAACTCTTCCACCAGCCCCAAGGCCAGTGGATGGTTGGAAGATGGGACTTGCAGCGCATCGAGCACCGACGGCACATCAGCAGCCGTCAGCGGGCCAAAGCCGATCCGACCTTGCGGGCTGTCCACTTCCAGCAGCGGTTCCAGCCAATACAAACCACGGGAACTGGTGCGCTGCAGCTCCAGCGGCAAATTGCGTTCCTTGGCCTGAGTGATCAGCGCCGTAGACACCTCATCGGCACCCACGGCACGGGCCAGCGAATCAGTCGGCAAATAAAGAGTCGGCATCACGCGTCCTCCCGGCAAGCATCAAGCAAGGCATCCAAACGCTCGGCACTGAGCCGCGCATGCACCCGACCATCCAGCTCCAACGCCGGCGAACAGGCGCAAGCGCCGAGGCAATACACCGGCCGCAAACTGATGCTGCCATCGGCACTGCTGCCGTGGTCATCGAGTTGCAGACGATCGCGCAACTGCGCCGCCAACTGCTCAGCCCCGCGGCTCTTGCACGACTCGGCGCGGCACAAGCGCAGAATATGGCGGGCCGGTGGCGAGGTACGGAAGTCATGGTAAAAACTGATCACCCCGCGCACCTCAGCCTGACTCTGGTTCAGCGCATGGGCAATCTCGGGGACGGCGGCATCGGGGATGTACCCAATGCGCTCCTGAATATCATGAAGAATCGGCAACAGCGCACCCGGAGTGCCCGCATGGCGCTCCAAAAGGCTGTTGACCACAGACAGGTGCAAACTCTCATCAGGCATTCAGCAATCCTCACGGTCACGGACACACCAGATGGTTGTCGGTCGTCCGAAAGTGTCGGCTGCGGCATTCACACCACGTCACGGTATCGTGGCATCGGCCGTTGGCCAGGGCACCCTGAATGGGCATCTTGTCGTACCCGGCACGGTCTTCGCCGCGCCTCTACTGGGCATTACGGCAGCTTGCCACGCTGCTATTGATCGAACCGCACCAAAGCGACGTGCTCGGTTCTGCCTACGACTATCCATTAAGTCTAGATGAGCGTGGCAAGGCGCGTTCACATAGGCCTAATGCCCGCAGGGCTTGTCGATGGCTGATGTATAGCAAGCATTACAGGAGAGAGTAAGCATCAGAACCGTGGGTATTTCTCAGGTGCAGATGCGTTGACGTATTCCCTGCGGCCTGCTCACGAATGCGCACTATCCTTGTGTTTTTATGGAAGTCAGACCGGGAATGGAGCGCCCATCACAGACCCGGCGATAGCGATTAAATACGAGTGGAGCAATGATCATGGAATACGACGACAAACTCATTGAAGACGCCGTGCTCGCCCTGTTGGCAGCCTTCAGTTCCGACAGCGGCAACGCCTGGAAAGGGTTCGACTTTGAGATCATGAACCGATTGCATGAACAGGGTTTCATCAGTGATCCGGTGAACAAGAACAAATCAATTTGGTTAACGGAGGAAGGGTTGGAGCGCGGTCGGCGGATAGCCGCCCAGTTGTTCGGTGTGAAAACTCAAGGCGAAATTGAGTCCAGCTCTGATACCTGACTTCAAACTGCGGTCACGATGGTTGGTCGGAAATAAATCCGTAAACTACTCGATCCCCATTTTTTGCATGCTCACAGTGGCGCCAGAATCTAAACCCCTATAGGCGCGAGCCTGCTAGCAAAAGCGCCAGCCCAACCACAACTCGGGCCAAACAATGCCGTCAGCACACCGCAATCCATGTGGGAGCGGGCTTGCCCGCGAAGGCGCCAGCCCAGCCAACATAAATGCTGATTAAGATGCCACCCTCACAAGCCACCCACACCCCAAGGGCCTAAACCACTAAGCTTCAGCCTTAGCCGCCGCTCGCGCAGCCATCGACCCAATCTCCCGATCCCGAGTCAGCACCTTCACCGCATCATCCACCAACGCCTTACTCATCGAAGTCAGATAATGCGCCGCCCAAGCATGCCGGTCAGTGTCCTTGGTATAAGCAGCATCTTCAGTAAGTGTTTTAGCCAGGAACAGAAAATCCGAAGCCATGGACAACGCATCGCCGAGAGGAACCCCCCGAGTGACATGAAACAGCGCTTGATCCGCGCAATAGATGGCAGGTGTCAGGCCGATGGTTTTGAGTTCAGGTTGTTCAGTCATTGGCCACCTCCGAGGATGGAGAGGCAATGGGGGAGGGGGGGACGCGATTGGGAATTGCGTAGAGGAAAAAGCCAAATTTCAAACGTACTGATACTGCTCATTATCCAACTCCTTGATATGAGGAGCTGCCACGTTCGTTTCCACACGAATGGGTGACAGCTGTGCGCAGGGTGGAAAACCGGGAATCAAGGAAACCGGCACGCCCGAAGACGTCCCACGCACAGCCGCCATAACGCACGCCGCAGGCATAAAAAAGCGCCGGCAGACGTGATGGGGGCGCTGTTGCGCCTTGAATTACACGGGTTTCCACACCCGGTCGCTGATTTGGCAGCGACGGGTGGGAGGGTAGCTTGCAGACTTCCTCGCTGCAACCTTCCACAGAGTTCAATGCAGCACGTTTCGACGGCAATGACTTATGCAGCAGGAAATTGCTGAGTAAGCAATCCTTCCCGCAGTTGATCCGCGAGAGGCTTATGTTGACAACTTAGAAGCTACGCAGGTGAGCAGCTAATTTTTCAAGAAAATCGATCACCCCATTTTTCCTTACGTTTGAGTGCTAAGCGGAAGAAAGCTTTCTAATTCTGCGCTCCTTTGAGGAGAATTGATGGGCGCTGCCGGTGGTCGTCTCCCCATGGCATCAAGCGTGACGCGGGATAAGTCAAATACCAGGACCGACGCCAAGGCCGTCAGATGCCTCAGCATTCAATTC
The DNA here is from genome assembly GCF_050739655.1 of Pseudomonas sp. GTDB lineage: Bacteria > Pseudomonadota > Gammaproteobacteria > Pseudomonadales > Pseudomonadaceae > Aquipseudomonas. Next base: position 5,082 of record NZ_JBOIBY010000314.1, on the reverse strand, counting down.
ACTATCGAGTGCGGCAATGCTACAAGCAATAAAACTAAAGGCGGTAACATTGTAGGCTGCACCAGTAACATTACTTAGTATTTCTCGATCTCTTTATTTGTTGCGTCTATCAGATCTTGAAGTTCGTGAGTCAAAGACTTTATGCCATCAGCGGTTGAGCCCATGTCTATTTTTTTGGCTTCTAGCGTGATGTAATTTTCTCGGTAGATGTCTAGACGTTCGATCGCTTCTTCGCTTAGTGTTTTTTCTTCCTCATTAGCTTTTTTCATCATTCGCTCTACTGCTTCATTTCCTGCCTTGATTGCAGCGTCAAAGTCGGAGTTGTTAATCTCTATCATGCTTATCAAGCCTTTCATGCGCATGTAGATACGTACTATTTTGGATGATAGGTCGGGATTGATGTTTGCAAGGTGGGAAGGCGCAGAGTCAAATATTGGGAATGTATTTGCGCCGATAGAGAAGTAGCAAATGTAGGGCTCGGAAGTTTCTAGTTCTAAGAGTTCATTTCCGTACTCTTCCTTATAGAGCTCCCAGGCGGTGGTTAGTTCGACACTTAGTAGTAATAATGTATTTTTTGTGAGTCTAACTTCATCCTGTGCAGATTTTTCTGCGGCATATTCATGAGCTTTTATGGTGGCTTTTCTTGTTGCTCTTGCACCGATGTAGGCTGCGATAAGCGCGATTGCGACTTCTTTCGAATAAATACCATCAACGAGGCTCGCAAGTCCGTTGGCTATGGTGTTCAAGTCCATATTTACTTTCTCAAGGTTTTTATAAATTGAATAGTAGGCCTAACCTAGCTTAGTTTAGTAATAACCACGTCTAGCGTTTTTTATCGCTTCTCGTGAGGTTCCATAAATACTTAGGTGGGAATTTATAGCTATACGGCTATTCAGCATTTTAATTGTTTCTTCGTCAACTGATTATGAGGGCTTATGGTATTCATTTCCCGAACTGCTGATGTACGCCATTTTAGGTGAGATGGGGAAGTATAGGTCAAGCGAGTCGACCAAAAAGGGGGCGGATTTATTTTCTTGACAATAAATCTGCCCCCTTTTTGCTTAACCATTTTTCCGGTTCGGCACGATCGGGGCCAAATAAACGTAGCCCAGCCAAAAAGGTGGTTCCAAGGTTTTTTAGAATGCCCTTGTGATTCCGAATATTAAATTCCTCATGTGGTCGTCAATTTTTTCATTTGTGCTTTCAAATAGTTTGCATGTTTCAGGGCAGGTTATTACTTTTGTATATATCTTTCGTGCAATAACATCGCAATGCCCTGCTGTTTCTATAAGTCCAAGTATCTCTCTTGGCTGGATTATGTCTCCATGCACGGTTTTGGATCGAACGCCGTAAGCTTTTTTGGTTTTTATGAATATTTCTAACCTTTCATGCGGGTCGTCTGTTAGCGAAAAAGCGATGCGCTCTGAAAGCTGATGAGATAATTCTGTTGTGTTGGTACTAAATAGCGATTCAAAAAATGAGCAGTAAGTGGCGATCTTTATTGCAAGGTCGCTTGCGGAGCGTGCCATCTGCAGATGGTAGGTGGAGATGTTAATTCTGCCTGTCGTTTTTTGCAGAACTGTTCTAGATGGATTGTCTTGTTCTTTCAAACCCCTAAAGTGCTTATCTGAAATATCACACACACGCTCAAGATCATTCTGGCCTAAGGCTGTGACACTTTTTTCTCCATTCGCGAGAGAATAGTGAAATTTTAAGGTGTTGCTATGCATGGCGTCGCTATCCAAACCAATAGCAAATCCTGTATCACAATTTGCACTAGAGTCACGATTCATCCAGAGCGAGAGTAAAAAACCATGCGCGCCTCTAAGCAAGTTTATTACTTCTATGTGGGCCCCCTCTTCGACAAGCACCGATCCTGTTTTAAAAATCACCGGTCTGCCGCTGGTTAGGAAATTATATTCGAGCAGACCTAGAACACCTATGTGTTGAGGGGGAATTAGAGATTTTACAAAATCTGCGTTATTTGTGATGAATGTGTCGTTGGCTACCTTTATTGGTTGATCAAGTGTTTTTGAGATTTGGAGATCTGTTAGTCCAACGATATACAGAAATTTCAAGTTGCACCGTGTGTTGATAGTGAATCGGTGGTTGATAGGTCGCAATAGGCCCTTTTATTTTACGTGGCGCGATATGTAGATCTTTGGTTTCAGTGAGTATCCGGATACTAGTTTTTTCCACGCCTCGAGTGCGAGAAGGAATTGGATGGAATTAACATCTGTGATGGACTTAACGTCTTCTTCAAAGACAAACCAAAGTGCTGCCGAAGTAAGTTTTTTGCTAAATTTGATTTGGTTGTTTTTAATAAGGGTTATGGAATCTTTTGATTGTTCAATGTTGTAAATTAATTCCGGCTTCTTTTTTGAGATCTTTACGGATATTATCTCGCCTTTGTAATAAAGATCGGCAACTATCAACTTGATAGTCCCTTCTTTTTCTTTCTAGTGAGCGGATTGCAGTGAGTTCTCTGTCTAAAAGCGTGTATCCGCGCTCGCTGCATATTTTCTGATTGAAATAGGCTTCCCGATAATCAACTTTGTCATCTCCGGCTTTTCGATTGGCACGTTTGTTTGCTTGCCAAGCAGTAAACTCTGTTTCAATCAACTTTTCTTCGAGAACAATCTCAATACCGCTGAGGGAACGTTTCAGATACTCCATAAAAACTTGATTGAAAAAGAACCATTCGCCATTTTTCAAGAAGTACTGTTGGTCGCCCCACACAATAGGCATATCCAGCAGCTCTTTGAGGCTTCTCGTGAAGCGTCCGGTCTCCTCGTTTTTAAACTGCACTGTCACATTATTTATATTGTCAATATCTGGATTGTCCACGAGGAACTCCGAAATTTCTTCGGTGCCAATTGTATTGCCGAGTTGCTTGCTCAGGAGTTTTCCTTCACTGTTCTTCGCTTTGATAGCATAGTCATAGTCATGGAAGCTGAAACATATCGATACACCGTTTACATGGAACTGATCAATCCCCACGCTGCCTTCGCCATCTCTCAAATGAGTGAGAGCCTGAATATCAAGATCATTGGCGATATCTGAATTGGCTGATTCGAGTTTAGGAAGGTGTATTATCCGATCATCCTTGAAGCTGGCTTCAATGATTTCGAATATTTCAGGGAGATGCATGGGCTGCTTATCCATATCCATCTGTATAGAGTCAGCAAAAATAATGTTGCGGTTACCCCAGACAGTTTTGTTTGCTGCCTTTAGTTTTATATGGTCCACGGACTCGCCAGCTTCGTAGTTGTTTACCTGGAACTGCTGGTAAGAGGAAACGTCTTGCCTTTTCGTACCAGTAAAATACCGGCTTTTTTTAAGAAGTATTGAACTCTCATCTGCCATATGCAGAGCGAGGTCAATCCCGAAATCTAGCTGAATGAATTTCGATAAATAAAAATGTGATTTTCCCAAGCTGACAGCAAAAATTCTTTCAGGTTCTGCAGTATTTTGGCAAACTAAAACAGCAAAATTGAAGATATTTTTTGGCTCTTCAATATTTTCATTGAAAAAGTCGCGGTATGTCTTCCACCACCAAACTTCGTTGCCTTCTACTTTTTCAGAAAAGTAAAAAGTCTTTAAGTATCCATCCTTTTCTAGGGTTTTCTGCTCTACTAACCCAACTGATTTTAATTTCTCTTTTAGTTGGCCAATTTTGGTTGGTTTGACTTTGTAGATATTATAAGTGTTCGTCATAACAAGTCCCTTTGGACGTAACAGTGTGGTGGGATTCTGAGATTCGTCCTCAGTTGGAGTCTCATTTCTCGGATGCCTGATTAAGGCATAATAATCCGCCAACCTATTGCTGCGTGAGGCTAAATGCTATCACCACGTTTGGCAATGTTGCTGTCGGGAGTTTTGCAGCGGGGGCGACTGGAAAATGAGGTTGCCCAAATCGAAGGATTAGTCCTTGTTCACCTCGCACATCACATACATCATCGATTTTCTATCAAATCACCGCGATCGAACGCTTTTGAGGTTGGCAAACCGACTGCGCACCAAGGTTGAGCGTCCGGTACTGGCTGAAGGCAGACTTTGAAAAAGGGGACAGATTTATTATTGGATTAACATGGCAACCAACTTGGGCCTGACTACGGGCGTTCCCCCTTTTAGGTCACGCTGTCATTCACTGAATGTCTTTCAGATAATCCCTGAGCGCAATGAGCGGATCACCAAGCCGCTCCATAACCTGTATCCCAGCAAACTCCCCCGCCAACCTCCCCAACTCCCGCCCCAACGGCTTCTCCACACCCCCAACCGCCTCCAACGCCAACCCCACACACTCACCCACCTTCACCTGAATCCCCTCAACGTCCCCGCGCCGCACCAGTAGCTCAAACACGTCCCGCTGGTAATCACCCATCACCAAATCATCACGCAGGATCGGGCTTTGGCCTTCGGTTTCGTAGGCGAGTTTGAGGGAGAAGAGGGCGACGGTTTCCAGGTGTAATTCCATGGGGGGAATCCTTGTGAATTGGTCTTCCTGCGGGGAGGGCAGGGGGGAGCAAGATCAAAAGATCGCAGCCTTCGGCAGCTCCTACAAAGAGCGACGCGGTGGATCACTTTTCTATAGGCGAAAAAAAAGGCCTTGCTAAGCAAGACCTTTTTTAATTTGGTGCCCCGAGGGAGACTCGAACTCCCACTCCTTTCGAAAACGGATTTTGAATCCGCCGCGTCTACCAATTCCGCCATCAGGGCAATGGCCGCGGAGTATAGAGAGGTGATTACCGTCGGTCAATCAGGTACATAGAGAATTTTTGATATTTCCGCTAGACTTCCCGGCCCTGCTAGACGACACCCCATCATGCGCGTTGCTGACTTTACTTTCGAACTCCCTGATTCGCTGATCGCTCGCCACCCTTTGGCTGAGCGGCGCGGCAGTCGCCTGTTGACCCTCGATGGGGTCAGCGGCGCTCTGGCACACCGTCAATTCACTGATTTGCTTGAGCATTTGCGCCCGGGCGATTTGATGGTGTTCAACAATACCCGGGTGATTCCGGCGCGGCTGTTTGGCCAGAAGGCTTCCGGCGGCAAGCTGGAAATCCTGGTGGAGCGGGTGCT
>NZ_JBOIBY010000313.1:0-17713 GCF_050739655.1 Pseudomonas sp. | reverse complement strand
TCGCGTAGGAGCGAGGCTTGCCCGCGATGCTTTTAAAGCGCCAATGGCGCCCTTTCGCACAAGGTACTCAACGCCCGCGCCCAATGCGGATCATCGTTGAGACATGGCACCAGCACCAACTCCTCGCCCCCTGCCTCACGGAACTGCTCCAGCCCGCGATCACCAATTTCCTCCAGCGTCTCGATGCAATCGGCAACGAACGCCGGGCACATCACCAGGACTTTTTTCACACCTGACTTGGCCAACTCGTCCAAACGCGCCTCGGTGTAGGGTTCAATCCATTTGGCACGCCCCAGACGCGACTGGAAAGACACCGACCACTTGCCGTCCGGCAGCCCCATGCGCTTGGCAAACTCCGCCGCGGTACGCAGGCACTGCCCGCGATAACAGGTGGCGACCACTTCCGGTGGCGCACCGGCGCAACAATCACCACCCCCTTCGAAGCTGTGGCCGGGATTGAGCTTTTTCAAATGCCGCTCCGGCAGACCGTGGAAACTCAACAGCAGGTGATCGAAGTCCTGCTGCAGATGCGGTCGACTCGTAGCCACCAGCGCATCGAGGTATTCCGACTGGTCGTAAAACGGTTGGAGTATCGAGAGATGCAGGTCCAGGTGCTTGTCCCGTATGACGCGCTTGGCTTCTTCAATCACAGTGGTGGTGGTGCTGTCGGCGAACTGAGGGTAAAGCGGCGCGAGCGTGATCCTCTTTTGCCCTTGCTCCACCAGACGCATCAGCACCGACTCAATGGACGGTTCGCCGTAACGCATCGCCAGCTCCACCGGACCGTGGTGCCACTGGGACGCCATCGCCTGCTGCAAGCGACGGCTGAGCACAACCAGGGGCGAGCCTTCTTCCCACCAGATCGAGGCATAGGCATGGGCCGACTGCTCGGGACGCTTGAACAGGATCAGCGATACCAGCAAACGCCGCACCGGCCATGGCAGGTCGATCACGTAGGGGTCCATCAGAAACTGATTGAGGTAGCGGCGCACATCCGCCACTGAAGTAGAGGCCGGTGAGCCCAGATTGACCAGAAGCAACGCGTGATCGGTCATGCAACGTCCTATTTCAAAGGCGGCTGGACAGGTCGTCCAGAGCCGCACGCAAATCAGTGAACTGGAATGTGAATCCCGCTTCGAGCAAACGGGCTGGCGTGGCGCGCTGGCCACCCAGTAACAGCAACGACAATTCGCCCAGACCCACCTTCAACACAAAGGCCGGCATCGGCATGAACGAGGGGCGGTGCAACACCTCGCCCAGGGTTTTGGCAAATTCGCGATTGCGCACCGGTTTCGGTGCGCAGGCATTATATGGACCGCTGGCTTCATTGCGATGCAGAAGAAAATCAATCAGGGCGATTTGATCGTTGATATGAATCCACGGCATCCACTGCCGACCGTTGCCAATCGCCCCGCCCAAGCCGAGTTTGAATGGCAGCAGCAGGCGCGACAAAAAGCCGCCCTCGGCAGACAGCACTAACCCGGTGCGAACGAGGATCACGCGTATCCCCATGGCCTCCGCACGCTGTGCGGTTTCTTCCCAAGCGACACACAGTTGGCTGGCGAAATCATCGATAACCGGCGACGAGACCTCGGTCAGCTCACGCTCACCACCATCGCCATACCAACCGACTGCCGACCCCGAAATCAAGACGCCGGGTTTCTGCTCGCGGCTTTCGAGCCAAGTCAGCAAGGTTTCGGTCAGGGTAATACGACTGCTCCACAACAGGGTTTTGCGCTTGTGAGTCCAGGGGCGATCGGCAATGGGCGCACCGGCCAGATTGATAATTGCGTCGACCGGTTCCTGTCCGATGTCCTCCAGTCGGGCAATGCCTCGCACTTGGGCACCACAAATTTTGCCGACGTTTGAGGGCGTCCGACTCCAGACCGTCAGGCGATGTCCCTGACTTAACCAGAGCCGACAGAGCTGACGTCCTATCAAACCAGTACCGCCGGTCAGCAATATGTGCATGACTTCTTCCTCGCGTGGCGTTTTACCCTGATCACTAGTCTATTTTTATAAGCAAGGGATCTTTGATATCGGGCAGGCTCTGTGTTTAACAATAGGCCAAGCTGTCAGAACGAGAACGTAAAAAGTTATACCAAAAAACAATATTGTACAGGTTTCAACCCCGGCGTAGTCTGTACAGAAAGGTAAACGAGGCCCTTATGACTGTACCTATCGCAATCATCGGCACCGGCATTGCCGGACTCTCAGCCGCACAAGCCCTGACTGACCTGGGGTATGTCGTGCAACTTTTTGACAAAAGCCGCGGCAGTGGCGGACGTATGTCGAGCAAGCGCAGCGATGCAGGCGCGTTGGACATGGGCACGCAATACTTCACTGCCCGTGACCGCCGCTTTGTCACCGAAGTGCAACGCTGGCAAGCCAAAGGCTGGGTGGCCGAATGGACGCCGCAGCTTTACACCTACCATGGTGGCCAACTCAACCTGTCGCCGGATGAACAAACCCGCTGGGTCGGCACGCCACGCATGAGCGCCATTACCCGTGCCCTGCTCGGCGACCTCGAAGTGCATTTCGCCTGCAGGATCACCGAGGTCTATCGCGGCGAAGAACACTGGCACCTGCAGGATGCCGAAGGCTTCACCCACGGTCCGTTCAGTCACGTGGTGATCGCCACCCCGGCACCGCAAGCGACCGCATTGCTGGCTGCCGCGCCGAAGCTCGCCGGTGCCGCCGCCGGAGTGAAAATGGAGCCCACCTGGGCCGTCGCATTGGCGTTCGAAACGCCGCTGGAAACCCCAATGGAAGGTTGTTTCGTGCAGGACAGTCCGCTCGACTGGTTGGCCCGTAACCGCAGCAAACCCGGGCGCGACAACACGCTCGACACATGGGTTCTGCATGCCACCAGTGCCTGGAGCCGCCAACACATCGATCTGTCGAAAGAAGCGGTGATCGAACAACTGCATGGCGCCTTCGCCGAACTGCTGCACGACTCCATGCCCGCGCCAACCTTCAGCCTCGCCCATCGCTGGCTCTACGCCCGTCCTGCCAGCAATCATGAATGGGGGACGCTGGCCGATGCCGATCTGGGCCTGTATGCGTGTGGCGACTGGTGTTTGTCCGGACGCGTCGAAGGGGCTTGGCTCAGCGGCCAGGAAGCCGCTCGCCGCCTGCATGAGCATTTGCAGTAAGGCTGGGACGGCCTTGAAATGTAGGAGCAGCCTTCGGCGGCTCCTACAGAAACTTATACAAAAAGTTTGACTTGTACAGCTTCGAATCTATGATGAAGTTACGTTGTACAGATTACTTATTCTGTACAGGTTTTAGATTCGAGGTGCCCTCATGCCCCTTCCCCCTGCCAAACCGAAAATAGCCATCAGCGCCTGCCTGATGGGATTCGATGTGCGCTACAACGGCGGGCACAAGGCATCGCAGCTGTGCAGCCGCGTCCTCACCGATTACTTCGATTTCATTGCGGTCTGCCCGGAAGTCGCCATTGGCCTGGGCATTCCTCGCGAGCCCATCAGACTGGTGGGTAATCCCGTTCAACCCGAAGCCGTTGGTACGGTCGATCGGCAGATCAACGTGACTCGACCCTTGGCCGAATATGGGCGAAAAATGGCCGCGGAGTTAAGCGACATCTGCGGCTATATCTTCATGCAGAAGTCCCCTTCATGTGGGCTGGAACGGGTAAAGGTCTATCACGCCAACGGCGCTCCGGTTAAGGACGGCGGCCAAGGGATTTATGCCCAGGCCTTTTGCGCACTGCATCCAGACTTGCCGGTGGAAGAAGAAGGACGGCTCAATGACCCGGTGTTGCGGGAAAACTTCCTCACCCGCGTGTTCGCCTACAGCGCCTGGCAACAGTTACGGCTGGAGGGTTTGAGTCGTCGCGGTCTGACGGACTTTCACTCGCGCTACAAATACCTGCTGATGGCCCATAACCCGGTGCAGTACAAAACGCTGGGGAATCTGCTGGGCAACATGGGCCAGACCGATCCGAAAGAACTCGGCCCGCAATACTTCAGCGAATTGATGGCCGCCCTTAAAAAGTGTGCAACCCGACGCACCCATACCAACGTGCTGCAGCACCTCAGCGGTTATTTGAAGAAGACCATCAGCGCCGACGAAAAGCAGGAAGTGCAGCACGTGATCGGCCAATACCGTCACGGCATCGTACCGCTGGTGGTGCCGCTGACCTTGCTCAAGCATCACTTTCGCCAACACCCGGACCCGTACATCGCGCAACAGGTATACCTGCAACCGCATCCGGAAAATCTCAGCCTGCGAAACGCAATCTAATGAAAGACCTGTCCGACAGTAGCGCCAGCGAAGACCTGGGTGCCGACTTCCAGAAAGCCCTGGATGAAGGCTGGCTTCCGATCCGTGAAGTGGCCCGGCAAACAGGTGTCAACGCCGTGACCTTGCGTGCCTGGGAGCGGCGTTATGGCTTGATCGTGCCGCAACGCACGCCCAAGGGGCATCGATTATTCAGTGCCGAACACGTGCAGCGCATCCAGGCGATTCTCACCTGGCTCAACCGTGGCGTGGCCGTCAGCCAGGTCAAGCAACTGCTCGACACCCCGCAAGCCTTTAACCAACCGGTGGAAAACGATTGGCAGCGACTGCTCCACAGCTTGCTGCTCGCAGCCACCAGGCTGAACGAACGCACCTTGGACGACACCGTCAACCAGGCCATGGCGCTGTATCCGCCGCGAACCTTGTGTGAACAACTGCTGATGCCATTGCTGGCAGAACTGGAACAACGCTGGCAAGGCCAGTTCGGCGTGCAGATGGAGCGGGTGTTTTTTTACTCCTGGCTACGCAGCAAATTCGGTGCACGCATCTACCATAACAACCGTCAGCTACACACCGCGCCATTGCTGTTGATCAACCATTCGGATCTGCCACTGGAACCGCATTTGTGGCTCACGGCCTGGCTGGTCAGCAGCGCCGACTGCCCGGTGCAAGTGTTCGACTGGCCACTGCCTGCCGGTGAACTGGCGCTGGCGGTCGACTATCTACAACCACGTGGCGTACTGCTGTATTCCAGCAAAGCCATGAACCTTTCACAGCTGCAGAAACTTTTGAGCAATGTCAGTTGCCCAAAAATGATCGCCGGACCCACGGTGTGCATCCACCACGCCGAGTTGTCCGCAAGAACTCCAGACATTGCTGATTTGTACCTGGCCGAAGATCCGATAACGGCACACCAGGCACTCGTTCAGTGCGGGCTCATTTAATCGCTCTTCGTTAATGATTTTTACGGATATCAACATGCAATTGATCTGGCTGCGCAGCGATTTGCGCCTACATGACAACACTGCCCTCTCTGCCGCCGCCGCGGCTGGTCCGAGCGTGGCGGTGTACTTACTGAGCCCGGAACAATGGCAGGAACACGACGATGCGCCGTGCAAAGTGGACTTTTGGTTACGCAACCTCTTTGAGCTGAGCCAGGCACTGGGCCAACTGAACATTCCCCTGCTGATCCGCACGGCCTCGCGCTGGGATGACGCACCGAAGGTGTTGCTTGATCTTTGCCAGCAATTGAACATCGATGCCGTGCACGTCAACGAAGAATACGGCATTCATGAAACCGATCGAGACGCCGCAGTTGCCCAAGTACTGAGCGCTAAGGGGATCGAATTCCACAGCTACCTTGATCAATTGTTGTTCAAGCCTGGCAGTGTCCTGACCAAAACCGGCACTTACTTTCAAGTGTTCAGCCAGTTCCGCAAAGTTTGCTACGAACGCCTTCATCGCTCCCTGCCGCGCCTGATCAGTACACCCATGGTGCAGGCGTCGCTGGAAATTTCCAGCGATGAAATCCCGACCCGCATCGAGGGTTTCGAAGCTCCCACCGCGAGCCTTCGGGCACTGTGGCCTGCCGGCGAAACCGAAGCCCGGCGCCGGCTGGATACTTTCACCGATGTTCAGATCGACTACTACCAGAGCGAACGTGACTTCCCGGCGAAACCCGGCACCAGCCAGCTCTCGGCCTATCTCGCTGCAGGGGTGATTTCACCGCGTCAATGCCTGCACGCCGCACTGCAATGCAATCAGGGGGAATTCGAAAGCGGAAAGGTCGGCGCCGTCACCTGGATCAATGAACTGCTGTGGCGCGAGTTCTATAAACACATTCTGGTGGGCTACCCAAGGGTTTCCCGTCACCGTGCCTTCCGCCCGGAAACAGAAGCCCTGGCCTGGCGCCATGCCCCCGAAGAACTTGCGGCCTGGCAGCAGGCCCGCACCGGTCTGCCCATCATCGACGCCGCCATGCGCCAACTGCTGGAAACAGGCTGGATGCACAATCGCCTGCGCATGGTCGTGGCGATGTTCCTGACCAAGACCCTGTTGATCGACTGGCGTGAGGGCGAACGTTTTTTCATGCGGCACCTGATCGATGGCGACCTGGCTGCAAACAATGGCGGCTGGCAATGGAGCTCGTCGACCGGCACCGATTCCGCGCCTTACTTCCGGATATTCAACCCGCTGAGCCAGTCGGAAAAATTTGATGCCGAAGGCCTGTTCATCAAGCACTGGTTGCCGGAACTGTCCGGGCTGAACAAAAAAGAGGTGCACAACCCGGCGCATCTGGGTGGCTTGTTCGGTGTAGCGGACTATCCGGCTCCGATCGTCGACTTGAACACCTCCCGTGCACGCGCACTGGCAGCATTCAAGAGCCTGCCAGCGCGGCAACACGCCACAGGTTCGCATGAGTAACTTTTTGCAACAGTTTGTTCGGCAGCACTGGCACGATAAAGTTTACTGCCACGGGATTATTCCGATGCCGGGGCGCTACTCTAAGTACATCTACCCGTATTGGGCCAAGCGATTGCCTGGCTGAAAAGGAGAATGGGGTGATTCTTACGCCACCACGAAGATATTGGCTGACCGGCGCCAGCAACGGCGTTGGTGCAGCATTGGCCGAAGAAATTCTGAAAACCGGCGCCCATCTGGCCGCCAGCTCACGTTTACTAGCGCCGCTCAAAGCCCTTTCCCAACGTTATCCGGGGCAAGTGCTGGTGGTGGCAGGCGACCTGACCAACAGCCAGACCGTGCGTGAAATCGGTGAACAGATCGCTACGCAGTGGGGCTCTCTGGATACGGTGATTCTCAACGCCGGCACCTGTGAGTACGTGGAGGCCAGGCAGTTCGATACCTCGGTTGTTGAGCATGTAGTGCGCACCAACCTGCTCGCCAGCAGTTATTGCATCGAAGCCGCGATACCACTGCTGCGGGCCGGAATTGCGCCGCACATGGTGGGAATGGCCAGCTCCGTGACGTACCTGCCGCTACCGCGAGCAGAAGCCTATGGAGCTTCAAAGGCCGGAATGCGCCATCTGTTCGAATCCTTGCGCATCGATGTGGCCGAGCTTGGTATTGAAGTCACCATGGTCAGCCCCGGTTTCATCGACAATCCGCTGAAACCAAAAAACGACTTTCCCATGCCCCTGAACTGGGCGGCGGATAAAGCCGCACGGGACATCTTCGCCAAGATCAAGGATCGGCCGCTGGAGATTGCACTTCCAGGCATGTTCATGGCTGCACTGTGGCCAATGTCGAAGTTTCCCGGCCGGATGAAACTGGCAATCGGCAAACGTATGGTGCGTAGCAATCCGCCAATCATGGATCAGCCGTGAATGTTGCCAGCGCCCGCAATCAAGCGTCCGTCAGAGTGTTCACACAGCGGCGGGCGACTCCCTTACACTGCGCGCCATGAAAACCATCCCTCATACGCAAATCGACACACCGGCGGTGACCTGCTCGACCTGCGCCGCCTGCTGCTGCCAGCTCGAAGTCATGTTGATCACCGACACGGGTGTACCCGAGCGGTTTATCGATACCGATGACTGGGGTGGGGAAGTCATGCTGCGTCTGGACGACGGCTGGTGTGCGGCGCTGGATCGCAACACGATGATGTGCACCATCTACGAAAAACGCCCGCTGATCTGCCGGGAATTCGAGATGGGCTCAGCGGAATGCATTGAGGAGCGCCAGGGGATTTCGACGGTTTACCGCTGACCAGGCCCTGTAGGAGCTGCCGCAGGCTGCGATCTTTTGATTGTTAATGGGAAGATCAAAAGATCGCAGCCTTGTTTAACTCGACAGCTCCTACAGGCGTGTTACAGCGGCATCGTGTAGTGCAACGCGTAACTTTCTACGCCGTCGTTCGGGGAGGTGATCCCTGCATTGGAATAGTGGGTCGCGCGAACTCCAACTTCATGCCCGCCGGCAAAACGCAGGCCGACACCGAAACGGTCTTCGAACTGAAACGAACTGCCAAGGTTGTTGTTTTCGATTTCGGTGCTGGAGAACACCGCTACGCCAAACCCCAGCTCAACATAGGGTTTGATGTTCTGGCCGGCAAACTCGTAAACAAACACCGGCGAGAACGACAGGCTGTTGTTGCTGGAAGTCTTGTCACCCTCCCAATAGGTGTAAGCGCCGCTCCAGTAGCCGGTCAATCGGCCGACATCGCTCTGCCACCAACTTTTGTCCCAATCCCATTGCATGCCCAGGCGGTAGGTCATGGTCGAGTCGCCTGTCTCGCCGACCGAGAACTCCACGCCTGCCGCTTGTGCGGTAAAACTTTGCCCCATCAATGCGGCCGCAATCGCAGCCAAGCAGAACAGTCGCTTCATTAGAAACTTCCTTTTCCGAACGATACGTTTGGTTTTATTGTTGCTCGACACTCACGGCTATAGAAGTCGGCCTTTTATCAGAAGTTCACCCCAATTTTTCGAATGCTCGCGAGGAGTTGCCTACCCTTCAAAGCTTTGCACAACGCCTGAGTTATTCCACAGTATCGGCAAGATATTTCTGAAATGAACCGGATCGGCACTGGTCCAGAATTGCGCAGTACGCGCCGGCTCTTGCGCGAGCAGTTCGCGTTCGGCAAGCAAACGCTGAAGCTGGCGTGCAACCGCAGCACCGGTATCGATCAGGCTGATGTCATCGGGGATCATCTGCCGCAGCATCGGCTTGAGGAAGGGGTAATGGGTGCAGCCCAGAATAATGGTGTCAGCACCTGCGCCGAGCAGAGGCCGGACGTAATTCTCCAGCAACTGACGCAGTGTGGGACTGTGCAAATCGCCGTTCTCGATCAACTCCACCAGCCCGGGGCATGGCTGGGTGATCACCTGCACATCGGTGGCGAAGCGGTCGAGCAATGCGGCGAACTTGGCGCTCTGCAATGTGCCGGTGGTGGCCAGCACCCCGACTACACCACTGCGGGTCGCGGCGGCAGCCGGCTTGACCGCAGGCTCCATGCCGACGATGGGCCATTGGGGGTAATCGCGACGCAAGTCGGCGACACCGGCAACCGTTGCGGTATTGCAAGCCAGTACCAGGGCCTTGGCACCCTGGCGTTGAAAAAACTCAGCCATGACACTGCAACGCTGGCGGATAAATTCCGGGGTTTTCTCGCCATAGGGAATATTCCCGCAATCGGCGACGTACAAAAGAGACTCGTTGGGCAGTAAACGCTGGATCTCCGTCAGCACCGAAAGCCCACCGACGCCGGAGTCGAACACGCCTATTGGCGCTTCACGCATGCTTTGGCCCACAGACGCTGCAACCCGGATCACGCTTGACCCGCAACTCGCGAAAGCGCGAGCCCAGGGCATCGATCAACAACAGGCGACCCACCAGCGGCTCGCCGAAACCGGCCAATAGCTTGAGCGCTTCAAGCGCCTGCAAGCTGCCGACCAGTCCCACCAGCGGCCCGACAACCCCGGCTTCACTGCAGGTCAATTCGGCTTCGCTGCCGTGCCCGTATAAACAGTGATAGCACGGACTCTCCGGGCGACGTGGATCGAACACCGACAACTGCCCTTCCAAGCGAATGGCCGCGCCGCTGACCAGCGGTTTTCCCGACGCCACGCAAGCGGCGTTGACCGCTTCACGGGTGGAGAAATTGTCGGAGCAGTCGAGGACCAGATCCACCCCGGCGACGACAGCGGCCAAAGAGTCTTCATCCAGCGCCGTGCGGTGGGCGATCAGTTGAATCTGGGGATTGATGGCTGTCAGGCGTTTGATTGCCGAATCGACTTTGCTCATGCCGACGCTGTCAGTGTCGTGAATGATCTGGCGCTGCAGGTTGGTCAGATCAACCGTGTCGAAATCCGCCAGGTGCAATTCACCCACGCCGGCTGCCGCCAGATACAGCGCGACCGGCGCACCGAGCCCACCGAGACCGATAATCAGCACACGGCTTTCTTTCAATCGCAATTGACCGTCGATATCAATGTGCTGCAACAGAATCTGCCGACTGTAGCGCAGCAACTCCTGATCGTTCAGCATGGCAGACGCCCCAGACTGATGCGTTGATGACCGCCCAGATCGGTGCGGCTGTGGACTTCTTCAAAACCACGGGTCAGCAGTAAATCACGCACCGCACCGGCCTGATCGTAACCATGCTCGAGCATCAACCAGCCACCGGCCTCCAGATGATCCGGTGCCTGGGCGACGATCAAACGCAGATCATCGAGCCCGTCGACACCAGCGACCAATGCACTGGCCGGCTCGAAACGCACATCGCCTTCCACCAGGTGCGGATCGGTCGCCGCGATATAGGGTGGATTGCTGATGATCAGCTCAAAGCGCTGACCTTGCAGAGCACTGAACCAATGACTGCTCAGCACCGTGGCGTTGGCCAAGTGCAGACGCTGGCGATTGCGCTCGGCCAGGGCCACAGCTTCCAGAACGCGGTCCACGGCAGTGACTTTCCAGGCCGGCCGTTCGCTGGCCAGGGCCAGGGCAATCGCGCCGCTGCCAGTGCCAAGGTCGAGAACTTTGGCAGGTGTGGCCGGCAATAATTCCAGCGCGGCCTCGACCAGCAACTCGGTGTCCGGACGCGGGATCAGCGTGTGCGGCGCCACTTCCAGATCGAGTTTCCAGAAACCTTGCTGACCGAGAATGTAGGCCACCGGCTCACCGCCACGACGACGCTGCAAATAATCGGCAAAAGTCAGCGCGGCCTCGCTCGGCACGATGCGTTCCGGCCAGGTGTGCAAGAAGCTGCGAGACTTGCCCAACGCCGCCGCCAGCAACAATTCGGCATCCAGGCGCGCCGTGGGCGAGTCGGGCAAATCGGCGGCGCGCAGCAAACTGGCGATAATCGTCATTCTATCGCCGCCAGTTGATCGGCCTGGTATTCGGCCAGCAACGGTTCGATCACCGCATCGACGCCACCGGCGAGGATTTCGTCGAGCGAATACAACGTCAGGTTGACCCGGTGGTCGGTGACCCGGCCCTGGGCATAGTTATAGGTGCGGATACGTTCGGAGCGATCACCGGAACCCACCAGCAATTTACGCTCACTGGCGATCGCGTTGGCGGCGGCGCTGGTCTGCTGGTCGTTGAGCTTGGCCGACAACCAGGACATCGCCCGGGCACGGTTCTTGTGTTGGGATCGTTCTTCCTGGCATTCCACGACGATGCCCGACGGCAAGTGCGTAATACGAATCGCCGAGTCGGTCTTGTTCACGTGCTGACCGCCCGCACCGGATGAACGATAGGTATCGACCCGCAAATCCGCCGGGTTGATCTCGATCGCTTCCTGCTCGTCCGGCTCGGGCAACACCGCCACGGTGCAGGCCGACGTGTGGATGCGCCCCTGGGACTCGGTGGCCGGAACACGTTGCACGCGATGGGCGCCGGATTCGAACTTCAGCTTGCCGTAAACGTTTTCGCCTTCGACCCGCGCGATGACTTCTTTATAGCCGCCGTGTTCACCCTCGCTTTCCGAAAGGATTTCCACGCGCCAGCCACGACGCTCGGCGTAGCGCGAATACATGCGGAACAGGTCGCCGGAGAAAATCGCCGCCTCGTCACCGCCGGTACCGGCACGGATTTCAAGGAACACGTTGCGACCGTCGTTCGGGTCCTTGGGCAACAGCAAGCGTTGCAGGTTGGCTTCCAGTTCGACCAACTGTTCCTTGGCTTCGCGGACTTCTTCCACCGCCATCTCACGCAGGTCCGGGTCGCTGTCCTTGAGCAAAGCCTGGGCGCCTTCGAGGTCGTCCTGCACTTTGAGCAGCTGTTTATAGGCGACGACGATCGGCTCGACTTCCGCATACTCCTTGGAATAGGCGCGGAACTTGGTCTGATCGGAAATGACCTCGCCATCGCCAAGCAGGGCGGTCAGTTCCTCGAAACGGTCCTGGAGGATGTCCAGCTTATTGAGCAGTGACGCTTTCATTGCGGTTTCTTATCCGAAAAGCTTTCCGATGAGCCCTCACCGAGGGCAAAGAGTTCCTGAGCCATCGCCAGCGCATCGAGGCGACCTTCGGCAGAGAGCTTTTTCAACTGCACGCTGGGTGCGTGCAACAGTTTGTTGGTCAGGCCACGCGCCAGTTGCACCAGCACTTCTTCGGCGCTGCCACCGTTGGCCAGCAAGCGCTGAGCCTTTTGCAGTTCTTCGTCACGCAAGCGCTCGCTCTGTTGACGATAGGCCTTGAGCACGTCGACTGCAGCCAGTTCGCGCAAGCGGACCATGAAGTCTTCGGCGCCAATCGAGACCATCTCTTCGGCCGCCTGGGCTGCACCCTGACGACTCTTGAGGTTTTCGGCGACCACTTCGTGGAGATCGTCGACGCTATAGAGGTAAACGTCGTCCAGTTCGCCGACTTCCGGTTCAATATCCCGGGGAACGGCGATATCTACCATGAAGATCGGTTTGTGCTTGCGCAGTTTCAGGGCGCTTTCCACCGCGCCCTTACCCAAAATCGGCAACTGGCTGGCGGTGGAACTGATCACGATGTCACTGCGTACCAGCTCTGCCGGGATCTCCGACAGCAACACCGCATGGGCGCCAAACTGCTCGGCCAGAGTGCTTGCACGCTCCAGCGTGCGGTTGGCCACCACGATGCGCTTGACGCCCAGATCATGCAGATGGCGGGCGACCAGGGTGATGGTCTCGCCGGCGCCGATCAGCAGGGCCTGACTGCGTTGCAAGTCGCTGAAAATCTGTTTCGCCAGGCTGACCGCGGCAAACGCCACGGATACCGGGTTCTCGCCAATGGCGGTGTCGGTGCGCACTTGCTTGGCCGCGTTGAACGTGGCCTGGAACAGCCGCCCGAGCAACGGACCGACAGTGCCAGCTTCGCGGGCCACGGCGTAGGCTGATTTCATCTGGCCGAGAATCTGCGGTTCGCCCAACACCAGGGAGTCGAGCCCCGAAGCGACCCGCATCATGTGACGAACTGCCGCATCATCTTCGTGCACATAAGCGCTTTGGCGCAGTTCTTCGAGGCTCAATTGATGATATTCAGCCAACCAGCGCAACACGATGTCTGCCGACAGGTGATCCTGTTCTATATAGAGTTCACTGCGATTGCAGGTGGAGAGGATCGCAGCTTCGCGGCTGTCGGTGAGTCGGCAGAGCTGCTGCAAGGCCTCAACCAGCTGCTCAGGGGTAAAGGCCACGCGCTCGCGGACATCTACTGAAGCAGTCTTGTGGTTAATACCGAGTGCGAGGAAGGCCATTCAAAGTCGCTGATGGTGACGTGAAGCCGGCAATTGTCCTACGTCGACAGATCGAGAACAACTACTCGATATCTATCGCCACGGTAGGACATCGCGCGAATTGAGATCGCTTATCGTTTACGCGGCCAGAGGGGAAATTGCCGGGCCGGTTATGTTTGGCCCAAGGCTTGTGTCATGATGATCCGACCGCAGGTTAGTCGTCCTCTTCCTATATGAATAGATCTTCCGCGTTGCTCCTCGCTTTTGTCTTCCTCAGCGGCTGCCAGGCCTTGGCACCCGTGTCGACGGACGGTACGCCACCGGCTGAAGAAAGCACTCCGGCACCTGAAAAGCCCAAGGTTTACAGCTCGTTCAGCGAAGACACGGTCTTCAGCCTGCTGAGCGCAGAACTGGCGGGCCAGCGTAATCGCTTCGATATTGCCCTGGACAATTACGTGACCCAGGCGATCAATACCCAGGATCCGGGCATTTCCGAGCGGGCATTTCGCATCGCCGAGTACCTTGGCGCCGATCAGGCTGCCCTCGACACCGCGTTGATCTGGGCGAAAAACGCCCCGGACGACCTTGAGGCGCAACGAGCTGCGGCCGTACAACTGGCACGCGCCGGACGCTATGACGACTCCATGGTTTATATGGAGAAAGTGCTGCAAGGCAAGGGCGACACCCATTTCGACTTTCTTGCGCTGTCTGCGGCCGATACCGACCAGGACACACGCAATGGGCTGATGAAAAGTTTCGATCGCTTGTTGCAGCGCCACCCGAACAACGGCCAGCTGATTTTCGGCAAAGCCTTGCTGCTGCAACAGGACGGAGACTCCAAAGGCGCACTGACCCTGCTGGAAGACAATCCACCGGACGACGGCGAAATTGCCCCGATTCTGCTGCGCGCACGCCTGCTGCAAAGCCTCGACCGCGGCGATGAGGCACTGCCGCTGCTGAAAAAAAGCATCAAGAAGTATCCGGATGACAAACGCCTGCGCCTGACCTACGCGCGCATGCTGGTGGAACAGGACCGCATGGACGACGCAAAGGCCGAGTTCTCCAGCCTGGTTCAGCAATACCCGGATGACGACGACCTGCGATACTCACTGGCGCTGGTATGCCTGGAAGCCAAGGCCTGGGATGAGGCCAAAGGCTATCTGGAAGACCTGATCGCCCGGGATAGCCACGTCGATTCAGCTCACTTGAACCTCGGCCGCATCGCCGAAGAGCGTAATGACCCGCAAGGCGCGCTGGTCGAATACGGCCAGGTTGGCCCGGGCAACGACTACCTGCCGGCACAGTTGCGTCAGGCCGATATCCTTATGAGCAACGGCAAGACCACCGATGCCCAAAGTCGTCTGGCGGCGCAGCGCGACGAGCAACCGGACTACGCGATCCAGTTGTACCTGATCGAAGCCGAAACCCTGTCCGCCAATAATCAGGGTGACAAGGCCTGGAACGTCTTGCAAAAAGCGCTGCAGCAATACCCGGACGATTTGAATCTGCTCTACACCCGGGCCATGCAGGCGGAAAAACGCAATGACCTGGCGCAGATGGAAAAAGACCTGCGATTGATCATCAAGCGCGACCCGGACAATGCCATGGCATTGAACGCCCTTGGTTATACCCTGTCCGATCGCACGACACGCTATGCCGAAGCCAAGGCCTTGATCGAACAAGCGCACCAGATCAACCCGGAAGATCCGGCCGTTCTCGACAGTCTCGGCTGGGTGAATTTCCGCATGGGCAATCTCGATGAAGCCGAGCGCCTGCTGCGCAAGGCCCTGGATCGCTTCCCCGATCAGGAAGTCGCCGCGCATCTGGGTGAAGTCCTGTGGGCCAGCGGCAAGCAACACGAAGCCCGGCAAATCTGGAGCAAGTTCCTCAAGGAACAACCCGACAGCCCTGCCCTGCGCAGTACCATCAAGCGCCTGACCGGATCAGAGACCCTTTAAGATTATGTTTTTGCGCCACATCATCGTTTTCAGTTTCATCGCCCTGCTCGCTGGTTGCGCCGGGTTCGGTGCCCGCGAATCGGTCGAGGGCCACGGCAATCCTGCCCAGTGGCGCGAGCACAAACAGCAGCTTTCGAGCCTTGATGGCTGGCAGATCGACGGCAAGATCGGCATCCGCGCACCCAAAGACTCGGGCAGCGGCACGCTGTTCTGGTTGCAGCGCCAGGATTACTACGACATCCGCCTCTCCGGCCCGTTGGGTCGTGGCGCCGCGCGCCTGACCGGGCGTCCAGGCAAGGTATCTCTGGAAGTCGCCAACCAGGGACGCTACGAAGCCCCCTCTCCAGATGTATTGCTTGAAGAACAATTGGGCTGGAAGCTACCGGTTTCCAACCTGGCATGGTGGGTTCGCGGGCTTCCGGCCCCGGACAGCAAAAGCCGCCTGACCCTGGATGGCGAAAGCCGCCTGGCCAATCTCGAACAGGACGGCTGGCAGGTCGAGTACACCGCCTACACCGAACAAAACGGCTACTGGCTGCCCGAGCGGATCAAACTGCATGGCACCGACCTTGATGTCACGCTGGTGATCAAGGCCTGGCAACCACGCAAGCTGGGGCAATGACATGCCAGACAATCGCCTGACTTTGCCTTCGCCGGCCAAACTCAATTTGATGCTGCACATTCTTGGACGTCGCGAAGACGGCTACCACGAGTTGCAGACCATGTTTCAGTTCCTCGACTACGGCGATGAAATCACGTTCGCCGTTCGCGATGACGGCGTCATTCGCTTGCACACCGAGTTCGAAGGCGTCCCCCACGACAGCAACCTGATCGTCAAGGCCGCCAAAAAACTTCAGGAGCAATCCGCCTGTGAGCTTGGCATCGATATCTGGATCGACAAGGTTTTGCCCATGGGTGGTGGAATCGGTGGCGGCAGTTCGAACGCGGCAACAACCCTGCTTGGCCTGAATCATCTTTGGCAACTGGGCTGGGATGAAGACCGACTGGCCGCACTGGGCTTGACGCTGGGCGCCGATGTCCCGGTTTTCGTGCGCGGTCATGCGGCTTTCGCCGAGGGTGTCGGGGAGAAACTGACCCCTGTCGAACCGGAAGAACCGTGGTATCTGGTGCTCGTGCCGCAAGTCTCTGTTAGTACGGCAGAAATTTTTTCCGATCCGTTGTTGACACGTAACACGCCTCCCATTAAAGTGCGCCCCGTTCCCAAGGGAAACAGTCGAAATGACTGCTTACCGGTGGTAACAAGGCGTTATCCAGAGGTACGTAACGCTTTGAATTTGTTAGGTAAATTTACCGAAGCAAAACTCACCGGAACTGGAAGTTGTGTGTTTGGGGGCTTCCCAAGCAAAGCTGAAGCTGATAAAGTCTCGGCCCTTCTTACAGAGACCCTTACAGGGTTTGTAGCAAAAGGAAGCAACATTTCGATGTTGCATCGCAAGCTGCAAAGTCTGCTCTAAAGGAACCGATTACTGGGTAATCGTTGCAACAAATACAGGGGCGTCGCCAAGCGGTAAGGCAGCAGGTTTTGATCCTGCCATGCGTTGGTTCGAATCCAGCCGCCCCTGCCATTTTCCTATACTCATCCAGGTTACCCTCAGCCTTCAGGTACTGCGCGTGTCCAAGATGATGGTCTTTACGGGGAACGCTAACCCCGATCTGGCTCGGCGTGTCGTACGTCAGCTGCATATCCCTCTCGGTGACATCTCTGTCGGTAAATTCTCCGACGGCGAAATTACAGCCGAGATCAATGAAAACGTTCGCGGTAAAGACGTCTTCATTATTCAGCCGACTTGCGCTCCGACCAACGATAACCTGATGGAACTGGTAGTGATGGCTGATGCCTTCCGCCGCTCCTCGGCTACTCGTATCACTGCTGTTATTCCTTACTTTGGTTATGCCCGTCAGGATCGCCGTCCGCGTTCCGCACGTGTGGCTATCAGCGCGAAAGTCGTTGCTGACATGCTTACCGTAGTCGGCATCGACCGTGTTCTCACGGTTGATCTGCATGCTGACCAAATCCAGGGTTTCTTCGATATTCCGGTAGATAACATCTACGGCTCCCCGGTTCTGGTGGATGACATCGAAGATCAGCGCTTCGAAAACCTGATGATCGTGTCCCCGGACATTGGTGGCGTCGTGCGTGCACGTGCCGTTGCCAAATCCCTGGGCGTGGATCTCGGGATCATCGACAAACGCCGTGAGAAAGCCAATCACTCTGAAGTGATGCATATCATCGGTGATGTCGAAGGGCGTACCTGTATTCTGGTCGATGACATGGTCGATACCGCCGGCACCCTGTGCCA
>NZ_JBOIBY010000312.1:0-6342 GCF_050739655.1 Pseudomonas sp. | reverse complement strand
CGTGCAGGGTTGTACCGACCGGGAAGTGCAGACCATCGAGCAGGTTGTGCCCGGCGACGATGAGCACGCCCAGGGCGAACAGGATTGGCCTTGGCAGCCACACCAGTATGGCAAGGGCGATCATGCTGACGCCGATGGCCCAGATCACCTGCATGTAAATCACCGTGGGTGGGAACTGGAATGTCCAGGCGAAATTCACCAAGGTGAACTCCAGCAGTACCAGGAACAGGCCGCGCTTGAACAGGAAGGTGGAAATGTTGCTCTTGCCCTGGTGTTTTTCGCCGTACAGGTACGCAGACAGTCCAGTGAGAAGTACGAACACGGGGGCACACAGATGAGCGAGCGTCCGGCTGAAAAACAATGCCGGTTCGGTCGTCTCGATCCCCATCGGGTCACCTACCTGGCGGTGCAGGAAAAAAGTCTCTCGCACGTGATCCAGCAGCATGAATATGATCACTAATCCCCTGAGGGCATCGATGGACAACAGGCGTTGGTTTAGGCGCGTAACGGGCGGAATATGAACAGGGATAGTCATCGGAAATCGCAGGCAGGCAGGGAGTGAATGGCTCTGCCAGAAAGTGCTGACAGTCATGTATTGTAATCATATAACGTTTCGATTCGCTCTGTCCCGTTGCCTTTCGAATGTCGCCCTTTCGGGTGAACCCATAACTTCGATATAGCCTGAAGCCAGCATCTTATTCCATAAAAACAGTACAAGCGTATTTTATAGTGCGTTTTAATCTAATCAGATTTTTACAACTGATTGGAGCTTCGTACTTGAAAACCACGGCATTGTTGTCTTTGGGCCTGGCGTTAGCCGCCAGTTGCTCTGCGGCTTTTGCAGGCCCGATCCTGGATCGTGTGACGAAAAAAGGCGAGTTGACCGGCGTCCTGATGGAAAGCTATCCGCCGTTTTCCTTTCTCAATGAGCAGAACCAGCTGGACGGGTTTGACGTAGATGTCGCCAAGGCGGTTGCCCAGCGCCTTGGCGTCAAACTCAAACTGGAGACCCCATCCTGGGACGTGATCGCTGCTGGCCGCTGGAGCGGGCGTTATGACATCTGCGTCTGCTCGATGACCCCGAGTAAAGCCCGCGCCGAAGTGTTCGATTTCCCGGTCGAGTATTACCAGTCACCCGCGGTGATCGTGGTGAATGCCAAGGACAACGACATCACTGCGGGCAAAGACTTGTCCGGCAAAAAAGTCGGTGTGATCAGCGCGTCGACTTACGAAGCCTACTTGAACAAGGATCTGGTGATCGAAGGTGCCGAGGACAAACCTTTGAGCTATCCATTCGATAATGTTCAGGTCGCGCCCTACGACAACGAGACTGTGGCCTTCCAGGATCTGGCACTGGGGACGGGCGTGCGTCTGGATGCCATGGTCACCAACCTCATCACTGCGCGCGAGCGCATTGCCCAGGATCCTCGCTTCAAGATTGCCGGCGATACGCTCTACGCCGAACCGAACGTCGTGGCGATAGAGAAGGGTGATCCGCAATGGAATGCCAAAGTCACCGAGGTCATCACCCAACTCAAGGCTGACGGTACGCTGAGCAAGATTTCGCAGAAGTGGATCGGTGCCGATATCAGCCAATGACAGCCCTCAATCCACACCCGGTCAAGGCGACTGTCGCACCCGAAACCGAGCCGCGCCGCTTGAGCCAGTTCTTTGGCTTTCGCACTCGCCTGTATCTGACGTGGGCGGCGCTGTTCGGCTTGTGCGTCATGTTTTTCATGAGCTTCGATCTGAAGTTCTCGATCATTCTGGAAAAGTGGCCGAATCTGGTCGGCCTGCATCTGGGGCCCAACGGTTTCCTGCAGGGTGCCGCACTGACGTTGTTTCTGTGCTTCTGCTCGATCTGGCTGTCACTGCTCCTTGGTTTCGTGACGGCGCTGGCGCGTCTGTCACGCAGTGCCGTGGCTTTCGGTATCGCGAGCTTTTACGCATCTTTTTTTCGCGGTACTCCGCTGCTGATTCAAATCCTCCTGATCTATCTGGGTTTACCCCAGTTGGGCGTTGTGCCCGGAGCAATCAGTGCCGGCATCATTGCGCTCTCGCTCAATTATGGGGCCTACCTCAGCGAGATCTTTCGCGCCGGCATCCTGGCCGTAGCACCCGGGCAGCGCGAAGCGGCAATGGCGCTGGGTCTCAGGCCGACGGCGACGTTTCTGCAGATCGTCCTGCCGCAAGCCATGCGCACGATCATTCCTCCGACAACCAGCCAGTTCATTTCAATGCTCAAGGACTCATCGCTGATCTCGGTGATGGGCGTCTGGGAGGTGATGTTCCTGGCGCAGTCCTATGGGCGGTCTTCTTATCGCTACATCGAAATGCTCACCACCGCAGCCGTCATCTATTGGCTGCTGTCCATCGGGCTCGAGTTGATACAGCACCGCCTCGAACGCCACTACGGCAAAGGATTCAAGAATCAGCGGTGACTCGCCCGGTTTAATCACTTTTTTACAGGAACCACTATGTCCGATCCAAAACCTCTGCTGTTTGCACTATACGAGCAGGCCAGTGTCGGTTGCGGCGGTGCGCCAAGCCTGTGGACGCACCCGGCCGACGAGCGACTGACCATCAACTCTCTTGGCTACTGGTCGAACCTGGCACGCATTGCCGACCAGGCTCACCTCGACATGCTGTTTTTTGGTGACGTGCTGGGTTTCTACGATGTATTTGGCGGCAATGCCGATGCGGCCATGAAATGGGCGGTAGAAGCACCGGCGAACGATCCCTTGATGATCATCCCGGCCTTGGCTGCCGTGACGGAAAACCTGGCCTTTGGCGTCACCGTCACCACCAGCTACGAACATCCGTTTACCCACGCCCGGCGCTTCAGCACGCTGGATCACCTAACCAATGGCCGGGTCGGCTGGAACATCGTCACGTCTTACCTGTCCAGTGCCGCCCGCAACTTCGGCCTGGAGCAGATGATCAGGCACGATGACCGCTATGAGCGCGCCGAAGAGTTCCTCGATGTGGTCTACAAGCTCTGGGAAGGCAGTTGGGCCGACAACGCCGTGGTCGCGGACAGGGCGCGTCAACTCTACGCTCGGGGTGATCGTGTGCGGCCGATCAACCACGTCGGTGAGCATTACCGGGTGGCCGGGCCGCACTTGACCTCGCCATCGCCACAGCGCACGCCGTTGTTGATTCAGGCCGGCTGGTCGGGGCGCGGACGTGAGTTTGCGGCCAAGCACGCCGAGCTGATCTTCATTGCCAAGTCCAACCCGCAGGAAATCCGTCAGGGGCTGGAAGAAATCTGGGCCAAGGCCCAGGTGCGTGGTCGTCAGCGTGAGGATGTGAAATCGCTGACGGTGCTGCGTATCGTCACGGGCAAGACCGAAATCGAAGCTCAGCGCAAATATGACGAACTGCAAAGCAACTATCACTTGCAGGCCCAACTGGTCAGTTACGCGGGTGACACCGGCATCGATATCAGCCGCTACGCCGACAGTGATGCGCTTTCCACCCACACCGAAGGCATGACCTCTTACGTGATGCGCCCCGATGGCAGTGGCAAACCATTGACCGCTGGCGACGTCAAACAACGGTTTGCCAAGGTCACCCGCGGCAGCGATCTGATTCTGGTGGGCACCCCCCAACAGGTGGCCGAACGCATTGAGGAACATGCACGAATCTCCGGCACCAGTGGCTACATGATCAATCCGCTGATCAGCCCCGGAAGCCTTGAGGACTTCGTCGAACTGATCATCCCCGAACTGCAGAAACGCGGGCTGTACCGTACTCAACCGCAAAGCGGCACCTTCCGTTCGCGGTTACGGGCCGATGGTTCAAGTCTCTTGCCGGCGTCGGCCTATGGCGCCTCGTTCCGTTTCGACAAGGCCCTTTAGAGGCGATGGGGCGATTCGCCCCATACACGGGGTCATGCCGAGATAAGGTAAAAATTAGGACATCCGTTCTGTAAGCTATTGAATCTAAAAAATAGAATTCAGTGCTTCGCCACCTCATGAAGCCAATTGTGAAAAGCCGCCTATGCTGATGCTTTTGCATTACTTTGGGGGAAGCATTCTATGGCTTCGGTGGAAAGGACAGCGTACCCTCTCTTACCCAGTCAGCTACCGGCCAAAGAGCTTCACCGTAGCTATACGCTGTCTGATTCAGAGATCGAATGGGTCAACAATACGGCTAAAAGCCCGGCCCTCTCGATTGGGCTGGCAGTTCAACTAAAGATCTTCCAACAGATGCACTATTTTGTTCCGTTCGATGAGTTACCGCAGGAGCTCATCGACCATGTTCGCCAATGCCTCCGCTATGGCGCGCGCATCGTACCTCGCTACAGCAACCCTCGTACCCTTTACCGGCACCAAGCAGCCATCCGCCAGTACCTACAGGTTACGCCCTTCTACGGCAGCGATGGGCTTGCGATTACAGAGCAAATTGCCCGCGACTGCGCTTTGATTCTTGAGCAGAGGGTCGATCTCATCAACACAACGATCGATGAGCTGATTCTACGTGGTTACGAACTACCGGTTTATTCGACACTCAATAAAGTCGCCGAAACTGCGCTGGCAAATGCCCAAGAGATTACCTTCAACCTGGTCGTGATGAGGACGCCAATCGAGGTGATCTACAAGCTGAAAGAGTTGCTCGACACCGACTTTGGTCGTCGGCAAAGCGATTTCAACGCCTTGAAGCAAGCGCCCAAGAAACCGTCCCGCAAGCATCTGGAGGTACTGATCGACCACTTGGCCTGGCTCGAAGCATTCGGCGAATTGGACGTCATCTTCGATGGCATCGTGGATTCCAAGATCCGCCACTTTGCCGCCCAGGCCGCCGCGTCGGATGTCGCAGAGTTGAAAGATTGTTCCCTGCCGAAGCGCTACACCTTGATGCTGGCCCTGATCTACCGCATGCGGGTTCGTACCCGGGATCACTTGGCGGAAATGTTCATCCGGCGAATTTCCACCATTCACAAGCGTGCCAAGGAAGAACTGGAGCAGATCCAGCTTAGGCAACGGCAGAAGCTTGAACTGCTCGTGGCCACGCTGGATGGTGTGCTGGAGATTCTGGCCCAGGAGCCGGACAATCAAGAGGCCGGCAGTCTGATCCGGGAGTACCTCTCACCCAATGGCAATCTTGATCGCTTGCGAGAAACCTGTGCTGAGGTGCAGGCCACCGGCGGCAACAACTACCTTCCACTGATCTGGAAGCACTTCAAATCTCACCGTTCGCTTCTGTTCCGACTCAGCCATATCCTCCAACTGGAGCCCACCACGCAGGATCACTCGCTCATCCAGGCACTACAGCTTGTCCAGCATAACGAGAATCTTCATCGTGAGTGGATCGATGACCATGTTGAACTGTCGTTTGCGTCCGAACGCTGGGCGAAGGTCGTACGCCGTTCGGCCAGTGAGGGACCTCCGACCAACCGACGCTACCTGGAGGTCTGTGTCTTCTCCCACCTGGCCAGTGAGCTGCGATCCGGTGATCTGTGTGTCCTTGGCTCGGAGTCTTTTGCCGACTACCGGAAGCAACTGCTTCCCTGGGAGGAATGCCTCGCCCGTCTACCGGCGTACTGCGAGAAGGTTGGTCTGCCGAGTAACGCCAAAGACTTTGTTGCCACGCTCAAGGCCCAACTGGAAGAGACTGCGCAGCAACTGGATGACAAGTTCCCGTCCTGCCGCGGTGATGTCTCGATCAACGACGGCGGCGAGCCGGTGCTGCGACGGGTGATGGCCCGCGACATTCCGCCCTCTGCCATCTCGCTGCAGACCGCCATTACCCAGCGCATGCCAGCCAGGCACGTGCTCGACATCATGGCCAACATTGAGCACTGGATTCAGTTCACCCGGCATTTCGGGCCCATGTCCGGCAATGAGCCCAAGCTCAAGGAACCGGCCGAACGCTACCTGATGACGATTTTCGCCCTGGGCTGCAACCTGGGCCCCAACCAGGCGGCTCGGCACCTCGCGGGCAATGTCACGCCACATATGCTGTCCTACACCAACCGCCGTCACCTGTCGCTGGAGAAGCTGGACAAGGCCAACCGTGAACTGGTGGAGCTCTATCTGCATCTCGATCTGCCCAAGCTCTGGGGCGATGGCAAGGCGGTGGCCGCGGATGGCACCCAGTTCGACTTCTACGACGACAATCTGCTGGCCGGCTACCACTTCCGCTATCGCAAGATGGGTGCCGTGGCGTACCGGCACGTCGCCAACAACTACATCGCGGTGTTCCAGCATTTCATCCCGCCGGGCATCTGGGAGGCCATCTATGTCATTGAGGGGCTACTGAAGGCAGATCATAGTGTGGAGGTCGATACGGTCTACTCCGACACCCAAGGTCAGTCGGCCACCGTGTTCGCCTTCACTC
>NZ_JBOIBY010000311.1:0-8513 GCF_050739655.1 Pseudomonas sp. | reverse complement strand
CTTTGTTGTCGTGTTCAGCAATAACCAAGATAGTCATTTAGATTACCTTCGCTTCGTTTTTCAGTTTCTCGACCAGTTCAGCCACCGACTTGACCTTGATACCCGCGCTGCGTGCAGCCGGCGCTTCGACTTTTACGGTCTTGTTGGTGGAGGCGGTGGAAACGCCCAAAGCGTCCGGAGTCAGCACTTCGAGAGGCTTCTTCTTGGCTTTCATGATGTTTGGCAGGGACGCGTAGCGCGGCTCGTTCAGACGCAGGTCGGTGGTCACGATGGCTGGCAGTTTCAGGGAAACTGTCTGCGCGCCGCCGTCGATTTCACGGGTAACAGCTACGCTGTCGCCGCTGATTTCGACTTTCGAAGCGAACGTGCCCTGACCGTAGCCGCTCAAGGCAGCCAACATTTGGCCCGTCTGGTTGTTGTCGCTGTCGATGGCTTGTTTGCCAAGGATCACCAGCTGAGGCTGTTCCTTGTCGACAACAGCCTTCAGCAGTTTGGCAACGGCCAGGGAAGTCAGATCTTCGGCGGATTCGACGAGGATGGCACGGTCGGCACCCAGAGCCAGCGCGGTGCGCAGTTGCTCTTGAGCGGTGGACGGGCCGACGGAGACGACGACGATTTCAGTCGCAACACCTTTCTCTTTCAGGCGTACGGCTTCTTCAACGGCGATCTCGCAGAACGGGTTCATCGACATCTTGACGTTGGCAAGATCGACGCCGGAATTGTCCGCCTTGACGCGGACCTTGACGTTGTAATCCACAACGCGTTTGACAGCTACAAGAACCTTCATGGATTCCTCGTTACTCTCCGGTGAAAAGAAAGTCGCCTAGGCGAACCTGGCGGTTGATGCTCATGGGGCACAAGGGCACCTCCAAAAACGCCGGCAAACGTGTCAAGTGAGCCTCGTTCACGATGATGATGACCGTTCGTCAGGAGTGACCGACGAGTCATTCAATACCGCGACGTGTAAACTGCGCGCCGAACCTGCGCAGCACATCACTTTCCACTGCCATCGCCCTGTCTTTAGAGGTGCTCTTGAAACCAACAGTCAGCCTACGGCGAGCGCAAAACCGCCCGTATCTTGACCGGAACACCTATTCCGGTCAATACGGCAAAATAGCCGTTCATAAGCCGCGTGACTTTGATTTCTCTGGCTTTGAGCCAATTCAAACAAACGTTTGTATTGGACCCTGAGAGTGGTGTAGATATAATGCGCCACCCAAAGAGAAAGGTGGTTGTTCGATTGTCCACTCCCGACGTTGCGCTGGGATTCATGGATGCGACACCAAACCTTAAAAAAATAGAAAAAACTGTTGAGCCTTGAGTAGGAGATAACCTGTGGAACGCGAATACATGGAATTCGACGTGGTCATCGTCGGTGCCGGCCCCGCTGGTCTTTCCGCTGCCTGCCGATTGAAGCAGAAGGCCGCCGAAGCTGGTAAGGAAATCAGCGTCTGCGTGGTCGAAAAAGGCTCCGAGGTCGGTGCTCACATCCTTTCCGGTGCCGTGTTCGAACCACGGGCCCTGAACGAATTGTTCCCGGACTGGAAAGAACTTGGCGCGCCGCTGAACACACCCGTGACCCGCGACGACATCTTCGTTCTGAAGAACGCTGAAAGCGCGCAGAAAGTGCCTGACTTCTTTGTGCCCAAGACCATGCACAACGAAGGCAACTACATCATTTCCCTGGGCAACCTGTGCCGCTGGCTGGCTCAGCAGGCCGAAAACCTGGGCGTGGAAATCTACCCGGGCTTCGCCGCCCAGGAAGCACTGTTCGACGAAAACGGCATCGTTCGCGGGATCATTACCGGTGATCTGGGCGTCGACCGTGAAGGCAATCCTAAAGAAGGCCTGTACACCCCGGGCATGGAACTGCGTGGCAAGTACACGCTGTTCGCCGAAGGTTGCCGTGGCCACATCGGCAAGCAACTGATCAAGCGCTTCAACCTCGACAATGATTCCGACGTCCAGCACTACGGCATCGGCCTGAAGGAAATCTGGGAAGTCGACCCGGCCAAGCACCAGCCTGGCCTGGTCGTGCACACCGCCGGTTGGCCGATGGACATCATGGGCACCGAGAACACCGGTGGCTCGTTCCTCTATCACCTGGAAAACAATCAGGTGGTCGTTGGTCTGATCGTCGATCTTTCCTACAGCAACACCTACCTGTCGCCGTTCGACGAGTTCCAGCGCCTCAAGCATCACCCGGTGCTCAAGCAGTACCTGGAAGGCGGCAAGCGCATCAGCTACGGCGCCCGCGCCATCTGCAAGGGCGGCCTGAACTCGCTGCCGAAAATGGTGTTCAAGGGCGGCGCGCTGATCGGTTGCGACCTCGGCACCCTGAACTTCGCCAAGATCAAGGGCAGCCACACCGCGATGAAGTCCGGCATGCTCGCCGCCGAATCGGTGGCTGACGCGCTGTTCGCCGACAAGGACGGTACCGAAGAACTGACCACCTATGTCGACGCGTTCAAGAACAGCTGGCTGCACGACGAGCTGTTCGCCAGCCGCAACTTCGGCCCGGCCATCCACAAGTTCGGCGCCATTGTCGGTGGCGGCTTCAACTGGCTGGACCAGAACATCTTCGGCGGCAAACTGCCGTTCACCCTGCACGACACCAAGCCGGATTACGCTTGCCTCAAGCTGGCCGCAGACTGCAAGAAGATCGACTACCCGAAACCGGACGGCAAGATTAGCTTCGATAAATTGAGCTCGGTGTTCATCTCTGGTACCAACCATGAAGAAGAGCAGCCGTGCCACCTGAAGCTGACCGACCCGAGCCTGCCGATCAGCAAGAACCTGCCGCTGTACGATGAGCCAGCCCAGCGTTACTGCCCGGCCGGCGTGTACGAAGTGATTACCAAGGAAGATGGCGAGAAGCGCTTCCAGATCAACGCCCAGAACTGCGTTCACTGCAAGACCTGCGACATCAAGGACCCTGCACAGAACATCACCTGGGTAACGCCGGAAGGCGCTGGCGGCCCGACTTACCCGAACATGTAAGCCAAACCGCTGAACATCAAGGCTCCCGAAATGGGGGCCTTTTTGTTGCCCGCGATTCAAGGGTCAATACAAGACCCTGTGGGAGCGGGCTTGCCCGCGATGACGATGACTCATCCAATATTGCAGTCAGCTGACACACCGCTATCGCGGGCAAGCCCGCTCCCACAGTTTTTTGTGTTTAAACCTTGAGCCCCAACTCGGCCGACAGTCGGGTCGTAACGCCCTTGATCAGGGGAATCAGCTCGGCCATTTTTTCCAGCGGCATGTACGGCACGGTGCTGGCGATGCTGATACCGGCCACGATGCGCTTGCTGGCATCGCGAATCGGCGCCGCCACGCAACGGATCGAGGGTTCGTTGTCTTCCAGATCGAAGGCGTAACCACCCGCCACGTACTCGATCATTCGCTGCTCGAACTGCTCCCAGGATTGCTCCGGGTGCTGCGGCCAGAACTGATTTTTCCCACCCGCCGGCAGGCTGACCTCATACAGCCGTAGCCACTCTTGAGGCGAGTCATCGAGCATCAACGCCTTGCCGATCCCGGTGCGCGCCAACGGCATGCGATGGCCCACCCGCGAGCGCATTTCCGGACCGTTACGTCCCGGGTTCTTGTGCAGGTACAACACCTCGTCGCCTTCACGAATGGCCAGGTGAATGGTGTCGCCGGTCAGCGCCGACAACTCATCCAGATACGGCCCGGCCAGCGTCACCAGCGGCAACTCTTCGCGTGCCTGAAACCCCAGCTCGATCAGCTTGGGCCCCAACAAGTAACCGACTTGCGGCACCACCCGCAGATAGCGTTCATCCACCAGGCAACTGGCCAAGCGATGGGTGGTGCTGCGCGTGGTGCCGATCAGCCGGGCGATTTCCTTGAGATCACGGGCGCCACTGGCCACGGCCTGGACCACACCCAGCCCGCGAAGCAGTGTCTGGGTGCCGGTTGGTGCGGCGTCCTTGGCGATTTTTGGGGCGTCTTCCTGCATATCCAGCCTTTACCGTTGAGCGAGTGAACGGGCGGCATTATGGTCGCCCGCGTGCCACGACTACAACTTGATACGCTCGACCTTCCCCACCAGCAAGATGTAGGAAAGTGCACCGATCAATGCCAGAACCGAGATATAGGTGATCGCAGGAGCGAAAGAATCACCACTGGCCAGGAAGCCAATCACGATAGGCGTGGCGATCGCCGACAAGTTGCCAATGAAGTTGAACACGCCACCGGTGAGTCCGAGCAAACGCGCCGGAGCCAGGGTCGACACCAACGACCAGGTGATAGAAGCCAGGCCGTTGCCGAAGAACGCCAGCGCGAGAAAGGCAATCACCAGCGGCGTCGACTCGACAAAGTTGGCACCGATGATCGACGTGGAAATCAGCAGCCCACTGATGATCGGCAGCTTGCGGGCGAAACCGACCGAATACCCACGACGGATCAGGAAGTCCGAAAAGAAACCGGAACACAGCACGCCGACGAACGCCGCGAGAAACGGCAGCGACGCCAACAGACCGGACTTGATGAAGTCCATGCCGCGGTATTTCACCAGATAGGTCGGGAACCACGTCAGGAAAAACCACAGTGTCGAGTTGAGGCAGAACTGGCCGAGGTAAATGCCCCAGAGCTTGCGTTTGGTCAGGACAATGCCCAGGTCGGTCCAGCTGAACTTGGCCTTGACCTTGGCTTGATCCGCCTGGATATCCACCAGCCCGCCGCCCTCGCGGATCAGATCGATTTCAGCTTCGTTGGCACCGTTGAAGTCCCGTGGCTCGCGATACACCGCGTACCAGATTGCCGCCCAAACGATGCCCACTGCGCCGGTGGCAACGAACACCATGTGCCAGCCGAACTCGTGCTGAAGCCATGCCAGCACCGGCGTCAGGAACGCCAGCCCGACAAATTGCCCGGAGGTGTAAAAACCGATGGCCGTGGCGCGCTCACGCTCTGGAAACCAGGTGGTGACCACGCGACTGTTAATCGGATATGCCGGTGCTTCCAGGGCACCGACCGCCATGCGCAGGACGAACAGCGCGATGAAACTGCCAGCGAAACCGAGCATGACCGTGGCAATCGACCACAGCAGCAACGCTGCGGTGTAGAGAATGCGCGGCGGCACGCGGTCCACCAGCCAGCCGCCGGGAATCTGCATGGCGGCGTAGGTCCAGCCGAACGCGGAGAAGATCAGGCCGACGTGAATCGGGTCAATGCCCAGGTCGCTGGTCAGCGCCGGCGCGGCAATCGACAGGTTACTGCGGTCCAGATAGTTGATCACCACGGTGATGAACAGCAGGACCATGATGAAAAAACGCTTGCGGCTGGGCGTCACCAACGACGCCTGCCCGGTGAGGGTTTGCGGTTGCATGGGGGGTGCCTCTTTTTATGTTTATTGAGGTCGATTTGTAGGCTTGTGCTGAACCCTGTGGGAGCGGGCTTGCCCGCGATGGCGGTGGCACATCCGACATAAATGTGACTGACAGGACGCCATCGCTGGCAAGCCAGCTCCCACAAGGGCTCGAGTGGGTCAGAGAGCACTCACCACTCGGCAAAACTGCCATCGGCATGACGCCAGATCGGGTTGCGCCAGCGGTGGCCGACGGCGGCGCGTTCGATCACGTATTCCTCGTTGATCTCGATGCCCAGGCCTGGGCCGTTCGGGATTTTCACGAAGCCTTTGTCGTAATCGAAGACCCGTGGATCTTTCACGTAGTCGAGCAGGTCGTTGCTCTCGTTGTAATGGATGCCCAGGCTCTGTTCCTGAATGAACGCGTTGTAGCAGGCCGCGTCCAGTTGCAGGCACGCCGCCAGCGCAATCGGCCCCAGCGGGCAATGCAGCGCCAACGCCACATCGTAGGCTTCGGCCATGTTGGCGATCTTGCGGGTTTCGGTGATGCCACCGGCGTGGGATGCATCGGGCTGAATGATGTCGACGTAGCCTTCGCTAAGCACGCGCTTGAAGTCCCAGCGCGAGAACAGCCGCTCACCCAGGGCGATCGGCGTGCTGGTCAATGGCGCCAGTTCCTTCAGGGCTTCGTAGTTTTCGCTGAGCACCGGCTCTTCGATAAACATCAGTTTGTACGGGTCGAGTTCCTTCATCAGCACCTTGGCCATCGGCTTGTGCACCCGGCCATGGAAGTCCACGCCGATGCCGACGTTCGGGCCGACCGCATCACGCACGGCGGCGACGTTGGCCAGGGCCAGGTCGACTTTCTCGAAGGTGTCGAGGAATTGCAGCTCTTCGGTGCCGTTCATTTTCACCGCAGTGAAACCACGACTGACCGCTTCTTTCGCTGCCCGCGCGGTATCCGCAGGACGGTCGCCGCCGATCCACGAATACACGCGAATCTTGTCCCGCACTTGACCACCCAACAGGTCGCTGACCGATACGCCGAGGGCCTTGCCCTTGATGTCCCACAGCGCCTGGTCGATACCGGCCAGGGCGCTCATGTGGATCGCGCCGCCACGGTAGAAACCGCCGCGATACAACACGGTCCAGATGTCCTCGATGTTGCGTGGGTCTTTGCCGATCAGGTAGTCAGATAATTCTTCAACGGCAGCCGCCACCGTGTGGGCACGGCCTTCGACCACGGGCTCGCCCCAGCCGGTTACGCCTTCGTCGGTTTCGACCTTGAGGAAGCACCAGCGCGGCGGAACGATGAAGGTGGTCAGTTTGGTGATTTTCATCTGTGCTCTCTTTTTATCAATGCAGCTCTTATTGGATGAGCGCTCGCGGCGCCAAAATTCTTAGCGAAGGGCTTTCCAGGCAGCGACATAGGCCTTGGCATTGGCCGCCACTTGCTCAGGGCTCATGCCCGGTTTGAACAGGCCCGAGCCGAGGCCGAAACCCTTGACGCCAGCGTCGATGAACACCTGCATGTTGTCCGGTGTGATCCCGCCGACGGGTGCCAAAATCGTTCCGGCCGGCAGTACGGCGAGCCAGGCTTTGACGACAGCCGGGCCCATCTGCTCGGCGGGGAACATCTTCAGAATGTCCGCGCCTTCGGCCAGTGCCGCGAACGCTTCAGTCGGCGTGGCGACACCCGGCGACAGAAACAGCCCCGCCGCTTTCGCCGCGCGCAAGACCTTGGCGTCGCTATGGGGCATGACGATCACCTGACCACCCGCCGCTTTCACCTGCTCGACCTGTTCCGGCGTCAGCACCGTTCCCGCACCGATCAGGCAATCGGCGGGCAAGGTATCGCGCAGGATGCGAATGCTGTCGTACGGCTCCGGGGAATTGAGCGGCACTTCGATGACGCGAAATCCGGCGGCGTACAGGACTTCGCCCATGGCCGCGGCTTCTTGCGGACGCAGGCCGCGCAGGATGGCGATCAGACCGTTTTGCGCCAGTGCTTGTTTGAGCATGTCAGGACTCCAGTCAGGTTTAACGGATTGGGTTGGGCTGGATCAGGCCGGCAGCCAGTGCCAATTGCCACAACCCGCGTTCGGTGGCCTGCTCGGCCAGGGTCACCCGCGCAAAACCACAGGCGTCGAGCGCCCGGCTGTAACGAAGGCAGAGTTGGGAATTGCCGATGAGGATGACCGACGGCAGATGCGCGCTGTTGCGCCGACGCCGTTGAACGCTGGCCAGGGCCGCCAGTTCATGGCCAATCAGCAGGCCGGACAGATAATCCGGCTGCGCAGTTGCACTTAGCTCGCCGGTCAGCCCAAGGCTGCGGGCACTGAACAAGGTCGAGAGCGGGCCGTTTTCACCGTCCGCCGACAACGCGACTTGCACACCGCGATCAAAAGCCTCGCTATCGAACGAACCGCCGCGCTGCTGGGTGCGCCCCAAAATGCTGTGTTCGCTGAGTACGGCGAAGATTTCGCCGGTCATGAACGTATCGAAATGCACGATACAGCCATCGGCCACTTCCACCCATTTCGAATGACTGCCCGGCAGGCCGATCAGAACCTGTGCGCCGGTCTCGCACGACAGGTTCGGCAAAACGCCGAGCACTTGTGTCTCTTCGCCACGCATCACGTTTGGAAGGCGCGAACGCTGGATCACGCCTGGGACGATGTGCACATCGACGCCGCGAAGACTGCGAACGGTTTGTAGGGAGTTTCCGAGATTGGCAACGTTTGCCGGTGTGTCGCGGTAAGCCGCTTCGCGCCAGCCCTGGGCGCTGCCGACCATGCCGCAGACAATCACCGGCAGATCCGGCTGCGCGTCGAGCCAGTCACCACAGGCTTGGTCAAACGCCAGTTCAAAGCCGTCGGCGCATTCGCGACCGTTGATGACCCGAGGCGCCTTGGGCAGCTGCATGATCCCCGAAGACAGCGAACGCTGTTCGAGCACCTGGCCACCTTCGGCAAGTTTGTAGGCACGTAATGAGGTTGTCCCCCAATCGAGCGCGATCAATTGCGCCAGCATCGCTTCACCTGTTCTGTTTTTTGGTAGTGAGTGAGCGGACTATAAACCCGGAACGGGATAAATCTCAATATATAAATATACATCCCACATATTGAGATACAGACAAAAAAGATCGCAGCCTGCGGCAGCTCCTACACGGGGATTTGCG
>NZ_JBOIBY010000310.1:0-45747 GCF_050739655.1 Pseudomonas sp. | reverse complement strand
CTGCCGCGGTTTAACGGTTCAAATATTCAGAGGATCCAGCTATGAGTAGCGGACGTATCGTTCAAATCATCGGCGCCGTTATCGACGTGGAATTCCCACGCGACAGCGTACCGAGCATCTACAACGCGCTGACTGTACAAAGCGCGGCCGCAACCACTCTGGAAGTTCAGCAACAGCTGGGCGACGGCGTGGTTCGTACCATTGCGATGGGCTCCACCGAGGGCTTGAAGCGTGGTCTGGACGTCATCGACACCGGCGCAGCCATCTCCGTACCAGTCGGTAAAGCGACCCTGGGCCGGATCATGGACGTACTGGGTAACCCGATCGACGAGGCTGGCCCGGTCGAAACCGAAGAGCGTTGGGGCATTCACCGTCCTGCGCCAAGCTTCGCTGAGCAAGCGGGCGGCAATGACCTGCTGGAAACTGGCATCAAGGTTATCGACCTGGTTTGCCCGTTCGCCAAGGGTGGTAAGGTTGGTCTGTTCGGTGG
The DNA here is from genome assembly GCF_050739655.1 of Pseudomonas sp. GTDB lineage: Bacteria > Pseudomonadota > Gammaproteobacteria > Pseudomonadales > Pseudomonadaceae > Aquipseudomonas. The sequence goes on along the minus strand of NZ_JBOIBY010000310.1, from coordinate 45,257 downwards.
TGCCGGTGTAGGCAAAACCGTAAACATGATGGAACTGATCCGTAACATCGCCATCGAGCACAGCGGTTATTCCGTGTTCGCCGGTGTGGGTGAGCGTACTCGTGAGGGTAACGACTTCTACCACGAGATGAAGGATTCCAACGTACTGGACAAGGTTGCTCTGGTATACGGCCAAATGAACGAGCCACCAGGAAACCGTCTGCGCGTAGCGCTGACTGGCCTGACCATGGCTGAGAAGTTCCGTGACGAAGGTAACGACGTTCTGCTGTTCGTCGACAACATCTATCGTTACACCCTGGCCGGTACTGAAGTATCCGCACTGCTGGGCCGTATGCCTTCTGCAGTAGGTTACCAGCCGACCCTGGCTGAAGAGATGGGCGTGCTGCAAGAGCGCATCACTTCGACCAAGCAAGGTTCGATCACTTCGATCCAAGCGGTATACGTACCTGCGGACGACTTGACTGACCCGTCGCCAGCGACCACCTTCGCCCACTTGGACGCCACCGTCGTTCTGTCCCGTGACATCGCTTCCCTGGGTATCTACCCAGCGGTAGACCCACTGGACTCGACTTCGCGTCAGCTGGATCCGAACGTGATCGGCAACGACCACTACGATACCGCTCGCGGTGTTCAGTACGTGCTGCAGCGTTACAAAGAACTGAAGGACATCATTGCGATCCTGGGTATGGACGAGCTGTCGGAAGCCGACAAGCAGTTGGTAAACCGTGCTCGTAAGATCCAGCGTTTCTTGTCGCAGCCGTTCTTCGTGGCTGAAGTCTTCACCGGTGCTTCGGGTAAATACGTTTCCCTGAAAGACACCATTGCTGGCTTCAAAGGCATCCTCAACGGTGACTACGACCACCTGCCAGAACAAGCGTTCTACATGGTTGGCGGCATCGAAGAAGCGATCGAGAAAGCCAAGAAACTGTAATCCCGGCGCCCGGTAACGGGCGCTAATTTAGGGTGAGGCAATCAGATGGCTATGACAGTCCATTGCGATATCGTCAGCGCGGAAGGAGAAATCTTTTCCGGTCTGGTCGAGATGGTGATTGCGCACGGTGCACTGGGTGATCTTGGTATCGCTCTGGGTCACGCGCCGCTGATCACTAACCTGAAACCAGGTCCGATCCGCCTGGTCAAGCAGGGCGGGGAAGAGGAGGTGTATTACATCTCCGGTGGTTTCCTCGAGGTTCAGCCGAACATGGTCAAAGTGCTTGCCGACACTGTGCAACGTGCTGCCGACCTGGATGAAGCCTCCGCTCAGGAAGCCGTCAAGGCTGCCGAGAAGGCCTTGCATGATCGGGGCGCGGAATTCGATTACGGTTCTGCTGCCGCACGTCTGGCCGAGGCTGCAGCTCAGCTGCGCACCGTCCAGCAGGTCCGCAAGAAGTTCGGCCGCTAAGGCTTCGCTTGTTGTGCGATTGATTAAAAAGGGTAGCCTCGGCTACCCTTTTTTCTTTTCCGATATTCTTAAATTTGGTCGCAGCCGCTGACCACCCAGGATTGGTGCCAGACATGTCTCTTGAAATCGTTATTCTCGCCGCCGGCCAAGGCACGCGCATGCGTTCGGCCTTGCCGAAAGTCTTGCACCCGATTGCCGGCAATTCGATGCTCGGTCATGTTATCCACAGCGCCAGACAGCTTGATCCACAGCGCATTCACGTGGTGATCGGCCATGGTGCCGATGCGGTGCGTGAACGTCTGGGTGCCGACGATTTGAATTTCGTCCTTCAGGATAAACAACTGGGGACAGGCCATGCGGTGGCCCAAGCGTTGCCATTCATTGAGTCCGATACCGTGTTGGTTCTTTACGGTGACGTACCGCTGATTGAAGTTGAAACCCTGCAAAGACTGCTCAAGCTGGTTGAGCCAGGGCAAATGGGTCTGTTGACCGTAGAGCTGGATGACGCAACCGGTTACGGCCGTATCGTTCGCGGAGCGGATGGCAAGGTCGCGGCCATTGTTGAACACAAGGACGCCACTGAAGCTCAGCGCGCTATCAAGGAAGGCAACACCGGTATTCTGGCGGTTCCTGCCAATCGCCTGACCGATTGGACGGGGCGCCTGTCGAACAACAATGTGCAAGGTGAGTACTACCTGACCGACGTGATTGAAATGGCGGTTGGCGATGGTCTGGTGGTTGCCACCGAGCAGCCCCATGACGCGATGGAAGTGCAGGGCGCCAATGATCGTAAACAGCTTTCCGAGTTGGAGCGCCACTATCAACTGCGTGCTGGTCGTCGTTTGATGGCTCAAGGCGTGACATTGCGCGATCCGGCCCGTTTCGATGTTCGCGGTGAAGTCACTGTAGGTCGTGACGTACTGATCGACATCAACGTGATCCTTGAAGGCAAGGTGGTCATCGAAGACGACGTGGTGATTGGCCCGAACTGTGTCATCAAGGACAGCACCCTGCGTAAAGGCGTTGTGATCAAGGCTAACAGCCATATCGAAGGTGCGATTTTGGGCGAAGGCAGCGATGCCGGCCCATTTGCGCGTTTGCGCCCAGGCACCGTACTCGAGTCACGAGCGCATGTGGGTAACTTCGTCGAGCTGAAAAATGCACACATGGGCGAAGGCGCCAAGGCTGGTCACCTGTCTTATCTAGGCGATGCTGAAATCGGCGCGCGCACCAACATCGGTGCTGGCACCATCACCTGCAATTACGATGGTGTGAATAAGTGGAAAACCGTGTTGGGTGAAGATGTGTTCATCGGCTCCAACAACTCGTTGGTAGCGCCTGTGGATATCTCTTCAGGAGCAACTACCGCAGCCGGTTCAACCATCACGCAGAATGTGGATAACGCGCAGTTGGCCGTGGGTCGTGCCCGTCAGAAAAACATCGATGGCTGGAAGCGGCCGGAGAAGGTCAAGAAGAGCTGAGTTATTCACAGCCAGCTTTGGTTGAAGTTATACACAATCTGATCCAGTGCATTCGCGGGCAAGCCTCGCTCCCACAGTAACTAAATTCTGTAGGAGCCGAGCTTGCCCGCGATGCTTTTATCCACAGATCTTTTTATCGCCCCGCGCTTGACGAAGTTTCATCGATAGGTTTTGATTGCTTCCGTTATCTTTCGAAACGAAACTTACCAAGTCATGTCGAAACGCAACACACCTCAACGTCGCCACAACATCCTAGCCTTGCTCAATGAGCAGGGCGAAGTCAGTGTGGATGAACTGGCGAAGCGCTTCGAAACATCCGAAGTTACGATTCGCAAGGATCTGGCTGCGCTGGAAAGCAACGGACTGTTGCTGCGTCGTTACGGTGGCGCGATCACCATGCCTCAGGAACTGGTGGCCGATATCGGCCAGCCGGTGTCCAAATACAAACAAGCCATCGCTCGCGCCGCCGTTGCGCGGATTCGCGAGCATGCGCGGATCATCATTGATAGCGGCAGTACCACCGCATCGATGATTCCCGAACTCGGTCAGCAACCAGGCCTGGTGGTGATGACTAACTCCCTGCACGTCGCCAACGCTCTGAGCGAACTTGAACACGAGCCAGTGCTGTTGATGACAGGCGGCACCTGGGACCCCCACTCCGAGTCCTTTCAGGGTCAGGTTGCCGAGCAGGTACTACGCTCCTACGACTTCGATCAACTGTTCATTGGTGCCGATGGTATTGATCTGGTCCGCGGCACCACTACGTTCAATGAGTTGCTTGGGTTGAGCCGGGTTATGGCGGAAGTCGCCCGGGAAGTGGTCGTAATGGTTGAGGCCGACAAGATCGGTCGCAAGATTCCAAACCTGGAACTGCCCTGGAGCAGCGTCCATACCCTAATTACCGATGATCGCCTGCCGCTTGAGGCCCGCGATCAGATACAGGCCCGCGGGATCAACTTGATTTGCGCGGCTGTCAGTCAGGAGAAATAGCATGTGTGGAATTGTCGGCGCAGTTGCAGAACGTAATATTACCGCCATCCTGGTCGAAGGCCTGAAGCGTCTGGAATATCGTGGGTATGACAGCGCCGGTGTGGCGGTCTATACCAACGATCAAAAGCTCGAGCGCTTGCGTCGTCCGGGCAAGGTCAGCGAACTGGAGCAGGCGTTGGCCGAAAGTGCTCTGGTCGGTCGCCTGGGGATTGCCCACACCCGTTGGGCCACACATGGCGCGCCATGCGAGCGCAATGCACACCCGCATTTTTCCGGTGATCTGGCGGTGGTGCATAACGGCATCATCGAAAACCACGAAGCCCTGCGCAAACAACTTAAAGCCTTGGGTTACGTGTTTACTTCTGACACTGACACCGAAGTCATTGCCCATCTGTTGAACCACAAGCTCAAGGAGCTGCCCGATCTGACCGAGGCTCTGAAGGCAACCGTTAAAGAACTGCACGGCGCCTACGGCCTGGCCGTAATCAGCGCGCAACAACCGGATCGTCTGGTTGCAGCACGTAGCGGCAGCCCACTGGTTATCGGACTGGGCCTTGGGGAAAACTTCCTCGCGTCCGACCAGTTGGCCCTGCGTCAAGTCACCGACCGTTTCATGTACCTGGAAGAGGGCGATATCGCCGAGATCCGCCGTGACAGCGTGCAGATTTGGGACGTGACGGGCCAAGCAGTCGAGCGCCAGACCGTGCAATACAGCGACGGTGCTGAAGCTGCCGACAAAGGTGAATTCCGCCATTTCATGCTCAAGGAAATCCATGAGCAACCGTCCGTGGTGCAGCGCACCCTTGAAGGTCGACTGAGCCAGAATCAAGTCCTGGTGCAAGCGTTCGGTCCACAAGCTGCCGAGCTGTTCGCCAAGGTACGTAACGTGCAGATCGTGGCGTGTGGCACCAGTTATCACGCGGGTATGGTTGCCCGTTACTGGCTCGAAGAGTTGGCCGGTATTCCGTGCCAGGTCGAAGTCGCCAGCGAATTCCGTTACCGCAAGGTAGTGGTGCAGGCCGATACGCTGTTCGTAACCATTTCCCAGTCCGGCGAGACCGCCGACACGTTGGCCGCGTTGCGTAATGCCAAGGAACTGGGATTCCTCGCGAGCCTGGCCATCTGCAACGTCGGTATCAGTTCCCTGGTCCGTGAGTCTGACCTGACTCTGTTGACCCAAGCGGGTCGCGAAATCGGCGTAGCTTCGACCAAGGCGTTCACCACGCAACTGGTTGGCCTGCTGTTGCTGACCCTGTCGCTTGGGCAAGTCCGCGGGACCCTGGCCGCAGGCGTCGAATCAACATTGGTTGAGGAACTGCGTCGCTTGCCTACACGTTTGGGTGAGGCGCTGGCGATGGACAGCACTGTGGAAAAAATTGCCGAGCTGTTCGCCGAAAAGAATCACACACTGTTCCTTGGTCGTGGCGCGCAGTTCCCGGTGGCAATGGAAGGGGCGCTCAAACTTAAGGAAATATCCTACATTCACGCCGAAGCTTATCCGGCGGGCGAGCTGAAGCACGGCCCGTTGGCGCTTGTGGATAACGACATGCCAGTCGTTACCGTTGCGCCGAACAATGAGCTGCTGGAAAAGCTCAAGTCCAATCTTCAGGAAGTCCGCGCCCGTGGTGGCGAGCTTATCGTTTTCGCTGACCAGAAGGCCGGCATGACCAATGGTGAAGGTACTCATGTCGTGCAGATGCCGCATATACACGACATCCTCTCGCCGATCCTCTACACCATCCCGCTGCAATTGTTGTCGTACTACGTGGCCGTGCTCAAAGGCACTGACGTCGACCAGCCACGTAACCTGGCGAAATCGGTGACTGTGGAATAAGTTATCCACAGCTGATCAAACCTCTAAAAATCGCAGCCCCAGGGTTGCGATTTTTTTATGTGAATCGAGGACATGTCATGGACCGCTGGCTTTTGAGAATTAAAACGGTCGCGTGCGAATTAAAACGGTTCCATGCGGCCATTCATCACTTGGACATCGCGTCGCAGGCTGGGGAATCTGATGCAGCTTCATCAGCTATTCAAGGCCGCGACGTGATTTTGAGTCCGTTGTTGGAGCTTCGGCCTTGAGCTCTGATATATACCCCACGCTCTTCGACTGGCGCATGAAATAAAAGTGACTTATCACAATGCTTCTACGTATCCAGCGAGACGAAACAATTCGCTCCTTTATAGAGCGCAATATCTTTATTTTAGGCAAAGGCCGGTTTCCAAAATGGTATACGTCTAAGAGCCTCACAAGTGAAGATGTTAGAAAAGTTGCATCATTATTAGGATGGCATGGATGCTCTGGTTTCAACCGACTATTGCATAACCACACCTGTCAACCGTTGTTCTCAGTATTAAAAAATTCACAGGATATGGCTTATTCCGGTAGTAAATATATTGCCGAATTCTTAGATGTAGACCCTGCTTATCCGAAGCGATTAACCTTCTGTCCTGAATGCGTGAGGTCTGATTTTGAGAAAATCGGTTTCTCATATTGGCGCAGGGCCTCCATAGAGTCTGTTGGCGTATGTGCAATTCATAACGTTATTTTAGAGTCTGTATGCCCTGCTTGCGATAAGCCATTTAACTTTCAAGGACATAGTCGTAATGTAATGTGGGAGGGGTGTGGCGGAAAGTATCTCAGCGAAAGCCACTCAAGAGTGAACAACGACCTTGCGGAGCTAAAGCGCTCACGGTTAATCGATGATTTATACAAATACCGATTTCATATATCGTTAATACCAGCCTTAGAAGCACTGTCAATTAGGTTTTTTTCGAACTCGTTGGAGATGCCTTCGAATGCATTTAGCCAAGAAGAGTTACACAAAATTTCGCGAGTTATAAGTACTCTGCTGGCTCGATTGAAAATACATGCCGAAAGTAACCTTGCATTTTATTTTGAGTATGTCGATTTCGACAGTATTATTAACTCTATAACTATGCTTTACGATGGGTTTCAGGAGTTTGTCGCGGATGTCATTGAACCCTGTGATGAAGTACGCGACATCACATCATTATGGTCAACTTACAGGGCCGGAGGTCATGAGTCTGCCAATTATGTGGACGAAGATTATTCGCTTGGAGTTGGCAACTGGTATTGCCCATACCCATCACCTCTATCTTTCGGGTTTGGGCGTGGTGATTTCATTAAAAAAAGCATTTCGGTAGTCTATCCATGCTGTTCGTTTGTTGATGTAAAAAAAGGCAGAGGGCAACTCGCTCCAAGCTTAGCTGATCCGCCACACCCCGCTATTCCGAGTATCGAACCAACGGAAACTTATGGATAGGGTCCTACTCATCTTATTAGACAAGGGTCCCCAATAGCGCTCCGTAGCGATACGATTCCCGATAGATGCTTAATATAATGAGACGTCCATCACCCCGTGCGTTGTAATAGCTCTCTAATAAGCAATCGGGTTTTAGGATAATGGGTGCGTTTTTCTAATAAACGAAACAAACTTGGAACCAGATTGAACAGCGCGGTTTTAGATATTCTCAGTTGGTCGTACTCGCCATACGCGCGATGCATCGTCGAAAGTATCAGATCCTGAAGTTCTACATCACGTTTGTCCCAGTCTATGGATGAGTAATTCCCCAGCCGTCCGCACGGCAATTCTGAGTTGCGTTCTAGCAGCCAATCACGATCATTGCGATAGAGCCAAGCATATACGCTTGGCATCGTTGATCTTAATTCTTTTGCGGACATTTGAGTGTTTGCCTTAACAGCGCCAATCCATTGTGCACGATAATTATTCAAATTTTCTTTTAGTTGATTCTCTTGCCTTAACGACTTTACTATTGGGTCTGAGAATAGCAGTCGATTAACGGTGCTAATGGAAACCTGGAATTTAGAGCAAATTTTATCTTTGGCTTGTCCTTTTTCAGGTTTTCTAAAATTGCAGCACGTAGTGGAGGGTTTAATTTTTTGGGCTTACGAGTAACCGCGTTGCTAGGCTCATCAGCGATATGCAGTTGAGCACCTCCCACGACCTTAGCATTACTATTTTTAATCAATAGGCCAGCCGCGCTGCGTCGGTCGTATGCATCGATGAAAATGTTAAGCCGGCCGAATAGCCAAGTGATCATTACCAGGTGCTTTAAAGGATGGCACCTGCCACGAGCTTTGCGCGACATCTGTGCGATAAAAGCAGATGCTGTTGGCGCCGATGTTGAATTGACCCAGCTGCCGAGATTACCCAGACCCAGTTTGATTACTCGCGAACCATTGTCTGTGCTGGGTTCATGCCGATTTGGAGGTGGGGCAGTCTTGCCTCGGCACATGGGTTAATTCGGCATCGCCTTCAACAGAGAGTCCTTTCCGGGTCGGTAAAACAACCCAACAAACACTTCGCAGCATCGAACAGGCGCTGTTCAGTATTGGGTATGACTTGCCGGTGAACGACTGACCACCATTTCTTTGGTGAAACGATCTCACAGTCACCCTGCTGGAGGAGGCGAGGGGGCGTCCTGCGCCCTTGCGCGCCCCACTAACTCAAATCGGAGGCCCCAATGGCCGAGATGACCTCGCTGCAACTCATGATTGTCGAGTTGGCAAAAAGCGGTATTAGTTCGTCGTCGCTCAAATCTGCTGTCCTAAGCGTTCACCCACACCTGAACGATGGTGCTTACTTGGCGGAATTGGCCACCTTGCAAGTCGAAGGCCGGCTTGTTGGTGAAGAGGCGGAGGGCGCTTGGTTTTTCACGTCTTTCACCGACGACGTGGTCGCTGACCGGGTACCTGAGTACAGCCCGGAGTTCGCCGAAATGATTGTGGCCGCAGATTGTGGCAACTGGACCGAATTGGATCCGGATGAGCTCATAGCGCAGTTGGATGAAATGCTCAGAAAGGCAAACGCCCGGCGTTCGGGAAAAGCGTAGCGTCGTGGTACCTCGTGGATATACAAAGCTCCGTTGATGTCTTCACCCTACCAACGCACACAATAATGGAGTGACAACGCTCCAGTATTTATCTTTAAACCATAACAATGGAGTGACAGAACTCCAGTTAAGCCTTTCGCTACGCTAAAAACATTACTAAAGTGCCACCATCTAATAGCGAGATGATGGCAATGAATATCCTCACGCCTCAACCCATTCAGGTTTCGCTCGGCCAATGGTTTAGCCGCAACTTATCGTCCGTTCTCGCTGTAGCAGGTGCGCTGCGGGAAACGCAACGCGATGCCGACGGCCCCGGGCCTTTGTCCGCGGTGCAGATCCACCAGCAAACCGGCATCGCTCGTAGCACGTTGCGGGCCCTGAAATCACCAGCGCAAGGTAGCGATGCCAACCCGGACCTGAGCACTATCGAGCGTCTTGCCCAGGCTCTGGGGGTGCCACCTGCTTTCCTGTTGATGCGCCCCCAGGACTGGGCAATGCTGGCCAGCGCGATCGGCAACAGCGGCGATTACTTGGCTGCAGCTCACAAGTTGGAGGCCGAAGAGCGGCTTCAAGAGGTTAATCCGGTGGAAAAGGTCCTGCGCGAATGCAAGGTCCATCCGGATCAGCGCCCCAGTATTGTGGGGGCCTCGCCGGAGGTTGCCCGGGCCAATGCCCGAGATGAGTGGCGTAGACGCGCCTGTCTCAAGCTCGATGCGCTGATGCTGCGCGAGATTTCAAAATCCGGCCCACGAAAGTGGTTGGCCGCGATAGCGGGCGCCTGGGTCAGCCAGACCACGCCACACGATCCTTCTTCTAGCGAACAATAAGGAGTGCCGGGATGCCGATCATTCACGACCCCGATCTTGCCGATGTATTGATGAGTGCCAGCGCCGACGACGTGGGCCTGTTGATAGATGTGATCACCGACAACGGCAAGGGACGCATCTCCCTGTCATCTTCAGTCTGTCGTCAGTTGATGGCCGACAAGGACAAGGGTGTCGGCGAGTCGACCCGGGCTATTTTCGCCGAGGAGCTGACCCGCTTTGGCGGCAACTCACTGGTCAACCTGTTCCGCGGCGGCAGTGGTGTGCCGTACCGCGAGCTGTTGGAGGATGTGGCCGGGCACGTCGGCGCGAAGAACAAGGCGAACGCCAGCTGCGCCGAGATGGAAATGGCGATCATCACCAAGGTATTCGCCCAGTCCCTGGCGCGCATGAGCGAGGAAGACCGCAAAACACTGTTCGAATCCCTGGGCGGACTGGCGTACCGACCCGGCATGGGGCCGGGGGCATTGGCGGCCTTGCTGGCTTCACTCGGTAGTTCCGGGTTGGTTTCCTACAACGTGGCGGCGGTGGTTGCCAGCGCGACCATGAGCAGCCTAGTAGGGCGTGGCGTGGTGCTGGCGGGTTCGAGCACCCTGGGTCGTGGTCTAGCAGTGCTGGCTGGCCCGGTGGGTTGGGCCATCACCGGGATCTGGACGGCATTCGACCTAGCAAGCCCGGCGTACCGGGTCACCGTGCCCTGCGTCATCCAGATCGGCCATATGCGCCAGAAGATGTTGCTCAAACCCACCTGTCCCGGTTGCCACGCGATAGTCGCGGCCGGCGCCAACTTTTGTGGCAAATGCGGGATACGCCAGGGCGCCTGATGCCCTCTTTAGACAACCAAGGAGTGAGTCCATGAACCCTGTGATTTCCCCTCTCGAATTCCTCCTGACCAACGTCATCTGCTTCGCTGCCGGCGCGGCCACGGTGGTCGCGCTGAACCTTGCGGCGAAAGCCGTGCATGCCTCCGGCAAACGCGCCGCGCAGAGCGCCACCTGAACCAATGGATTGAATAGGAGCGAGAACCGTGTACAGCAACCATCACGCCAAGCGACTGGTATCCCTCAAGGGGGAAATCATAAAGATCAATGCAGACATCCAGAATCTGCGTGCCGACCTCGAATGGTTCGAGCGATTCGACCAGGAGAGCAACCATAGCAGGCTTGCTCAGGTGCAACGGGAAACTCTCGCCGCACGGGAGCAGCTTGCCAGGGTCGAACAGAGCATCAAGGCCAGCCGCGCTGAGCTGAACATCGCCAAGGGCGTTGCCGAGGCGGGCTGGTCGCCGTTGCACTGGTTTTCCAGTGAACGGCGCGTGGCTGAGCGCCAGGTCAGCACCCTGCAGGAGCGGCTGGCGCAGTTCAAGAGCCGGCAAGAGGGCTTGGTATCCGGGCTCGGCGAAAGCGAACGGGAGCAGCTGCGCCTGAGCGCCAATTCGCGGCGATACCAGGGCTTCGATTCATTGCAGGCCAAGGCCACCATCACGCAACTGGACAATGACGTGCAACGCCTGCAGGGCGTCGCCGACGAAGTCAGAAAGGCCAGCGCCCACTGGGAGGCGGTGGCCGGAGAGGTGTATCACAATTGGAAAACGACTCATGACCAGTTGCGGGCGACGGAGCGGGACATCATCGATGCCGAATGCTTCATCAACCAGTTGGACAATGCGCAAAGCTCATTCGATAAAAGGATGGCCCATGACGAATGTGAAAACCGCTTTGGTGTCGGGCAACGCAGTCCGGATAGGGTGTTGAAGGATCGGCAATTCCACCAGCGCAAACTGGAACGGGAAGAGGAAAAACGCAAGCGCCGCCTGCGCGACACCATTCGCCTGCTGGAAAACGAAATCCGCAACTTGGTGGTAGATGGCAATAATCTTTGCTACCTGAACGAAGCGGGCGGAAAACGGCGCTTCATCGGTCTGGAGGTGCTCAAGACACTGGTGCCTCACCTGGCCGCGACTTATGGCGTGACCTTGGTCTTCGATCCGGGCATCCGCCGCCAGCTCGATATGAGCGACAACGCACTCCAAGCGATGTTTCCGCAGGCCCGGGTACTGGTTATGCCGCCCACCCTCACCGCCGACCATCCGGTGCTGGCCGCCGCGGAGTTCGATGTCGAGACCTATGTGATCAGCAACGACCACTACAGCGATTACCCGGACATGGCTGCGGTCCGAGAGGAGCGGGTACTGCATACAGTGGTCCATCGCGACTCCGTGCAGATCCCGCAACTGCAGGTATTGCAGCCTTACTGATGCCCCACGCGACCGGTGACTACCGGTCATGTGCAACCCACGCCTGTGCGCTCGTGCAGGCTAGCAACGAGTCAAGAAAGATGGATCTGAAAGGCCACCTGCTGTACATCGATATCACCCAAATCTGCGGCATCGGTTGCGCGTTCTGCATGTACGCCGACAAGCACAAGACGGGGATGAGCATGGAGTTGTCGAGCCTCGCCCGGGAGAACCTGGCTGCGCTGATCAACGCCCCCGACGTCAAGCGCATCTCCATCAGCGGAGAGGGCGAACCCCTCAACAACGCCAGAGTCTTCCACGAGATTCTTGAGCTTTCCCAAGGCGGCAAGCGTTTCGAGTTCATCACAAGCGGCTTCTTTCCGCACGAGAAGATGGCGGAGTTCTATGACACCACCAATCGCATCGTGGTTAGCCGGGGCGACACCTGCAATATCAGGCTGAGCTCGGACAGTCACCATATCGAAAAGGTGAAATGGCGGGCTCATGGCTTCAGCCTAGATTATCTGCGACGAAACAGACCGGCCGGGCTGAGCTTCTCGTTTCGCTCGATCGACACTGATCGGGAGTTCACCCGCGACTACCTCCGGGAGGAACTGGCACGCTGGGGCCTCGACGCCGGGATCGTGGCGGGCAATACCCTGGAAGATACGCTGGTGGTCGGCGAGGACCGCTTCGGCATCGACTACAAGAACCTCGTCCACCCGGCGGCTGACACTCCACCCGGTTACCTGGACCTACATGGCTACATCGACGCGATCGAAGCCCGGGTCAACAAGCGCTTCACCCTCGGCAGCCTCAACCCGCCTCCTCACGCCAACGGCATGGACCTGACGGTGAAACCTAATGGTGACGTCTTCCTGTACGGTATCGAGCACCAGCGCCTGGGCAATATCCACTTCGACCGGATCGGCTGGGAGCGACTGGCCAGCCACGTACGCGACACCCCCCTGGTCCGTGCCCTTTACAGCCAACCGCTGAGGGACCTGCTTGCGCGTCTCGACGACCTTGAGCTGGTGCACAAGATCCTGCGCAAGGCGAATAACCCCTATTGGCTGGTCAAGGAACTGGCTAGTCACGATGGCCTGTTAGAACGGATGGTGCCGGCGTGATCGACTCCCACAGCCATACCTTTTATTCCAAGCATGCCGTCGGTACGGTGGATGAGTTGGTGCGGGCGTCAATCGCCGCCGGAGTGAAGATCCTCACCATCACCGACCACGCGCCGTTCCCGGTGGACAGCGACAATCGCCTGTTGGAGGTGGAACTGGACCGCTATTTCTCCGATATTGAGCGGGCACGACAAGAGCACCAGGGCCAGATCAAGATTCTGCGCGGACTGGAGTTCGACTACATGCCGGGTGCGGATGTATACAACCGCGAGTTGCTGGCCCGGTACGAGCTGGATTTCGCCATCGGCTCGATCCACTACGTCGAGTTGCCGGGCGAGCCCATGGCGAAGGTTTGGGAGTTGGCCCGGCTGTCCACCCCGGCCTTTCTCGACCGTTATTTCGCCCATCTGCAAGCCTTGTTGGAGTGCGGGCTGTTCGACGCCGTGGGGCACGCCGATACGCTACTGCGCGGGGTGGCGGAAGACGTAGTGCTGCGCCGGATGGAACCGCTGCTGCCGCTGTTCGCCCTCAATGGTGTGGCCTACGAACTGAATGCCTCGGGTATTCGCAAGTCGAGCCTGTTGCCCGGTTCGACTCGTGAGGTTCAAGGCGTCTGGAGCTATCCATCACGCACCCTGCTGCCCCAACTGATCGCCCACGGCGCGGCGTTCACCATAGGTTCCGACGCCCACGATCCGCGGGACGCGGGGGCTGGTATTCGCACCTTGGTCGATGAACTGCAACCGCTTGGCCTGGACCGGATCAGCTACTTCGATGGGCGTCGACGCATTGACATGCCTCTGGATTTCTTCAGCCGGTCGTCTGGCACCGATACAAGGATTGTCCTGTGAACTCCCGATCGAATGACTGGAAACTACTTGCTACGGCGCCTGTCGACGAACAGCTTGCGCGCTTTCACGAGGCCGTGGCCCGGCCGCAGGCGGAGGACGTAAATGGAGGCCTGCGTGCGTTCGCTGGCGGCTTGCTGGCGCAAGACCTGATCGATATGGACAGCTATGTCGCGGTGCTCGGTGGTCATGCCCTGCACTGTCTGACGATCGACGGCACCGACGGATTCCGCGACATGAGCAGTGGCGCAAGCGCCTCCGAGCTGACGGCCATCTACAGCCGTGCCAAATACGGTAGCCAGAAGGACATCCGCTATCTCGCCGGCCTGGTGATCAACTATCTGGAGCGGCAGCTGGATGACCCGACATCGCTCTGGGCACGGCTGTTCACCAGCGCGCGGGAGCTCAACGACAATGTGGTGCTGATGACCACTGGCTGGCGCAACGTGCCTTCGACGGCCAACGTGCTCTACGACATCGTGGTGGAGGAGATAAACGTCACGCTCGCCCATATGGGCTTGCCCACCCTGATCAACGTCAAGCTGCCGCGTATTGCCCCTCCTTGCGAGAACTACGCGAGCCTTAGTACTGAAGAGCGCGAGCGGGTCAATCTTGTCCAGGACCATGTTATACCCGCGGAGAACTTCTATCGCTGGAGCGGCGTGCACGTCATCTTCGGCGACGATGTGCTGGTGACAGGATCGACCGCCGACAAGGTGTTGCGTGAGTCGCTGCTAGCCGGAGCCCGCTCGTTCCAGGCGATCTACCCGGTTGCCATCGATCCGCGGGTCGCCCTGGCGGATGCCACCGTCGAGGAGCGCCTGAACATGGTGGAAATCAGCCATCAGCTGGATGACACATTGGCCGAACTGCTTGGGGCGAAGGACTACCAACCGATCCTGCGCACGTTGCGTCTACTGTTTTCGACGGACAACTACCAAGCCTTCCCGGCATTCCTGGCGCAGGTGCCGGCTGCCAATTGGTTGCGGCTGTACAAGGCGGCTCTGGGCAACGAGTTCCTGCGCCAGGCCGAATGCAAACCCTCGCTGACGCTGCTGCGGCATTACTTGGAGGACCTCGGGCTGCTGGGCAGTAGCGGCGTGACGGTAGAGAGGGCCCCCTTGTGCGTGTGAACTACGTGAGCTACTGGGAAACGGCGGCGGGGCAGAACATGCCGCCGTGGATCGCCTTGGCGCTGGTCTCCATGCAGCGGGCGCTGGGGGACAATTTCACCCTGCTAACCCCGGACAGCCTGCAGAATTGCATAGACGCTTCTATCCTCGGCAAGAATTGGCGCTTCGAGCCGCTGAGCTTCAGCATGCACAAAGGGATCGAGGCGATCGTCGCCAGGAGCGACTTCATCCGCATGGCCTACGTTCATCGCCATGGCGGGGCCTGGATCGACGCGGACAGCATCCTGCTGCGCGACCCGACCTCCATGTTGTTCCCGACGGGACTCGACGAGCGACTGCACTGGCACAGCGAATGCCTGTTCGCCTCACTGCCGGGAAATGCCCATCTCGCTGAGGCACTGGCGACCGGGCTCGCCGTCGAGAAACATGCCTGGGGCAACCCGGGAGGGATCAAGGAGATTGTCGCCAGGTCGCCGCACCAGCTGGTGCCAATTTCGCCCTCGGTATGCGACCCGGGTTATCGACCGCTGTACAACTTCGACAGTTGCGCGGTGATGAGGCGCACGGACATTGGCGTGAGCGACTTCCTGCTCCGCGACGTGAGCATGCTCAAGCTGTACAACACCTGGTTCAAGCGGACAGCGACACGCGATGAGTCGGTGGCGGAATTCCTTGGCGAGGGAACCCTGCTGTCACGCATCTTCCTGCATATCGAACCCGACCGTGGCTATTGGCTGGGGGAGTGTGAGCGCTTGCTCGAACGCTGCGGCTGAGGGTTCAGGCCAGATCCACCGCATGCGCCGGCAGGTGCACGCGGCAACGTTTGGCCCCGTTTAGCTCCAGGCGAGTCGCGATCACCTCGTGCACCTTCGGGGTCTGCCGGTGTGGCGAGCCATGGGCGACGTACAGCCAGGCCGGCACGCGGTGGGCAAGGTGGTCGAATTCCAACTCGATGCGCAGTAAGTCGAACACCTCCCTGGTACGTCCGCTCGGTGTCCACGCCAGCGGCGCGCTGCGGTGATGAGGATGGATCAAACGCAGCGGTCGTGACAGTTGCAGGTTCAGCGTGCCCGGATGGCACTCGGCGACTTCAGGAAAGGACCGGCTGATCAAGGGCAGCTGGCGGGCCAGGGTACCAGTGGCCACGCCCAGGCCGGAAACGATATGCGCATCCACTGCGAGGGTCGCAGCGATCGACTCTTGGAGCAGTTCGGCGACTGGTTGAATCACGTCGACATCAGTGAATTCGTTCATGTTTTTCCTGCCGGTGTGCGAGTACTGACGTGGTCCCTGGCGACTAAATACAACCCGGGTATGGGGGGAAAGCGGCGGCAGCCAGGGATTAGAAGAGTTGCTGGCCGGATAGATCGCGACCAATGACGCCTTCAGTCCGACGGCCATGTGCACAATGGCAGTATCGACACTGACAACCACTCTGGCCCGCTGGATGGCACCCGCGACCGCGCGGGGCGTATCCAGTTCGACCAGTGTCCGGACGTTGCTGCGGGCGATGGCGTGCTCGAGCTGCAGTGCCTCGGTACGGCTGGCGGGACTACACAGAATGCCAATATGGTGCTGCGGCCAGGCATCCGCCAGGGCACGGACCAGTGAGAGCGCTCTGGCGAACCCAAGGCTTTTATCAGGTCGGCTGGCATATGGGTTGACCAGGATGTGCGCGACGTTGTTGCCGTCCTGTCGTTCGGGAAGCGGGACGATATAGTCGCGGTTGATCCGGGTCGCACCGAGGTCGAGCAGGACCCGGGTGTAGCGCTCGACCACGTTGAGCTGCGCGGTGGTTTCACCCAGCTTGCCGCTGACGCAGCGCAAGGCATCATCCAGCGAGTAGACCCGGGCGGGCTTAAGCATGCGGATGAACAGCATCTCGAGGGGTTGGATACGGCCAACTAAGTGGACAAACGCATCGACCGATCCCAATTCCCGTACCAGTGGGCCCAGCCCGGTCAGCGTGGGTGCGCAAGCGACAGGGATGACCCGGTCGACGCCGAAGTCGAGCCGATGCAGGTCGACCAGCTCCGGTACGGTGAGCACGGTGATCCGGGCACCGAGCTTGTGCGCTTCGCGAAAAAAGAATGAAGAAACGATCGCGTCGCCCAGTTTGGCGTCCCAGCGGGGAAGCACGATATGCAGGGGGTGGGCAAGGTCGCGAGGTGCCAGCTGACAGTCGACTAAGCAGCGCATCAACAGACGAACGATAGCCTTTCGATGGTTTTGCAAAATCGAAGCTCGCACTTTCGGAAATAGCTGGCGATGATATCTAGCGCACTGGGCCGTTACTAGTACTGGCCTAAGGAGGGGTAGTCCGTACGAGCTTGGAAAGTATCTACAAAACCAGGGACGATTCAATTAGCCGACCATTTGGGACAGCCTTTCATAAATCCTATTGCAATCCATGTCGTATCCGTAGATGTACTCTGCTAGCCGGGGAGCCGATCTGTCGACTTTCCATAAATCGAACCACCGGTCAGGCTGTTCCACATACATCGAAGGCCGGCCTGGAAATTGATCACCCGTAACGTCATTTACAATTCAGTCAGAGTGCAGCCAAACGTGGGAAGTATTCTCTAGGTACATATTTAGGTCACTCAGGACGTCCTCCAAAGCGTTCCTAATGCAAACGAATGATCAGTGTCGATGCAATCGGGTGCTCAAGTGAGGTGCAATTTCACAGTTACACCAACTGCGCCTGATGCGCCTGAAGCTGTTCGATGAGATGCGTCCTGTGCGACTCTTGCTGTTGCAAGGCAAGATCCAGCTCTGAGTTCATAAGCTCCATCAGCCTGCCGCGGTTGACGCCAAACATGTCGGCTTTGTCAACCATGTAGACCGCGATGGTGGAGGTGAGAGCTGTCGTTGCGCCTACAATCACTGCGGTGGCCAAGTCTGCAAAGGGTAATATTACCGGTATCGCTTTCAGCTGAAGGCTTATCGTCTCCTCAAGCACAACTCCACCGACAACGATTGCCCCACCCACGAGCACTTTAGACGCTTCGTGAAACCCCTCGGCAAGAGTCATACCTTCTGGTCGGACGAGCACGGTTCTGCACGCCGTAAGCAGCGATGATGCGCCTTCACGGATCATGCGTGCGGTCCGCTTGGCAGTGGTAATGAACGTGTTTATTAGGACAGTCAGAAGGTTAGCCAGAAATCCAGAGATGAAGCCTCCAGCACCGGCGGCAAGAACACCTTTCCACTGCTTGGCAACTCGAACTCCAACACGCTTGATTCGACGCTTGAGTTCGGTAGCCACGGTCTCCTCCTGGGCTCCATGCACATACCAGTCGCGAATTTCATCCCAGATCCCGGCGAACGCCTCGACCAGCACCGCCCCGACCGCGGCCTGGAACGCTGCACGACCGCCGGCCTTTGCGCTCGTTTTAAGGCAGTCAGAACGGAACTGCGGGCTGCTGTAATAGGTGTTGATCTCTTTCTCATAATCAGCCCTAGCTTTCCGATCGGCAGCGAGAAGTGGTTCAGGATTATTCGAAATCTTGTCCTGCTCGGTCAGCTTGGCGAGCTCTTGAGCAAGATCTTTCCTCAGCGGTTCGCCAGTAGCCTTCTGGGCGTGCAACTCTGCCAATCTTGCGTCACGCGCTGGTTTGTTTTCTTCAAGCCAAGCAATGTATTCGGATGCCGACTTCTGTTGCATTGCCGAATTCGTCGTCTTGGTGGTGGGATTTAAGTTGCTAGCCTCATTCGCCAATGTGGGGCCGTCCTTGCCTGCCAAAACCCGGCCGCGGTCTTTATGAATCCACTCGGCCGCTATTGTGTGGTCTAAGCTTTGGCTTTCCTCTAGACCGAGAAGGTCTCCTGTATAGGTGTCGGAAAGGTTGCCCGCCAGCCGGTCTTTGGTCGCCTTACGGTTCGTTTCTGCATATCGTTGGTCTTTCTGGTGATAGTCGTAAGTGTTGTACTCACCACGATCTAGATAAGCCTTCTGGGCTTCGTCGGTCGCATAGACACCCGCACGGGCATTGTGGATCGTGTCCACACTTCCACCAGCCTTGTCATAGGCACTGAGTATCTTGCCTACTCCAAAAGTTACTGCTACGGACTGCAGTGTTGACTGCCGTGTCTCGGCGAACAACCTCGAAACTCGTTCTGCGTGAAACGCTTCCTCTAAACCTGAGAGCCGGGCTGCAATCGTTTCTGCGCTGATGGTAATTGGAGGGCTGAGCAAAGGAGCCGCAAGCGCGAGGCCCTCAAGGTAAGCGTGATCAACCGGTGCTGCAAACAGCCGTTGTGCATCGGCCGAGGAGGGCATAGGAATAAGCTGGGAGCCGGCACTTCGCTGTGCGCGCAGAGCCTGGCGGAGCGCAAAACGCTCAATTGAATTGGTCATGATTTTGGCTTCACGCTGTTTCGCGCAGATAGAACCATTCGGATCGGAAGGCCGTCAGTCCGACATCTACTACATTCTGGAGATCAAAAAGAAGCCCGACGAGCTCATCAAAGAACCGCCACGTTTCAGTACTCGCTACGCTGACCGCATGGGTGAATGCTGTTTTTACATCAGGTGGTGCTAGGGCCACGCTGTCCATTTTCGTCCGCATGTACGTAGGCATCGCGACCTTGGATACACCAACTATGTACTCCTCGATGTGCGCCTTCTGCTCATCGGATACGGGCCCAAAGCTTGCCGCACACGCAAGTCCGACTGAATACAGGGCAAGGGTCATCTGGAACATGCGCCGGTTTTCTTCGGCCTCCGCGTTCAGCTTCTCTAGATTGTCGTTCTCGGCCTGGCGTTGCTGTTCCTGTCTCGCTTTTTCTTCAGCGGCGCCCTCACGCTTCCCGTTCGATTTCGCAGTCTGGACGTTACTACGGTTGAAGTAATACATGGTTGGGACAACGGCACAGGCTGTTACAGCAGCACTGGCAACTACATATACAAGCTTCCCTGCGGCGGCGGCACTCATTAACCAGAACCCCGTTATGTTATTCAGTGAGCGGATGATCCCACCAAATAGTGATTGTTAATAGCCATCACTATAGCGGCTTCGGCAACATCACTCTGCCGGTGAATGAAAATAGGGAGCCGCGGTTTTCGTGGCTGCCGAAGGACCGCTTTCTGCAGAACCTCTCGTTACACCAATGCCCTAGCGACAGCCAAACAGGATGAAGCTAGCCAAAATTGCCGCCAAACCGCCGTCGTAGAGGACTGCGACAGTTTTAATTCTCTAGCACTTGGCGCCCAAGCTGCATTTCTGAATGTTGCGACAGTTTTGCGCGTTCTCCAAAGGAGGCTAAAATCCGCGAATTCCTTGGGCCGTTTGCGACAGTTTTAATTCTCTAAATCCACCGCTTCCAGGAAATGCAGGTCTTCGCTGCTGTCGCCCAGGAACAGGGCTTTTCTGCGGCAGCACGGCGATTGGGTTTGTCGGCGGCCAGTGTTACCCGGGCGGTGGCGGCGCTTGAGCAACGCATTGGTACGCAATTGCTCACGCGAACTACGCGCAGTGTATTTTTGAGCGAGGCGGGTCAGCGATACCTTGAAGATTGTCGGAGAATTCTTGCCGAGGTGCAGGAAGCCGAGGATTCAGCCGCGGGCAGTCACGCTCAACCCCGTGGGCAACTCACGATCACCGCGCCGGTGTTATTTGGAGAGTTGTTCATCACACCGCTGATGGTGAGTTTTTTAAAGCAATTCCCGGACGTCACGATCAATGCGCAGTTGATTGACCGGGTTGTCAGTGTGGTCGAGGAGGGGGTCGATGTGGCTGTGCGCATCGGTGAGCTGCCGGATAGCAATCAGCATGCAATTCGTGTTGGGGAAGTGCGGCGGGTGATCGTAGCGTCGCCTGAGTTTCTGGCAAGCCATGGTCGGCCAAGGCATCCACAAGACTTGGTTCAGGCACCGATTATTGCGACCTCTGCAATTGGTCAGCTCAGAAGCTGGCCTTTTCTTGAAGGTGACGAGCCTCTGAGTGTCCGCACTGAACCACGCCTGGTGGTGACAGCGAATCAGGCTGCAATTACAGCCGCTGCCTTGGGATTAGGCTACACCCGAGTCCTGTCTTACCAAGTGGCGGGCAAAGTTGAAGCCGGGGAGCTAGAAATCATTCTGTCGGACTTCGAAATGCCGCCCTTGCCCATCCATGTGGTTTATCAGGGCGGGCGAAAGGCGGCGACGCGGATTCGTAGTTTTGTCGACTTTACGGTGAAGGCGCTGAGGGAGCATCCGGCCCTGCAGGGTTGAGGCTTTATTTCACTGGCTGAAATTATGGATTGCACTTGCTGGTAATTCTGTTGTTTTGATCAGTGGCGGAAGATGGCTGCCATCGGTGCTGATCTACTCTGAACAGCGCCACTCACCCGCGGAGTCGATCATGCAAGCCATCAAGCTCTACAACTTCCCCCGTTCCGGCCACGCCCATCGTGTGGAACTGATGCTGTCGCTGCTGCAACTTCCGACCGAATTGGTCTTCGTCGATCTCGCCAAGGGCGAACACAAGAAGCCTGAATTCCTGGCACTCAATGCTTTTGGTCAGGTGCCGGTGCTGGATGATCAAGGTGTGGTGTTGGCGGATTCCAACGCAATACTGGTTTATCTGGCGCAAAAGTACGGTAAGGGTCGTTGGCTTCCGTCCGACCCGGTCGGTGCCGCCAAAGTACAACGCTGGCTGTCTGCTGCCGCAGGACCCATCGCCTTTGGCCCAGCTCGGGCAAGGTTGATTACAGTATTTGGTGCGCCTTATAACGCGGATGAAGTGATTGCCTATGCCCATACCGTACTCAAGGTGATCGATAACGAACTGGCCAACACACCTTATCTGGCCGGGAACGAACCAACCATTGCCGATGTGGCTGCCTATAGCTATGTCGCCCACGCGCCTGAAGGCAATGTATCGCTAGACGACTACGCCAACATCCGCGCCTGGCTGGCACGGGTCGAAGCTTTACCTGGTTTTGTCCCTATGCCGCGCACTGTCGCCGGTCTGCAAAAAACCGCTTGATGCTTACGGCCCGACAACGTCGGGCCCTTCATGCTGTGCCCATGGCGCAGGGGAGAAGCCGTAATGGATCGTTCACCGTGGCATGCAGGCGAGAGAGAGTTGCAGGCTCATATCGGGGTTAGCGAACGAATGGAGGTACTTGGTCGCAGAGTGATCCGCGATCATATGCCGGACCAACACCGTGCGTTCTATGAGCAATTGCCGTTCATGCTGTACGGCGCGGTGGATGCAGATGGGAGGCCGTGGGCAAGTGTGCTTGAAGGCGAGCCGGGTTTTGTCCATTCGCCTGAACCAGGATTGTTGCAATTCGCCAGCCTGTCGGCTGCAGATGATCCTGCGCAATTGAACGCTGGCGCAGCGATCGGCCTGCTGGGAATCGAATTGCATACTCGGCGTCGCAACCGCATCAATGGTCACATCGGCAAGATGTCCGCGAGTGGTTTTGGTGTGACGGTGGATCAGTCTTACGGCAATTGCCCGCAGTACATTCAGCTACGGCAGTTTCGCTCGGTCCCATTGGCGGATCCTGCCACGCGCACCGCGCAGCTTTTTTCCGAGCTGGACGAGGCGGCCATAGCCCTGATCGCCGAGGCGGATACTCTGTTTGTCGCCAGTTATGTGGATATTGATGGCGAGCGTTCAGTGGATGTTTCCCATCGTGGCGGACAGGCAGGTTTCGTTAAGGTGGAAGGCAATCAACTGACCATCCCGGACTTCGCCGGCAATCTTTTTTTTAATACGCTGGGCAACCTGCGGGTTAATCCTCGGGCAGGTTTGTTGTTCATCGATTTCAGTTCGGGTGAACTGCTGCACCTCACGGGGCGTACTGAAATCATTCTTGAAGGCCCACAGGTTGAGGCCTTTCAGGGAGCAGAAAGATTGTGGACGTTCCACGTGGAACACATTGTGCGTCGACCCGCTGCTCTTGCTTTACGTTGGCGCTTCGACGGTGTTTCACCTACCAGTCTGCTCACGGGAACTTGGGAGCAAGCCGCGGCCAGACTACAGGCCAAGGCGCTGGGCGATCAATGGCGACCATTACGCGTGGTGCGCATTGAAGCGGAAAGCCACAACATCCGTTCGATTTATCTGGAACCAGCGGATGGTGCCGGGTTGCCGTTGTTCCATGCTGGGCAGCATTTGCCGCTGCGGTTCCATATAGAAGGCGAGGTGCATATCCGCACATACAGCCTGTCCAGCGCACCGTCCGATGATTTTTTCCGCATCAGCGTCAAGCGCGATGGGCGGGTGTCTTCACATTTGCATGAACAGGTTCAAGTCGGTGATGTGCTGGAGGCGCGCGCGCCGCAAGGGCATTTCACCGTGGCACCTCACGAGCGTCGGCCACTTGTGTTGTTGGCTGCCGGGGTTGGCATCACGCCATTGTTATCGATGCTACGGGAGGTGGTTTATCAAGGGTTGCGCACGCGCCACATCCGTCCGACATTGTTCTTGCAGAGTTCGCGTGCCCTGGCTGACCAGCCATTTCGCTCCGAACTGGATCGCTTGCTCGATAACGCCGGTGATGCGGTGAGGGTAATTCGCCTACTCAGCCAACCGGAACCTGAGGCTCGAGAGGGTGATGATTTCGATTTGCCCGGGCGGATCAATGTCGAGCTGCTCAAAGACCTGCTTGAAGTCGAGGACTACGATCAGGTGGATTTTGTCGTGTGCGGTCCCGGTAGTTTTACCCAGGCGTTGTACGACGGACTGCGCGAGCTGGATGTCCGCGATGCGCGGATTCACGCTGAGACATTCGGCCCCTCGACGTTGCGCCGTCAACCCGATCCCGACGCGATTGTGATCGAACAACCGCCTGCTGCAACCACTTCGGTGCCGGTGGTGTTTCAGCGTTCGGCCAAGGAGGCTCGCTGGCAACCCGATGGTGGTAGCTTGCTGGAGCTGGCGGAAAGCCGCGGTTTGCATCCCGAGTTCAGTTGTCGCGGGGGCTCGTGCGGCACCTGTAAGACGCGCCTGATCAGCGGCCAAGTGAATTATCCACAACCACCGGCCGAGGTTCCGGAGCCAGGCGAGGTGCTGATTTGCTGTGCCATCCCGGCGCAAGGCGCACAGCCATTGGTGCTCGATATCTGAGGGATCATGCGGTTGAACATTGCCCGGCGGTCGATGGCTGAGTAGGGTAGGAGGCAGAACGAACAAGGGCCGGACAGGCCCTTTCTGCATTTCAGGGATAGGCGTTTCATGATTGTGTTCACTCGCTTGATCATCTCGTTGACGACGTTGGTGCTGCTCAATGGCTGTGACCAGCAGGACGCGCCACCGCTCGATCAGCAGCTCTACGTCTGGCAGCGGCAATGGACACCAGCCCATGAAGCGGCTCTGAGAGACAGTCGTGCAGATTTTTCCACTCTCCGCGTGCTGGCGTTGCAAGCATTCCCCCAAGCAGGATGGCATCGGGCACGGATTGATCCAGCGTTGCTAAAAAACGATGGCCGGCCCCTGATTGCAGTGGTTCGCCTGGATGGCCAGCTTCCTTCATTGGATCAGCAGGAAGTTACGAAGCAGATCCAGCAGGTCATCAGCGACTGGCAGTCTCAAGGATTGTCCATCGCAGGCTTGGAAATCGACCATGACGCGGGTGTTGCGCGGCTAACGGCCTATCGCGATTTTCTGATGCACTTGCGCGCGGCTCTACCAGCTTCTGTTCAGTTGAGTATCACCGCATTACCGGCATGGCTCGACAGCGCTGAACTGACTGCATTGTTATCCACAGTCGACAGTAGCGTGTTGCAGGTGCATGCGGTGAGCGATCCGCGTCGCGGTTTGTTTGATCCTGACCAGGCGCGGCAATGGGCGAAAGCCTGGAGCCGCATCACTGAAAAACCGTTCTATCTGGCGCTACCCGCTTATGGGGTGGCGTTGTTGCCAGGGGACGGAGGTACGCCGATCGTGGAAAGCGAAATTCGAATAGAACGGGACGGCAAGCGTCAGGAGTTACTGGCCGATCCGCAGCAGCTAAGTCGGCTTGCTACTCAATTGCGGCTCGACCCTCCGAGACACCTGGCGGGCCTGATCTGGTTTCGAATGCCGCTGGCCAACGATCGCCGAGCGTGGAGCCTGACAACGTTGCGGGCGGTGGCGTTGGGGGATTCGCTTCAAAGTCGGCTAACGCTGAAACTTGCGGCGCACGAAGGTCTCTACGACATCAGCATCGCCAATGAGGGCAATCTCGACAGTGCCTGGCCTGAGCGCTTGACGCTGGCGGTGCAGGCCTGCGACGGCGCCGATGCCCTTGCAGGTTATGCGTTGCAACAAGGCCCGGATCTGCTTACCTTCACCCGCCTGCGCGACGGTCGGATAGCGGCCGGCGGGCAGCGCGCGATCGGTTGGGCGCGCTGTGAAAAAATTGATCAAGGAGCTTCAAATGTTCACCCGTAACTGGCCTCGCCATCTGCTTTGCCTAAGCCTCAGCCTGCCACTGGGTTCGGCGTTGGCATGTGGGCCGGACTTCCCGATGCGACTGCTGGATAACCGCGGGCAGTCGCTGGCCGAACTGCCGGAAGGCAACTTCAACTTCGAGGTCAGTCGGCTCGGGCATGCGATTGCCGGGTTGAAGAATGTCACCCAAACCGCCTACAGCATGGAGGCGTCCGACTACGCAGAACAACGTAGCCAGGCCGAACAGTCTGGTTTGCCGGTCGAGCAGCTGGCGTTGGTGAAGCAGTTGCGTAACTTGACGGACGCCCGTGAGGTCGAAGCTCAGGGCGCGAACCTGCCAGGCGAAATCCGGTTCTATCTGGCGGGGGCGGTGGCTTTCAATGCGGGTGACTTCGAACTGGCTGCCGAATACTTCCAGAAAGTGCTGGCACTTGCTGCTGATCAACGAGCGATGCGTAGCACTTGGGCGGCTTACTCGTTGGGCCGGGCGTTGTTCGCCATGGGGTCGCAGGCGCGAGCAAGTCCTGATCTGTTGACTCAATCTCGCAAGGCCTTTGAGCAAACCCGACTACTGGCGATCGACGGTTTCAGTGATCCATTGGAGCTCGGTGTTGCCAGTCTCGGCGAAGAAGCCCGTGCAGCCCGTACCGCAGGTGACTGGAACAACGCCATCGAACTCTATGCCACGCAAAACCTCCACGGTTCGGCGGTGGGTTACACCTCGCTCAAGCTGCTGATAGCTGATCTGGCAGCAATGCCTGAGGATCAGTTGGCCCAGTTGCTTCAGGGCAAGCCAGTGCAGCAACTGGTGACGGCGTCGCTGATCAGTCGCTTGGGCTGGTCGTTCGGTGATCAACCGCCGAACGAACTCAAACTGATCAAACTGCTGCAAACCAGCACTCGCGGCAGCCTCGACAACGCGGATCGTCTGGCAGCTGTGAATTATCAACAGGGTGACTACGCCAACGCCAAGGCGTTCCTGGAACACGCTGGCGATGGCGGCCTCGCCTGGTGGTTACGAGCCAAGCTGGCGTTGCGTGATGGCGACAGAACTGCCGCGGCTGCGGCTTATGCCAAAGCGGCGCAGGCCTTTGCGCAGAATGAATCCTGGGGTGAACGCAGAACGCCCGAATACGATTTCGAAACCCTTCAGCCCAAATGTCGGGTCGAGGGCGAGAGCGCCATCCTGGCGTTGCAACGCGGTGACTACCTGCAGGCCTTCGATCAGCTTTATCGCAGCCAGAGCCTCTATTGGTTCGATGCAGCAACCGTTGCCGAGCGCGTCCTGACGCTCGAAGAGCTCAAGCATTACGTCGACACCCAAGTCCCAGCGCCACCACCGCTCAGCCAGCAGGAGCGCGATAACTACGTGCCCTTGCCAGTGGCGGCAAGCCTGCGAAATTTGCTGGGGCGACGTATGTTGCGTGAAGGGCGTTACGAGGAGGCCCCGGCGTACTTCGATAATGACGGGTTACGAAACAAAGCCAGGCTGTATGGCCAGCAACGCCTGGCTGCCGATTCGGCATGGTGGCCGACCCGTCGCGCCGCCGCACTGTTCAATGCGGCCTGGACCGCCCGTGAGTGGGGGATGGATATTCTCGGTTACGAGCTGGCGCCGGATTACGCCACGTTCGTGGGCAATTACAGTTTTGAAACCCCTGAGCTGAAAGTCGGCCCATTGATGTCCGAGGACGAAGTGAAGCGTCAACAGGCCAGCGCGGCTCAGCCTGATCAGCGTTACCACTACCGGTTTGTCGCCACAGCATTGGCCAGTCGCGCGGCAGACAATTTGCCTCATACCAGCCAGGCGTTTGCTGCTGTGTTGTGTGAAGCGGCTGGGTGGAACAGCAGCCTCGCGGATCAAAGTGCGCTCTATCAACGCTATGTCAAAGAGGGGCCGTTTGTGGAGTGGGCGGCGGATTTTGGGCATCAATGCCCGTATCCAGATTTCGAGAATGCCGACAAACGCTATGTCACGCAGGTCACCGATGCCGCACGTTCTACGCTACGGCCATACAAGAACGCGTTGCAGTTTGGCGGCGTCATCGCGGTCTCCGGTATGGCTTTGTTGTTGATCAATCGCCGCCGCCGTAAAGCGCAATAGGGTTCAAGCCTGTTGAACAAAGGTCAGTCGTACGGCGAAACCGATCAACAGGCTGCCAAACAACCATTGCTGCAGGCGCTGGGCAGAAGGGCTGCGTTGTAACCAGCGGCCGAGCGCCGCTCCGATCAATGCGTAGGCGCTGTCGAACAGTAAGCCGACGCCAACCAACACAGCGCCCAAGCCTGCAAATTGCGCGAGTACGGGACCTGCTTGCGGGTTGATGAACTGCGGCAGCAGTACCGAACAGAAAAGCAATGCCTTGGGATTGAGCAGATTGGTGAGCAACCCGCGCCGTATTGCTTCCCTCCAGTGTGCATTTGCGACCGGTTTATCGCTGGGATTCAGATCCGGCAGCATTGTCGTTCGCAGGCATTGGATACCGATCCACAACAGGTACGCCGCACCAGCCAGACGTACAACGTCGAATGTCCAGGGTGCAGCCTTGAACAGTGCCGCCAACCCCAACGCGGCCAGTGCAACGTGACAGCCTCGGGCAATGGCTAGCCCCACCGCCGTGGCCAATGCCGCTCCTTTGCCCTGTCGGGCGCCGGTCTGCAACAGAAGAATCATGTCGGGGCCGGGCAACAGGTAAACCACCGCCAGCGCCATGATAAATAGCCAGAGATCCGCCATGTTGCACCCCATTCGTTGTCGATTCGGTAGGGTTAGTCTAGGGCGCAAAGGCAGGGCAGGTGCTTGCGTAGTTGGCTTCTAAAACTCCTTGGCTTGGCATAATCTGCCACTAGATTGCTACTCAACCATCGGGATCTGCCAAACCATGAAACTGGATGCCTACGACCGCAAGATTCTCGCCGCGCTGCAACGAGATGGTCGGCTAAGCAACGTGCAACTGGCTGAAGAGATCGGGCTGTCGGCGTCACCGTGCTTGCGTCGGGTGCGCATGCTTGAGGAAGCCGGGGTGATTCGCGGGTATCAGGCCAATCTGGATCGCGATGAGGTGGGGCTGGGGTTGACCGTGTTTGTAGGGGTTAAGGTCGAGCGACACAACGATGAGCAGGCAGAGTCTTTTCGTCTGGCCGTGACGGCGTTACCGGAGGTGATTTCGGCGTTCCTGGTGTCGGGCGAATCGGATTTCCTGTTGCAGGTGGTGGTTCCGGATTTGCGCGCCTATGACCGGTTTCTGACCGGACGATTGTTGAAGTTGCCGGGCGTGAGCGATATCCGCAGCAACTTCGCGATTCACACGGTGAAGGCGCCGGGAGTGTTGCCGTTGGAGCATTTGCCGGGTTGAGAGACCGGGTTGCCCGCAAATGCGGGTAACCCGGTCACTGAAAATCTTCACATCTGAGTGGCCATTCCCTCCACATTCATCGCCGCTTGGCGCAAGGCCTCGGAGCGAGTCGGGTGTGGGTGGCAGGTCAGGGCGATGTCCTCGGCAGAGGCGCTGAACTCCATGGCCACGCAATACTCGCCAATCATTTCACTGACACTTGGACCTACCAGATGCACGCCGAGGATTTCGTCGGTGCGTTCATCGGCCAGCACTTTGGCGAAGCCTTCGGTTTCGTGATTGATCTTCGCTCGACTATTGGCGGTGAAGGGAAACTTGCCGACCTTGTAGGCTCGGCCCTCGGCCTTCAATTGCTCCTCGGTTTTACCGACACTGGCCAGTTCCGGTTTGGTATAGATCACATTGGGAATCAGGTCGTAATTCACTTCCCCCGCCTTGCCTACGATTTGCTCGACACACGCCATGGCTTCATCTTCGGCCTTGTGCGCGAGCATGGGCCCGGATGTCACATCGCCAATCACCCAAACGCCAGCGGCTTCGGTACGGTGATGCTTATGGGCGAGCATGCCGCGTTTGTCCGTGGCGAGGCCGACGTTCTCCAGTCCAAGGCCCTGTGTATAAGGGCGGCGACCGATGGCCACCAGCACGTAATCGGCTTCGATCAATTCAGCGGTGCCCCCGGCAGCGGGTTCGACGCTGAGTTGCACCCCAGCATCAGAAGTTGTCGCGCTGGTGACCTTCGAGCTCAATTTGAAGCTGATTCCCTGTTTGCTCAGCGAGCGTTGCAGGGTTTTGCCTGCCTCGGTGTCCACGCCGGGACAGATTCTGTCGAGGAATTCGATGACGGTCACCTGCGCCCCTAAACGGCGCCACACCGAACCCAGTTCCAAACCGATCACGCCGGCACCGATGACCACCAAATGCTTCGGTACTTGCGCCAGTGACAGGGCGCCGGTGGAGTCGAGGATGCGTTTGTTATCAATCTCGACGCCCGGCAGGGGCGTGGGCTCGGAGCCTGTGGCGATGATGATGTCTTTGGCGCTCAGTTCTGTCTTGCCGCCTGCTGCATCTGTCACGGTGACTTTGCCAGGACCGTCGATATGGCCCCAGCCCTTGATCCAGTCGACCTTGTTTTTGCGAAAGAGAAACTCGATGCCCTTGGTCAGCCCGGTCACGCTTTCATCTTTCTGTTTCATCATTTGCGCAAGGTTAAGGCTGGGTTTGACCTCGATACCCAGGTTGGCGAATTCCGTGCCCATGGCTGCGTCGTAAAGTTCAGAGGCATGTAGCAACGCCTTTGATGGCATGCAGCCGACGTTAAGGCAGGTGCCGCCAAGAGTGGCGCGTCCTTCTACACACGCGGCTTTCAAACCCAGTTGCCCCGCACGGATCGCTGCGTTGTAACCGCCGGGGCCACCGCCGAGTATCACTACGTCATAAGTGCTCATGGATCTACTCCAGGATTGAAAGGGGTTGGATGGGTAAAAGTAGTTTCTGAATAAAATTACGATCGTAATATGTGCGTTCAAACGTCTTTCGGTCAAGGGTTCAGCCAAGCGACAGGTTGGGCGTCTTTAGATAGAGCAATTGTGTACGAAAATTTCACGAGTTTCGTTATAGGGTAACGAATGCTGTTTAAGTGAAGATATTCACTGGGGTGCTATGCAAGTCGATCTCGATGTAGACGGGGCTGAGGTAGCTGCGCTCCCACGCTTCCAGCAGGCAGTTTTTCAAGGACGGCGATTGCGTCTGTTGGCTATATGTTTGGGCGCTCTCGCGGCGCTGGGGCTGGTATCGGGTTTTTTTGTTGGGCTGTTTGCCCCGCAATCGCTTTGGCCCGCATTGCTGTTCAATCAGAGTGCCGCTTTGTTAGTGATGGTTGCCGGACTGCAATCAGCCTGGTGGGTGACGAAGTGGCGCGCACAAGCGATAAATCCGCGTGCCGCAGAGGTCGTCGCTACAGAGATTGAACCCCCGAGCGGTTGGTACGAACGCTTGTTGGAGAACATCAGCAAGCGCTGGTTTAGCGCGCTCAGACAGATCGGTGCTGCAACGCTTTGGCTGGGCGGTTGGTCGTTGCTGACTTTGCTCATTGTCGAGCAGGTTTGGAACCTTGGGTTGCCCTCGGCAGCGCTGGGATTGTCGGCAAAGATTGGCGCCGTCGTGGCGTTGTCACTGGCTTTTGGTTTGTTAGTGCTGGAGCGCCATTTGGCTCAGGAAAGCACAGTGCAATGGCCGGAAGCAGCAGCCTTGGCGCAAATGACGCGGGTAGCGATCGTCAGCCTTGTATTGGGGGCGTTGTGCTTGTTGTTTGGCGGCGAAGCATCAGTTTGGCCAGTGCGACTGGCGGTATTGATGGGCTTGCTGCCGGGGCTCGTGGCGACTGAGTTACTGCTGCGTTCTGTGTTGTCGTTGTTCAGCCCACGCCGCGAACAACTTGAACCCGTACTTATGGCACGCAGCTTTATCGCTGATCTGCTGCGCTGGCCACCGCAACCATTGCTGGCGTTGCAACATGAACTGCACAACCGCTTCGGTATCGATCTGCGGCAGGTCTGGGCGTTCACCTACATGCGTCGGGCATTCTGGCCGGTTCTGTTCGTTGTCGCCTTTGCCGGTTGGTTACTGACCGGACTCCACGAAATACCACTGCAAGGGCGGGGGATCTACGAGCGCTTCGGCAAACCGGTGACGGTCTTTGGTCCCGGTTTGCACGCCGGTTTACCTTGGCCATTGGGGCGGGTGCTTAATGTGGAAAACGGCGTGGTGCATGAACTGGCCACTAGTGTTGGTGACGCGTCTGCGCCTACTCAGGTAGCTCCCGCTGAAGGTCCAGCCCCCATCACCGCCAATCGCTTGTGGGACGCCAGCCATGTGAACGACAAGTCCCAGGTGATCGCCAGCAGTCGTGCCGACAAGCAGAGCTTTCAGATCGTCAACATGGATGTGCGCTTTGTCTACCGCATCGGCCTGAACGATCAGGCGGCGTTGGCTGCGACTTACAACAGCGCTGATGTACCGACGCTGATCCGTAGCACCGCCAGCCGGATTCTGGTTCACGACTTTGCTTCGCGAACCCTCGATGGTTTGCTCGGTGAAGACAGGGTAGGGCTCGGCGAAGAAATTGGCCGAGCGGTGCAGGCTGACCTGCAAAAGCTCGACAGTGGCGTAGAAATTCTCGCCACTGTGGTTGAAGCGATTCATCCGCCTGCTGGAGCAGCCAATGCTTATCACGGTGTGCAAGCGGCGCAGATTGGCGTTCAGGCATTGATCGCCCGTGAACGTGGCGCCGCTGCCGAAGCCACCAACCAAGCGCAATTGCAGGCCAGTGTTGCCCGCGATCAAGCGACCGCCAGTGCGCACGAAATCAATGCCAGCGCCCAAGTGGCGGATCTCAAGTTCAGTGCTGAGCAGAAGGCGTACGCCAATGCGGGTCAGGCCTTCGTGCTGGAGCAGTATTTCGGTCAGCTCTCTCAGGGTTTGGCCAATGCCAGGTTGCTGGTGCTCGATCATCGTTTGGGTGGTACCAGTAACGCACCGACTATCGACCTCCGTACGTTCACGTTGCCGGCTGACCCTGCGTCGTCGCTTAAAACCGCTCAGCCAGGAGCTACCCATTGAGCCAGTCTCACAGTCACGATCACGCCGGTCACGATCACGATCACGGCGGACATCACCACGGTCATCACCATCATCACCACGGCGACCCACAGGAAGCTGGCCCGTTTCCTTGGCGGCGAATGGGCTGGGCGGCGTTATTGGTAGTCATTGCCGTTGCGGCAGCCAGCCTGGTGCAAGTGCGTTCGGGCGAAGCCACAGTGATTACGCGTTTCGGCAATCCAGCGCGGGTGTTGTTGGAACCAGGTCTTGGCTGGCGCTGGCCGACGCCATTTGAGGCGGCGATCCCGGTTGATCTTCGGCTGCGAACCACGTCCAGCGGGTTGCAGGATGTGGGTACTCGAGATGGCTTGCGCATCATTGTTCAGGCATACGTCGCTTGGCAGGTGCAAGGTGATCCCGACAATGTGCAGCGCTTCATGCGCGCCGTGCAAAACCAACCCGATGAGGCGGCGCGACAGATCCGCACTTTTATAGGCTCGGCGCTGGAAACCACGGCCAGCAGTTTCGATCTGGCGAACCTGGTGAACACCGACGCCAGTCAGGTACACATCGCAGAATTCGAAGCGCAGCTTCGTCATCAAATCGATCAACAGTTACTCACCACTTATGGGGTTCGAGTTCTGCAAGTCGGTATCGAACGGCTGACCTTGCCGTCGGTAACGCTCACCGCGACGGTCGATCGTATGCGTGCCGAGCGTGAGACCATCGCCACGGAACGAACTGCCATTGGCAAGCGAGAAGCGGCACAAATTCGTTCTGCTGCCGAACGTGATGCTCGAATCGTCCAGGCTGATGCCACAGTAAAAGCGGCTGACATAGAAGCGCAGTCACGCGTGGAAGCTGCGCAGATTTATGGTCGTGCATACGCCGGTTCCCCTCAGCTTTACAATTTGCTGCGGTCGCTCGACACATTGGGCACCGTAGTGACACCGGGGACAAAAATCATCCTGCGCACGGATGCTGCGCCCTTCCGGGTTTTGGTTGACGGCCCACCGAGCCTCGACACCAAGACTGGATCGCAGCCATGAGTTTGGTTCCACGTGGAACAATTGAGTTGAGTAGCCCCTGGATACAGGCCGGGCGGTTGGCTTTTTTAGTGTTGTATGGGGTGACGATACTCGCCGCTCTGGCGTGGGCGTTTTCCAATGTGCGTCAGATCGACCCGCAAGATCGCGCGGTGGTTTTGCACTTCGGCGCGCTCGATCGCATCCGGAACGCAGGTTTATTGTTGGCTTGGCCGCGACCGTTTGAGCAGGTGATTTTGTTGCCAGCAGCGGACCGGGTAATCGAGCGTCGGGTGGATAACTTGCTGCGCAGTGATGCCGCTTTGCAAGCTGATCGCGTGGCCAGTTTCGCCACGCCGATCAGCGACGCGTTGGCGGGTTCCGGTTACCTGCTGACCGGTGATGCCGGGGTAGTGCAGCTTGATGTGCGGGTTTTCTATAAAGTCGCTGATCCTTATGCCTTTGTGCTTCAAGGTGAACACGTGCTGCCGGCATTGGATCGACTGGTGACGCGCAGTGCTGTCGCCCTGACCGCTGCGCGAGATCTGGACACCATTCTGGTTGCACGTCCGGAATTGATCGGTGCAGATAACCAGGCAGCTGAAAGGCGCGAACGGCTACGCGGTGATTTGGTGCAGGGCATCAATCAGCGCCTGGCAGAGTTAGCCGCGACAGGGCAGGGCCTGGGGATCGAAGTCGCACGAGTCGACGTTCAGTCGAGCTTGCCCGGTCCTGCGGTGAACGCCTTCAACGCCGTTCTCACGGCCAGTCAACAAGCCGATAAAGCCGTCGCCAACGCACGCACTGAAGCCGAGAAACTGGCGCAGGCTGCCAACGAGCAAGCCGACCGAACTCTACAAGTCGCCCACGCTCAGGCGAGTGAGCGGCTGGCCAAAGCGTCGGCTGACACCGCTACGGTATTGAGCCTGGCCAAGGCGCAAGAGCAGGGCACCGATCCGCAAATGTTGCTGCGGATTTACCGCGAGAGAATGCCGAAAATTCTAGGTCAGGCCGGGTCGGTGACGACGGTTGATCCCAAAGATGATTCCCGCCTGATCATTCAGGGAGCAGCACAATGACCGCGCAATCCGACGCTGCACCGAGCTTATTGTCCTCGGCCGAACAACGCAGCGCCGCCCGCCAGTTAACCCTGGCCATGCTGGCACTCGGGTTACTCGCTTTGGGCCTGGTGTGGCATTGGTTGGCGCCGCAGCAGACGGGCGTGAGTCAGCTATTGCTGGGTTTTGCTTCGTTGCTGGTGGCAGTACCGGTGATGCGTTCCGCCTGGTACAGCCTGCGTTATCCGAGCCTGCACGGCATCACCGACCAGTTGATTGCCCTGGCCTTGCTCGGTGCTTGGGCGACGGGCGATCTACTGACTGCGGCGCTGTTGCCGATCATCATGATCTTTGGCCACGTGCTGGAAGAGCGCAGCGTGATCGGCTCACAGGAAGCCATTCATGCCCTCGGCAAATTGACGCGTAGTCATGCACGCAAGGTGCAGGCCGATGGCTCTATCGTCGAAATCGACAACGGCATGCTAAAGGCTGGGGATCTGGTTGAGGTTCGTGCCGGTGATCGAGTGCCTGCGGATGGGCGGGTTTTGTCGGGGCAGGCGAGTCTGGACACAGCGTCGATTACAGGTGAGTCGGTGCCGGTGGAGGTGGGCGTTGGCATGCCGGTGTTTGGTGGCGCGATCAATCTTGATGGCTTGTTGCGTATCGAAGTGACCCGTACCGGGCATGATTCGACGCTCGGCAAAGTCATCGCATTGATGCAAAACGCCGAACGCTCCAAGCCACCGATAACCCGGTTGTTGGAGCGCTATGCCGGCAGCTACATGGTGTTGGTGTTGTTACTGGCGGCAGTGACCTGGTTCATCACCAATGACGCCCAGGCCATGCTCGCGGTATTGGTGGCAGCATGTCCTTGTGCACTAGTGCTCTCCGCACCCGCAACGGCAATAGCCGGGGTGGCGGTGGCCGCGCGCCACGGCATTCTGATTCGTAGCTCGGCCTTTCTTGAAGAATTGGCAGACCTGACGTCACTGGTGGTCGATAAGACCGGCACCCTGACCTACGGCACCCTGCGCTTGCAGTCCATTGAAAGCGTGCTTGAGGATCACAGTCTCGTGCTGAAACTTGCCGCCAGTCTGGGTTCCGCCAGCAGCCACCCGGTCAGCCGGGCGCTGGCCGGGCTGGTGACACAGGAGCACTTTGTACCGCTCTCGGACATTCATGAGCGCCAAGGGTTGGGCGTGGTGGCGATGACCGACCAGGGTGAAGCTGCGCTCGGGCGACCGGAGCTATTCACGCAATTGGGCATCGTTACCTCAGCCGTTCCCGAGCATGACGGACCGATTGCCGGGTTGGCGCTCAGTGGCCATTTCTTCGCCTGGTTATTGCTTGCTGACAGCGTCAAACCTGAGGCGAAGTTCGCGTTGAGTGAGTTACGCGACTTGGGACTGGGCCGGCAACTGTTGCTCACCGGTGACCGCAAAAGCGTTGCGCATACGCTGGCGCAGAATGTCGGTATCCACAATGTCGAAGCGCAAGCGTTGCCCGAGGACAAACTCAATCGCGTGCTCACTGAAATCGATAGCGGCTTCCGGCCAATGGTGGTGGGTGATGGCATCAACGACTCCCTTGCCCTCAAGGCGGGTGTAGTCGGGGTGGCGATGGGCGCTGGCGGGGCGGACATTGCGCTGGCTTCGGCCGACATCGTGCTGATCGGCAGTGATCTAAGACGACTCGGCACATGCGTGCGATTGAGTCGTCAGTGTCGGCAGACGTTGCAAGTCAACGTCATCATTGGTTTGGGCTGGACACTGGTCATAGTCGCTTTCGCTGCGTTCGGTTGGCTCGGTGCGGCCGGCGCGATGATTGCGGCATTGCTGCATAACCTCAGCACGTTGCTGGTATTGGGCAACGCAGGAAGACTGCTACGGTTTCAGGAACCCTTGCTGAAACTGAAGGATGAGACGTGAGTGGTTTTGTAGAAACGGCTCTAAACCGCACCGCCCTGTGAAAGAAAATTGTTAGAACTGTCGGCCCTGTACGCAGTCACTTAAAGTGAGGGCACAGCATTTATGCATTCGCGGCGCATGAGTTGATCCGGCGCGATTCATAGAAGACGGCTATTAATTCGATAGCCAGCTATTTTTCAAGGATGGTCTACCCTCTGATCAGGCGTCTGAAACAAGGGGGATTTTCCATGCTCGCGCAACTTCCACCGGCCTTACAGAATCTGCATTTACCGCTGCGCCTGCGACTCTGGGATGGCCATGAATTCAATCTGGGGCCGACGCCCAGCGTCACGATTGTGGTCAAGGACCCACAAATGGTCACCCAGTTCACCAATCCCAGTCTTGATGCGCTGGGCGCTGCCTTTGTCGAGGGCAAACTGGAGCTCGAAGGTTCCATCAGCGACGTGATTCGCGTCTGCGATGAATGGAGCCAAGCCTTGTTGGATGAAGGCGACGACGATCAACTGATCCGCACCGTCCACGACAAGGAGACGGATGCCAAGGCGATTTCCTACCACTACGACCTTTCCAACGCCTTTTACCAGCTATGGCTCGACAGTGACATGGCGTATTCCTGCGCTTACTTCGAGACTGGCAGTGAAACACTTGAACAGGCACAACAGGCAAAATTCCGCCATTTGTGCCGCAAGTTGCGCCTGCAGCCTGGCGAGTATCTTCTGGATGTGGGCTGCGGTTGGGGCGGACTGGCGCGCTATGCGGCCCGTGAATTTGGGGCAAAGGTGTTTGGCATCACGCTCAGCAAAGAACAACTTGAGCTGGCCAGGGAGCGTGTCAAG
Source organism: Pseudomonas sp. (assembly GCF_050739655.1). Lineage (GTDB taxonomy): Bacteria > Pseudomonadota > Gammaproteobacteria > Pseudomonadales > Pseudomonadaceae > Aquipseudomonas. Next base: position 8,159 of record NZ_JBOIBY010000310.1, on the reverse strand, counting down.
GCAGAAGGCCTGGAAGACATGGTCGAACTGCAATTGCTCGACTACCGCGATTTACCGCAGGACGGACGCTTCGACAAAGTTGTCAGCGTCGGCATGTTCGAACACGTCGGTCACGCGAACCTGGCCGAGTACTGCAAAACCTTGTTCGGCGCGGTGAAAGAGGGTGGCCTGGTGATGAACCATGGGATCACTGCCAAGCACATCGATGGGCGTCCGGTAGGACGCGGTGCCGGCGATTTCATTGGTAAGTATGTGTTCCCTAACGGCGAGCTGCCGCACCTGTCGATGATCTCTGCCGAGATCAGTGAGGCAGGCCTGGAAATCGTCGATGTCGAAAGCTTGCGTCTGCATTACGCGCGCACGTTGGATCATTGGAGCGAACGTCTGGAGGACAACCTCGAAGCCGCTGCCAAACTGGTACCGGGTCAGGCCTTGCGTATCTGGCGTTTGTACCTGGCCGGTTGTGCTTACGCGTTTGCCCGGGGCTGGATCAACCTGCACCAGATTCTCGCAGTGAAGGCTCACGCCGATGGCAGTCATGAGCTGCCATGGACGCGTGACGATATCTACAATCCTTAAAGGATGGGTGAAATGAGCCGGGCGACCCGCATGCCGAGCTGTTGCAAGCGGCGGGTCTCCCGGCCTTCGTCTTTGGCGATTTCGTGGGCTTGAGCAAAGTCCTCGTTGAGCATTTGCTCCACCTGGGCGGCAAACTTGCTGTCGACCGTCAGCAACATCACTTCGAAATTTAATCGGAACGAACGATTGTCCAGGTTAGCGCTGCCAATGGCGCTGATCTCGTTGTCGATCAAAACGACTTTCTGATGCAGGAAGCCGGGCTCGTATCGGAAAACCCGCACACCTGCGCGCACTGCTTCGAAGGCATACAAACTGGAGGCCGCGTAGACGATGCGATGGTCGGGTCGTGACGGCAGCAGAAGCCGCACATCCACCCCACGCAGCACTGCAAGGCGCAAGGCGGCGAATACGGCTTCATCGGGAATGAAGTATGGGCTGGTGATCCATACGCGCTCTGTCGCTGCGTGGATGGCTTCGACGAAGAATAAAGAGCAGGTCTCGTAGGCGTCAGCAGGGCCGCTGGCGAGCATTTGGCACAGGACGCCGTCGTCCGGATACACCTGCGGCAGCATCAGCGGGGGCAAAGTGCGGGCCGCCCAGAACCAGTCTTCAGCAAAGGATTCCTGCATGCAGGCCACCACCGGGCCGCGTACTTGCACATGGGTATCGCGCCAAGGAGCCAGGGGTGGTTTTTCACCCATGTATTCGTCGCCCACGTTGTGCCCGCCAACGAAGCCGAGGATGCCATCGACCACTACAATCTTGCGATGGTTGCGGAAGTTGACCTGGAAGCGGTTCAGCCAGCCGCTACGGGTTGCAAAGGCTTTGACCTCAACGCCGCCATCTCGCAGTGACTGCACGTAGCTGTGGGGCAGGGAGTGGCTGCCGATACGGTCGTAGAGCAGGTAGACGGCCACGCCTTCAGCAGCTTTTTCCAGTAACAGCTTATGCAGGCGCTGACCCAGTCGGTCATCGTGAATGATGAAAAACTGGATCAGCACGGCTTCTTTGGCTTGAGCGATAGCGGCGAAAATCGCATCGAAGGTCGCCCGGCCATTGATCAACAAGCGCACTTCATTGTTGGCCAGGCAGGGCATGTGCCCCAGTTTCGGCATTGCCCTTAGTGAGGCGTAGGCGGTGGAGGCGCGGGCGGTAAGCGCTTCCTCGACCCATGGCCGCCAGTTCAGTTCGGAGATGGCCTTGCGCATTTCTTCGTTGGCTTGGCGCCGGGCCTTGATGTAACCATCGAAAGTACTGCGACCGAACACCAGATAGGGAATCAGGGTCAGGTATGGCATGAAAACCAAAGACAAGGCCCAAGCGATCGAGCCTTGTGCGGTACGAACGGTCAACACGGCATGGATTGCTGCAATCGTGCCCAAAGAGTGCAGCAGTGCAATCGTGTAGCCGAAGATATGCGGTCCGAAGTAATCCATTTGGGGCTGCCTTGCTCCTGAAGATTCAATGCTTAACAGACCATGTTCCGGGCAGAATGTCGCTATTTAATTGGCCCATGAACCGAAGCCCGTGGCTGACGTCTAACGGCCACAACTGATCAGGAGTTACACGATGAACGTTCGTCTGCTGGGTTTGGCCGTCACGCTGGGTTTGGCACTTCCTGTGGCGGCTCAAGCGCAAATGCTGCAGCCAGGTTTGTGGGAGCTGACCACCAGCAACATGAAGGTTGATGACCAGAACATGCCGGACCTGCAGCTGCTGCTCGGGCAAATACAAAGCCAGATAACCCCTGAGCAACGTGCGCAGCTGGAAAAGCAGGGCATCACCATGGGGGGCAAAGGTATTCGCGCTTGCCTGACGCCGGAGCAGGTCAAGACTGACAATATCCCTCTGACGGACCCGCAATCGGGTTGCAAGCAGGAGATCACCGATCGCACCGGCAACCAGTGGAAATTCCGTTTCAGCTGTCCGAAAGCGCAGGGCGCGGGCGTTGCCACATTCCTCAGTGACCGTGAATTCACCACCAAGGTCAACGGCACGTTCAATGCCACCGGTATCAACCAGAAGGGTAGCCTCGATACTCGTGCCGTGTGGTTGGGGCAGGATTGCGGAACTGTCAAACCAAGAGCTTAAAAGCACCGCGGGCAAGTCGGATTGCCGATTTGCCCGCGAACACTTTCGTTCAGTGCCTGGCTATCCCCAGCTGACTTAACCACTCACAGACCGCTTCAACCGTCATCCTTCCGAAATCCTCCCCGCTGTCACTTCGCACGCTGACAAATCCACCGGCTTTTTCATTCTCCCCAACCACCACCAGATACGGAACGGTCTGGCTGTGCTGGCGAATTTTATAGTGGACCTTTTCGTTTCGAAGATCCGCCAGGGCGCGTACACCACCGCGCCGCAAGGCCTCGGTTACCTCATGTGCGTAGGTTGTCTGGCGATCATCCATGCTGACGACCATCACGTGAGCGGGCAGGCGCCAATATTGCAATTCCTTGTGGTTGGACCAACACGTTCCATAGATCCGTTGATGCAAGGTGCCGCTGATGTGATCGAGGGCGAACCCCTGCAACACCTTGGTGGTGGGCACATGCGGGCCGGTGGTCCAGTACTCGGTATCCCCGAGACGATAGAGAGACAGATTGTCTAGGGGCGATACTGCTCGGCGTCGAATCGAGTGGTTTGTCGCTGCCAGTGATTGCATGCGCGCTTCAATGAGCGGCAGCTCGGCCGCCGACAGGGCTCGCTCGACAGCAAACTCACAGAAGAACCCGTCACCCAGTGCCGAGCTCTTTCGCATTTGAGTGTGTGTGTGAAGTTGTTTGACGGCCATCGCGAGCATCAGCGCACAGGAACGGCGCAGGATCTCCAGGCCGTCAGGCTCCTGCGGCGTCACAATGCTGACACGGGCATTGGCCTCGACCATGTGCTCGCAATCTACCAACACACCATCGACGCGACCCGCTACCGCCGCATTGGCCAGCCCCAGGCCGATGCTCGCGGCGATCTCATGTACGGACAGCGGTTGGTCGTATTCACGCAATGCACCATCGGGCAGAGTGATCTGGATCATATTATTTTTCTCGAATGCTTCGATCACGCGCTATAGCGAATAGACACCATAGTGCCAAATCTGGGCCGCTGTCATTTAGACATTTGTCGAGCTGGTTTTAAACCGTAGTTCCACGTGGAACGTAGCGCTTTATCCACGTGCACAATTTCTACCGCGCACAGTCAGAACAGAAAGTGGCGACTATGTATCGTTATACTATAACATTTGGCAGCGCCTGGCATTTCGACCAGGCATGCCATGTGGAGCAGCTGATGCCAGATCGTCTACCGGTTACTGTCCTCTCGGGCTTTTTAGGGGCCGGAAAGAGTACACTTCTTAATTACATATTACGTACTAGAGAGAATTTGCGCGTCGCGGTAATCGTCAATGACATGAGTGAAATCAACATCGATGGCAGCGATGTCCAGCGCGGTATCAGCCTCAGTCGCGCAGAAGAAAAACTGGTGGAAATGAGCAATGGCTGCATCTGCTGCACGTTGCGCGAAGACTTGTTGGAGGAAGTGAGCAAGCTTGCCAGTGAAGGTCGCTTTGATTACTTGTTGATCGAATCCACAGGTATTTCCGAACCATTACCGGTCGCGGAAACGTTCACTTTCCGCGACGCAAGCGGCCAAAGCCTCACTGACATCGCCCGGCTCGATACCATGGTCACTGTGGTTGATGGAGTGAATTTCCTGCTCGATTACCAGGCCGCTGAAAGCCTTGCGTCCCGTGGTGAAACCTTGGGGGAGGAGGACGAGCGGTCGATTACGGATCTGTTGGTTGAGCAGGTCGAATTCGCTGACGTGATACTCATCAGCAAGACCGACATGATCAGCAGCAATGAGCTTCAGGAGCTGATGGCGATCCTTGAACGGCTCAACGCCGAGGCTGAAGTCATTGCGATGGTCATGGGTGAAGTGCCACTTAAGAAGATCCTCGACACCGGTCGCTTCAACTTCGAGAAAGCCGCGCAGGCGCCGGGTTGGCTGCGAGAATCACGCGGTGAACACGTACCTGAAACTCAAGAGTACGGCATCGGCTCCAGTGCTTACCGGGCTCGTCGACCCTTCCATCCGCAGCGCTTCTACAGCTTCATCGACCGCCCGTGGACGAATGGAAAACTACTGCGCTCCAAGGGTTTCTTCTGGCTGGCGAACAAGCACACGGATGCTGGTAGCTGGTCTCAGGCCGGTGGTTTGATGCGTCACGGTTTCGCCGGGCGCTGGTGGCGTTTTGTACCAAAAAACCAATGGCCGCAGGACGAAGAAAGCACTGCCAGCATCATGGAGAACTGGTCCGCTGATGCTGGTGATTGCCGCCAGGAACTGGTGTTCATCGGCCAGAACGTTGACTTCAAACGGCTCACCGCAGAGCTTGATGAATGCCTGCTGACCGATGAAGAAATGGCGCTGGGTACCGAGGGTTGGCGAACGCTGCCTGATCCATTCGGGCCTTGGCATGAAGAGGCTGTTGGCTGAGCTGCACAGCTCAAGGCTTTAGCCAGTGACCCTGGCTTTGCGTTTCACAATACGGCTTCAAATACGCCGCATCCGAGGCCACGCCGTAATAGTGAATATCCTGACGGTAGGGCATATTGGCGACTTGAGCGTTGCTGCACACGCCGAACGCTCCGGCGGGGCATTGGTCGACGTATTGCACCTCGACTTTCTGCCCGGCCAGGTTTGATTGGCAGAATCCGTCGGCGAACAGTTTTTCCGGGATGTTGCGGTTCTGCTGGCAGACTTTGACGTCGAGTCGTTCCGCCTGGCTGTGGACAACGCAGGCCTGTGCCAGCACCTCGCTGCAAGTCAGTGTCAGGAGCAACGACAATCCCATCCACCGCATTTCACCTCCTCAGAAACCTTTGATCATGTTGCAGAACATTCCTACCCACGTCATCGCCGGGCCATTGGGGGCCGGCAAGACCAGTCTGATCAAACACCTGCTGGAGCAACGCCCTGCAGGCGAGCGCTGGGCGGTGTTGATCAATGAGTTCGGACAGATCGGAATCGACGCCGCACTGCTGACCCAGGATGCCGATGGTATCGCACTGGGCGAAGTGGCCGGGGGGTGTTTGTGTTGCGTCAACGGTGCGCCGTTTCAGGTCGGTCTCGGCCGTTTACTGCGCAAGGCGCGGCCGGATCGGTTGTTCATTGAGCCTTCCGGGCTGGGCCACCCGGCGCAGTTGCTCAAGCAATTGAGCGAGACACCGTGGCTGGGCGTATTGAGCGTTCAACCCTGCGTTTTGGTACTGGATGCCCAGGCGCTCGCCGCCGGCAAGGCATTGCCACAGGCACAGCAAGAGGCCCTGAGCAGCGCCGGCCTACTATTGCTGAACAAATCGGAAAACCTCGATGAAATTGATCGACATCGCCTCGCCGCACAGCTGCCAACGCGTCCGTTGTATTGGACGCAACAGGCGCAGATGCCACTGATCGAATTACCTGGTCTGCGGGTTCAAGCCGTCGAAGGTGTGGATAACTTCGTGATGCCCCAGGGACTGGCGCAAGTTCCAGCGATCTGGACGGATCCGGCGATGCCGATTTTCTTGAGTCAGGAACAGGAAGGCAGCTGGAGCGCCGGCTGGCGCTGGCATCCGAGCCAGGTCTTCGATGCAACGCTTGTCCGCCAATGGCTTGAAAGCCTTTCCTGGCGGCGCGCGAAGCTGGTTATCCACAGCGTCGAGGGCTGGGTGTCGGCCAATGCGCTGGATAACTCAGCGTTGAAATGGCAGCCCAGCGAATGGCGGCAGGATTCGCGGATCGAATTGATTTTCAGCAGCTCGCAGGATGTTGTCGCGCTACAGAAGGGATTGGCGGGGTGCAGGGCTCAGCCGAGCTAGAGGATTTTTGCGCAACCCCTGACGGCCCCTTCGCGGGCAAGCCCGCTCCCACAGTTGATCTGTGGTGGTGCATTTTTTTCCAGGCCAAACATGAATGTGTGGGAGCGGGCTTGCCCGCGAATGGATTTAACTGACGACATCAAACGTCATGACTTCCACTTGTTGTGCTCCTGGCGCCAATGGTTCAGTTCGATCACCTGAGCGCTGTGCTTGACCACATCTGCAACGGGAGGCGTGTCGTCAAACGGCATGGGGTAAGGCGCCAGCTCTATCTGCGCGCTGTGGGCGCCAAACTGGGTGATGGTGCCGTTATGCCGGGTTTCGCCTGTGACGGTGAATTCGAAGTTATACACACGGGCCAGGCGCCGCCGACCATTGGCATCCTTGATAAAGCCAATTTTTCTCAATGCCACGTTGCCATCCAGCAACTCGATCCCCAGGTTGCTGCAATGCTGCTTTACCCGCTCCAATGCGCGCTCGCGCAAGCCGTGATTGTGCCAAAGCCAGGCGCCAGCCGTGGCGAGCAGCATTAACACGAAGATATTTCCAAGGGTCAGCATCAGCAGGTGCTCCAACAAGATAGTGTCAGCTTAACTGCGTCGCCGGTCTGTCGTACAGGCTGCGTTTAGTCGCATACTGCGCCCCTTGAATTTCAATCGTTTTACGGAAACTCGCCGCATGAAACGTACGCCTCATCTGCTCGCTATCCAGTCCCACGTGGTGTTCGGCCACGCTGGCAACAGTGCCGCGGTTTTTCCGATGCAGCGGGTCGGGGTGAATGTCTGGCCGCTCAACACCGTGCAGTTCTCCAACCACACGCAATACGGGCAGTGGGCGGGCGACGTGCTGGCGCCGCATCAGATTCCCGATCTGGTCGAAGGTATAGCGGCGATTGGCGAACTGGGAAATTGCGACGCGGTGTTGTCGGGCTACCTTGGCAGTGCTGCTCAGGGCCGGGCCATCCTCACAGGTGTGGCGCGGATCAAGTCGATGAACCCCAAAGCGTTGTACCTCTGTGACCCGGTGATGGGGCATCCGGAGAAGGGTTGCAGCGTGCCTGCGGAAGTCAGTGACTTCCTGCTGGAGGAGGCCGCTGCGGTGGCTGACTTCATGTGCCCCAATCAACTTGAACTCGACAGCTTTTCCGGACGCAAGCCGCAGTCGCTGTTTGATTGCCTGGCGATGGCGCGGGCGTTGCTGGCGCGTGGGCCCAAAGCGGTTCTGGTCAAGCATCTGGACTATCCCGGCAAAACCCCGGGCGTCTTCGAAATGCTGCTGGTAACCGACGAAGGCAGTTGGCATCTACAGCGTCCGCTGCTGGCGTTTCCGCGTCAGCCAGTAGGCGTTGGTGACCTGACGTCCGGGCTGTTCCTGGCGCGCATATTGTTGGGCGATAGCCTGGTGGCCGCTTTCGAGTTCGCCGCATCGGCGGTGCATGAAGTACTGCTGGAAACCCAGGCCTGTGCCAGTTACGAGCTGGAGTTGGTGCGGGCGCAGGATCGGATTGCTCATCCGCGCGTGCGGTTCGAGGCGAACTCGATCAGCCTTTAAGAGCTTCGCGGGCAAGCCTCGCTCCTACAGGTCGTTCGCATATTTGTGTGCGAGCTGTAGGAGCGAGGCTTGCCCTAATGCCGGTCAGTTAAGGCATTTGTAGGAGCGAGCTTGCTCGCGAAAAACGTTAACGATAACGCGAAAATTCTGAATGAACGCGGCGTCCTGAAG
>NZ_JBOIBY010000309.1:0-4218 GCF_050739655.1 Pseudomonas sp. | reverse complement strand
ACGCTGACCGAAGCCATCGAGAACCAGATCGAAAGCGACAATCCGCCGGCTGCCAAAGCGACCTTCAACAAGCTGACGCTGGTGGGCTACGAGCGCGAAGACATCCTCAATCTGATGGCTCACGTTTTGGCCATAGAAATCGACACGATGCTCGACGAAGACCGCGCGTTCAATACCGAATGGTACGAAGCCGCGCTGCGGGCTCTGCCCGAGTTGCCGCCGGAAAAGAAATAACCCTGTCACGAACACTGGACATGCCGCACAAGTGGGATCACCTTAGGGACGCTGTCGCCAAATTCCTAGAAAGTCTGGAGTCCTTATGTCGCTTACCCCTGAGTTGGTTGCCGAACTGGAAGTCCTCGCCCTCTTCAACCTGGACAGTTCCCAGGAAGGTTTGAAAATTCATCAGACCGCTGCCGCGAAACACATTGCCGCTGCCAAACGCCTTCACGAAAAAGACCTGATCGACCAGCCCGATGGCGGTTACCTGACCAGCCTGGGTCGCGACGCCGCTCAAAACGTTCAAACCGTGCTCACCATTCTGAACGCCGAAGCTACAGCCTGAATTCCATCGTGCCGCCCACGGAAAACCCGAACCGGGATGTCCGTGGGCCTGTTCGGCTGGCTGACCTTTTTCAACGTTATAAATCTGACGCCAAAAAACCAAATTCAGCTTAAATGTCCTTGGGTCCAGACGCTAAACTGCCATCACCCGAGAGCCTCCACGTCCGAGCTTGCAAGCCGGTTTGAGCTGACATGATCCGCACCCACGAAATCCGCCCCGATCTGGACGAGGGAATCGACCGCAAGGTTCTCAGTCAACTGCGCGCACGCTTTCTAAAGCTCAACGAGGGCCGCCTGGCCCGTGCCGTGGAAGGCTTGTCCACGCGCCAGCAGGCGGTTTTAAGCCTTTTGCCGCTGTTCTTCCACGTCAACCATCCACTGTTGCCAGGTTACGTTTCAGGCAACACGCCGGCTGGGGTTTCGAATTTCGAGCCAGAAGCCAATGTCCTGGCCGAAGCCCAGCGCCTGACCCGCTCGTTCTCCTATAAACCGCGTCACGGCAGCAATCCGCCACGGCCGATTCACGGCCTGTTCCTGATGGGCAGCCTCGGCACCCTCGCCCAGGCTGACCAGAGTGATATGGACGTCTGGGTTTGTCACAGCCCGGACTTGAGCGAAACCGAGCTCACCGAACTGCGCAAAAAGTGCCAGCTGCTTGAAGCCTGGGCTGCCAGCCAGGGCACCGAGGCGCACTTTTTCCTGATCGATCCCGTCCGATTCGTACGTGGCGAGCGCGATACCCAACTGAGCTCGGAAGACTGCGGCACCACCCAGCATTACTTGCTGCTGGACGAGTTCTATCGCACCGCTATCTGGCTGGCGGGGCGCACACCGATCTGGTGGCTGGTGCCCGTCTATGAAGAGGCAAGTTACGACCGCTACACCCATACCCTGATTTCCAAGCGTTTCATTCGTGCCGACGAAACCCTCGATCTGGGTAACCTTGCCTTCATCCCGCCCGGCGAATTTATCGGCGCTGGGCTGTGGCAGTTGTTCAAGGGTATCGAGTCGCCGTACAAGTCGGTGCTCAAGCTACTATTGACCGAGGTGTATGCCAGCGAACATCCGAGGGTCCAATGCCTGAGCCTACGCTTCAAACAAGCGGTCTTTGCCAATCAACTCGACCTTGATGAGCTCGACCCTTACGTCGTGGTTTACCGGCGCATCGAGGAATACCTTATTGCCCGTAACGAGCCGGAACGCCTGGAGTTGGTACGTCGTGCGCTGTACCTGAAGGCCAATCGCAAACTGACCGGCACCGGCGGCCGCACCCAGAGTTGGCAACGCTCGCTACTCGAACGCCTGACCCATGAATGGCAATGGGATCACCGTCAATTAGCCTTGCTCGACAGCCGCAGCCAGTGGAAAGTCCGCCAGGTCAGTTCGGAACGTCGGGCATTGGTCAACGAACTGAACTACAGCTACCGCTTCCTGACCCAGTTCGCCCGCAACGAGCAAACCGTCAGCCTGATCAACAAGCGCGACCTCAGCGTGCTGGGCCGACGCCTGTATGCAGCCTTCGAGCGCAAGGCAGACAAGGTCGAGTTCATCAACCCCGGCATCGCCCCCGATCTGGCCGAAGACACCCTGACGCTGGTGTACTCACCCGACAAGAACGAGTCGGAGCAAAGCCAATGGGGTTTGTACAACGGCAATCTCACGGCGCTTGAATGGGAGCATTTTGCACCGATCAAGCGCAGCCGCCATTTGCTCGAATTGCTCACCTGGTGCCACCGCAACGGCGTGATCGACAGCAGCACACGCCTGGCCTTGCATCCCGGCAGCAGCGACCTGAGTGAATTCGAGCTGTTCAACCTGCTCGGCCGCCTGCAACAAAGCATCGCGCTGCCACTGCCGACCGTTGCCGAAGAGCCTTTGCTGCGCGCCAGCATCCCGAGTGTAGTGTTGATTCTGGTGAATGTCGGCGTCGACCCGCTCAAGCATCACAGGGACCTGAACATCCTGATGACTACCGAGCGTACCGACTCACTGAGCTACGCGGGTGTTCGGGAAAACCTGGTGTTGACCCTGGATCAGGTCACGCTCAATAGCTGGAACGAAGTGCTGGTCAACCGCTATGACGGACCCCACGCGCTGCTCGACTGCGTGCGCGATTATCTCAACAACCTGCCAAACGGCCCTCTACAACCAAAATTACGAGTGCGTTGTTTCTGCCATAACCGCGCGCAATTCATCGCACAGCGTGTTGAAGACATCATCGATACGGCGCAGAACCTATTGCTCAGCCAACTCAACCTGCGTTACCTGATCCAGGTCCAGCAGCATTACCACGTGTTGGAACTGGTGCCTGGCCAGGTCAATCACGTGGCGCTTGCCACGTTGCCTGCGCTGCTTGATTACCTGGCTGAAGACCAGTCCAGCTACAGCCCGCTGCACCTGGACCCGATGGCCCTGGAAGACCACGATCTGGCATTGCTCCTGCCGATGGGCTTGCCGGACAGCATCCAGGTTTTCTACCGGACAAGTGAAAGCCTGACGGACCTGTACGTACTCGATGAATTCAATGCCCTGTGGTATCAACGGCTGCCCTGGCATGACGAGCAAAGCTTGCTGGTGCGATTGCAACGCTTCCTGCAATCGATCCAGTATCGGCGCGACGCCTCGCTGCCGATGGACTCCACTCAATCGCAGAACCTGGACATTCGCTATTACCAACTGCTGCCCAGCGGCACGGGCCGGTCGCGCCGGGTCGAAGCTCGGCCGGCACCGCAAACGCCGGTCAATAAACCGTTCTATGACGTACAGGCAATCATCGGCAAAGCCGCACCAGGCCAGGTGCAGGTCGCGCTGTATTGCAATCAAAGGGAATTTTCAGAGCTGGAGCACGGCGACCAACTGTTCAGCGTGGTCGCCCGGGAAATCGTCGAGCAGCGCCGTGAGACCGAACGTTACCGCTGTTACATCACCGATCTGGACCTGTCGGGCCTGCTCGGTGATGGTCAGGGCTCAAGCAATCTTTACCTGCGCTACAAGGCCGACCTGGAACGCGCGTTGAACGAGGCGCTCGAGCAGGTCTGAGCCAAGGTCAAACGTGGTAGTCGCCACCATTGGCAGGTTGCGATTCGACTTCCAGCAAGGTCAGTTTCAGCGTCTTGCCGCCCGGTGCCGGCCAGTCGATATGCTGGCCAACTTTCAGGCCCAGCAGCGCACTGCCCACTGGCGCCAGGATGGAGATTTTGCCTTCGTCGGCATTGGCGTCCTTGGGGTACACCAACGTCAGGTGATAGTCCTTGCCACTGCTTTCTTCGCGGCAGTGCACGCGGGAATTCATGGTCACGATATCGGCTGGCACTTCATCGTGGCCGACCAGTGTATCGGCGCGATCCAGCTCGGTTTGCAACGCGATAACGCCCGGCAGCGTTTCATCAAGGCTGTCGATCAGACGCTCCAGACGTTGAACGTCCAGACGGGTAAGAGTGATGGAAGGTGCGGTCATGATCAGGGCAGACTCCTTTCTTCTGCACGAAAAAAGCAAAACCCCGCCAGAAAAAGGCGGGGTTTTCACAAGCCTCGATGGGTTGAGGCGTATCCGGACACTATCACAGCTCAAAAAATATACAAGCCACCGCCGACGCCCTGTAGGAGCTGCCGCAGGCTGCGATCTTTTGATCCTGATTTTGTATTGGTCAGAAA
>NZ_JBOIBY010000308.1:0-13297 GCF_050739655.1 Pseudomonas sp. | reverse complement strand
ATGCTGTTCGGCATGGGCAGCCTGTCCCTGGGCGAACTGGCGGGCGAGCGCATGAAGGTTTCCCTGGAAGCCAACTCCCCTGAAGACGAACACGATTGCTTCAGCGACAACACCCACAACTCGCAGTTCTACGATGCCAAAGGCGTTCGTAACGTGTACCTGGGCGAATACACCCGCGTCGACGGCACCAAAATGACCGGCGCCAGCCTGTCGTCCCTGGTGGCCAAGGTTGACCCGGCGGCAGACACCGCACTGAAAGCCGATCTGGCCGCTACTGAAGCCAAGATGCAGGTGATCGTCGATCACGCCAACAAGGGTGAGCACTACGACCAACTGATCGCTGCCGGCAACACCGCTGGCAACCAGATCGTGCGCGACGCCATCGCTTCCCTGGTCAAACAGACCGGTTCGATCGAAGCCGCCGCTGGCAAACTGGGTATCAGCGACCTGAACCCGGACAACGCTGATCACGAATTCTGATCAACGCTGGCTGAACAAGAAGGCGACCCTCGGGTCGCCTTTTTCATTTCCCGGAGAACCGCTCACCCTGTGGAGCTGTCGAGTGAAACGAGGCTGCGATCTTTTTAGAGGCAAGATCAAAAGATCGCAGCCTGCGGCAGCTCCTACAAATCAAAGCAAACGATAATTCCTCTTATTCAAACTTGCCTGTCCTGTTAGACTTTGCGCCCTTGTTTTGCACGTCTTGCAGGATGTCTGATGCCCTCGCTGCCTCTTCGCTTGTCCGCACTGTTTCTGGCCCTGGGCCTGAGTGCCTGCGATGACGCCCCGCGTTTTACCGAAGCCGAACCCGGTGAAGCCCGCTCCGGCGGTAGCGCAACCGTGCGCAAGACCGATCAGAATTCATTCTCCCTGCCCTCCGCCAACCTGCCGCCCTCCCGGCGCGTGGACTTCAGCGTCGGCAACAGCTTTTTCCGTAACCCCTGGGTGATCGCCCCGTCGACAACCACTGCCCGCGATGGTCTCGGCCCCCTGTTCAACACCAACGCCTGCCAGGGCTGCCACATCAGGGACGGTCGCGGCCACCCGCCAGAGCTCGGCGATTCCAACGCTGTTTCGATGCTGGTGCGCCTGTCGATCCCCGATACCCCGGCCTATGCCAAGCTCATCGAGCAACAGGGCGTCGTGCCGGAGCCCGTCTACGGTGGGCAGTTCCAGGACATGGCCGTGCCCGGCGTCGCCCCTGAAGGCAAGGTGCGAGTCGATTACACGCCGGTGCCGATTCGCTTCAAGGACGGTACCGAGATCGAACTGCGCAAGCCGAGCCTGAACATCTCCCAGCTAAATTACGGCCCGATGCACCCAGACACCCGTTTCTCGGCTCGGGTTGCGCCGCCGATGATTGGCCTGGGTTTGCTCGAAGCGATCCCCGACGAGGCGATCCTGGCCAACGCCGAGGCGCAGGCCAAGGCGAATGACGGCATCGCCGGGCGCCCGAACCGTGTTTGGGATGACGTGCAGCAGAAAACCGTGCTCGGGCGTTTTGGCTGGAAGGCCGGTCAGCCGAATCTCAATCAACAAAATGTTCATGCGTTTTCCGGTGACATGGGCCTCACGACCAGCTTGAGACCATTTGATGACTGCACCGACGCACAAGCCGACTGCAAACAGGCACCCAATGGCAACGGCCCCGATGGCGAGCCGGAAGTCAGCGACAACATCCTGCGTCTGGTGCTGTTCTACACCCGCAACCTCGCCGTACCGGCGCGTCGTGACGTCAGCGCACCTGAAGTGCTGGCCGGCAAGAGTCTGTTTTACCAGGCAGGCTGTCAGTCCTGTCACACCCCCAAATACACCACCGTCGCCAACGCCGCCGAACCTGAACTGGCCAATCAAGTGATTCGCCCTTACAGCGATTTGCTGTTGCATGACATGGGCGACGGCCTGGCCGACAACCGCACTGAATTCCAGGCCAGTGGTCGCGACTGGCGCACGCCACCGTTGTGGGGCATTGGCTTGACTCAAGCCGTCAGTGGCCACACCCAGTTCTTGCACGACGGTCGCGCCCGCAATCTGCTCGAAGCCGTGCTGTGGCATGGCGGCGAAGCGCAAGCGGCGCAGCAACAGGTTTTGTCTTTCAATGCCGAGCAGCGCGCTGCGTTGCTGGCGTTTTTGAATTCCCTTTAATACGCATTCAATCTGCGGGAGCCCGACATGTTTCGTCCCAAGTTATTGTTCACCAGCCTTGCCGCGCTAGCGTTGGGCGCCTGTTCGCCACAAGACCCACAAGCGGTCACCTCGGCAGCCATCGCCAAATCGGTGATTCTGCCGACTTACACACGCTGGGTTGAAGCCGACCGCCAACTGGCTGTCAGCGCCCTCGCTTACTGCGAAGGCAAGCAAACCCTCGAAACCGCCCGCGCCGACTTCCTGCATGCACAAAAAGCCTGGGCCGAGCTGCAACCGCTGCTGATCGGACCGCTGGCCGAGGGCAACCGTGCCTGGCAAGTGCAGTTCTGGCCAGACAAGAAAAACCTGGTCGGCCGTCAGGTCGAGCAACTGATCACCGCACAACCGCAAATCGACGCAGCGGCATTGGCCAAGTCCAGCGTCGTGGTGCAAGGCCTGTCGGCCTACGAATACATCCTGTTCGACAGCAAGCCCGATGTGGCCAACGCAGCGCAAAAGGCCAAGTACTGCCCGCTGCTGATCGCCATTGGCGAGCGCCAGAAACAACTGGCTGAAGACATCCTGAAAAGCTGGAACAACACCGACGGCATGCTCGCGCAGATGAGCAAATTCCCGAACCAGCGCTACGCCGACTCCCATGAAGCGATTGCCGATCTGCTGCGTGTACAAGTCACCGCCCTCGATAGCCTGAAGAAAAAGCTCGGCACGCCAATGGGCCGTCAGACCAAGGGCGTTCCACAACCGTTCCAGGCCGATGCATGGCGCAGCCAGTCTTCCCTGGCCGGCCTTCAAGCCAGCCTCGCGGCAGCCAAAACCGTGTGGGAAGGTGTCGACAACAAAGGCCTGCGCAACTTGCTACCAAGCGACCAGAAGCCGTTGGCCGAGAAAATCGACGCAGCCTATGACGCGTCGTTGAAACTGTTCGCCGCCAACAAGCGCTCGCTGACTGAAATGCTCAATGACGACGCCGGTCGCCAACAACTCAACGAACTCTACGACAGCCTCAACGTCGTCCATCGCCTGCATGAAGGCGAATTGGCCAAGGCGCTGGGCATCCAACTGGGCTTCAACGCCAACGACGGTGACTGATGAGGGCGAGTGCCATGCTGCGACGCCAGGCTCTGACATTAGGCAGTTTGCTGCTCGGTGCGGTGACGCTGGGCGGCTGGAAGCTGTTCCGGCAAAAGGACCAAAGCCCGCTGCTGCTCTCGGCGAGGGACGACACTGACGGCAAGCATTACGCCGTCGGCTATCGTCTGGACGGCACCCGGGTGTTCGCCACCCAGGTCGGCCAGCGCTGCCACGACATCATCAACCACCCGACATTGTCGATCGCACTGTTCGTCGCCCGTCGGCCGGGTACCGAGAGCTACCTGATCGATTTGCGCGACGGGACATTGCTGCAAACGGTGACATCGCGACCGAACCGGCATTTTTATGGTCACGCGGTGATTCACCAGAGCGGCGACTGGCTGTACGCCACCGAAAACGACACCAGCGATCCGGGTCGCGGCCTGCTCGGTGTCTATAAATTCGAAGGTGAGCGACTGGTACACAGCGGTGAGATATCCACCCACGGTATTGGCCCGCATCAGGTGTCGTGGATGCCCGACGGCGAAACCCTGGTGGTTGCCAACGGTGGCATCCGCACGGAAGCCGAAAGCCGGGTCGAGATGAACCTCAATGCCATGGAGCCAAGCCTGGTCCTGATGCAACGCGACGGCACCCTGCTGAGCAAGGAAACCCTGGCCCAGCAAATGAACAGCGTGCGCCACCTCGGGATTGCCAGCGATGGCACCATCGTCGCCGGCCAGCAGTTCATGGGCGCGTCCCACGAGCAATCGGAACTGTTGGCGATCAAGCGCCCAAGCCAACCCTTCGTGGCGTTCCCGGTGCCCGAGCAACAATTGCAGGCCATGGGGCACTACACCGCCAGTGTCGCGGTACACAGCGACTTGCGGCTGGTGGCCTTGACCGCACCACGGGGCAACCGCTTTTTCATCTGGGACCTGGACAGCGGCGAAGTGCGCCTGGATGCGCCACTGCCCGATTGCGCCGGCGTTGGCGCGGTGGCCGACGGGTTTGTCGTGACCTCGGGCCAGGGTCGCTGCCGGTACTACGATTGCCGTCAGGCAAACTTGGTCGCAAAACCGCTAGAGCTACCCGCAGGGCTCTGGGACAACCATCTTCATCTGATGGCGTAGTCAACTCGGAAAATCGCCCGAACGCTCAGGTTACGTTCGGGCGACCTTTTCAAGCTTTCCCCCCTCTAACACGTATCAACCTGTAAAAACTGGCAGTTGGATTACCTTTACCAGTCGCGGTAATGTTCCCCACTGTCTCGCCTGATTTTCTCCAAGGAACTGGAAATATGCTGCGTCGCCGCATGCTGATCATGTTGGGTGTTGTCCTGTTGATCGTGCTGGTCCTGGCCGGGTACAAAGCCTTCTCCATCCACACGATGATCCAAGGCTTCTCCGCGCCAAAACCGCCCATCAGCGTCGCCGTGGCCACGGCAACCGAACGGCCATGGCAAGCACGCCTGCCTACGGTCGGCACGCTCAAGGCACTGCAAGGCGTAGACCTGAGCCTGGAAACCGACGGGACCGTCGTCGATGTCCAATTCGAATCAGGGCAGAAGGTCAAGGCGGGTCAACCGATTGTGCGGCTCGACAGCGCAGTGGAAAGTGCCCTGCTGGAAACCGCACTGGCTGACCTCGGGCTGGCTCAGGTGGACTACTCCCGCGGCAGCCAACTGGTGGGTAGCCAAGCCATCTCCAAAGGCGAGTTCGACCGACTTTCGGCAGTCCTCAAGAAGAGCAAGGCCACCGTCAATCAGCTCAAGGCTGCGCTGGGCAAAAAAAGCATTCTCGCTCCCTTCAGTGGCACCATCGGCATTCGTCAGGTGGACGTCGGCGACTACGTGGCCACCGGCACCATGATCGCCACCTTGCAGGACCTCAGCAGTCTCTATGTCGACTTTTACGTTCCCGAACAATCGGTGACGAAGATCGCCGTCGGCCAGCCGGTGCAGATCATTGTCGCGGCGTTTGCAACCGAAGTGTTCCCCGGCACCATCAGTGCGATCAACCCGAAAGTAGAGAACAGCACCCGCAACGTGCAGGTCCGCGCAACCCTGGCCAACCCCGACGGCAAGCTTTTGCCGGGGATGTTCGCCAGCCTGCAGGTGATCCTGCCCAATCCACAACCACGTATCGTCGTGCCGGAAAGCGCGGTTACCTACACGCTCTATGGCAATTCGGTCTATGTCGCCGCCCAGAAAAAGGCCGAAGACGGCAGTGTCGAAAAAGACGACAAGGGCCAACCGATCCTGATTGCCGAGCGACGTTTCGTCGAAACCGGCGAGCGTCGCGACGGATTGGTCATGATCACCAAAGGCGTGCAGAACGGCGACACGGTTGTCACGGCCGGCCAGATCAAACTGGACAACGGTGCACACATCGCCGTCAGCGACGACAAGACCCTGGCCGAAAAGAACAGCCAGCCTCGCGCTGACTGATCAAGGAACTCCCAATGGCATTTACTGACCCGTTCATCCGCCGCCCGGTGCTTGCCACCGTGGTCAGCCTGCTGATCGTGCTGCTGGGCTTTCAGGCCTGGAGCAAGTTGCCGCTGCGCCAATATCCGCAGATGGAAAACGCGCTGATCACGGTGACGACCGCCTACCCCGGAGCCAACGCCGAAACCATCCAGGGCTACATCACCCAGCCCATGCAGCAAAGCCTGGCCAGCGCCGAGGGTATTGACTACATGACGTCGGTCAGTCGGCAGAACTTCTCGGTGATCTCGATCTATGCGCGTATCGGCGCCAATAGCGACCGTCTGTTTACCGAACTGTTGGCCAAGGCCAACGAGGTCAAGAACCAGTTGCCCCAGGATGCCGAAGACCCGGTACTGAGCAAGGAAGCCGCCGACGCCTCGGCACTGATGTACATCAGCTTTTTCAGTAAGGAATTGAGCAATCCGCAGATCACCGATTACCTGTCACGGGTGATCCAGCCAAAACTGGCGACACTGCCGGGCATGGCCGATGCCGAGATTCTCGGCAATCAGGTATTCGCCATGCGCCTGTGGCTGGACCCGGTGAAACTGGCCGGCTTCGGCCTGAGTGCCAGCGACGTGACCAACGCGGTGCGCCAGTACAACTTTCTCTCGGCTGCCGGCGAGGTAAAAGGCGAGTACGTGGTGACCAGTATCAACGCCAGTACCGAACTTAAGTCCGCCGAAGCCTTTGCCGCGATTCCGCTCAAGGTCGATGGCGATAGCCGCATACTGCTGCGTGATGTCGCACGGGTGGAAATGGGGGCGGAAAACTACGACACCATCAGCTCCTTCGGTGGCACACCCTCGGTGTACATCGGCATCAAGGCCACGCCTGGCGCCAACCCGCTGGATGTGATCAAGGAAGTGCGCAAGATCATGCCGGACCTCGAGGCCCAGCTGCCGCCGAACCTCAAGGCCGAAATCGCCTACGACGCCACGCTGTTCATCCAGGCTTCGATCAACGAAGTGATCAAGACCCTGTTCGAAGCGGTACTGATTGTGATTGTGGTGGTGTTCCTGTTTCTCGGTGCACTGCGTTCGGTAGTGATCCCGGTGGTCACCATTCCCCTGTCGATGATCGGCGTGATGTTCTTCATGCAGACGATGGGCTACTCCATCAACCTGCTGACCTTGCTGGCGATGGTGTTGGCCATCGGCCTGGTGGTGGACGACGCCATCGTCGTGGTGGAAAACATCCACCGCCACATCGAAGAAGGCAAGACACCGCTGGACGCCGCCATCGAGGGCGCGAGGGAAATCGCGATGCCTGTGGTTTCGATGACCATCACCCTGGCTGCGGTGTATGCGCCGATCGGTTTCCTGACCGGCCTCACGGGGGCCTTGTTCAAGGAGTTTGCCCTGACCTTGGCCGGGGCGGTGGTGATCTCCGGTATCGTCGCCCTGACCCTGTCACCGATGATGTGCGCCTACTTGCTGCGCCACGATGAAAACCCCAGCGGCCTGGCGCACCGCCTTGACCTGATCTTCGAAAATCTCAAACGCCGCTATCAGAGCACGCTGCACGGCACGCTCAATACCCGGCCGGTGGTGCTGGTGTTCGCGGTGATCGTGCTGTGCCTGATTCCAGTGTTGCTCAAGTTCACCAAATCGGAACTGGCACCGGACGAGGACCAGGGCATCATTTTCATGATCGCCAACGCCCCGCAACCCACCAACCTCGATTACCTGAACACCTACACCGACGAATTCATCTCGATCTTCAAGGCTTTCCCCGAGTACTACTCGTCATTCCAGATCAACGGTTTCAACGGTGTGCAATCGGGTATCGGTGGCTTCCTGCTCAAACCCTGGAACGAACGTAGCCGGACTCAGATGCAGATCCTGCCCGATGTTCAGGCAAAACTGGAAAGCATCCCCGGGTTACAGATTTTCGGCTTCAACCTGCCTTCCCTGCCAGGCACCGGCGAGGGGCTGCCGTTTCAGTTCGTCATCAATACGGCCAACGACTATGAGCTCCTTTTGCAAGTAGTCGATCGAGTGAAAAAGCGCGCCATGGAGTCCGGCAAGTTCGCTTTCGTCGATGTCGATCTGGCCTTCGACAAACCGGAAGTCGTGGTGGATATCGATCGCGCCAAAGCGGCCCAGATGGGCGTATCGATGCAGGACCTGGGCGGAACACTCGCCACCCTGCTGGGAGAAGCGGAAATCAACCGCTTCACCATTGAAGGTCGCAGCTACAAAGTCATCGCACAGGTCGAACGACCGTTCCGGGATAACCCGGACTGGCTGAACAACTATTACGTGAAGAACGCCAAAGGCGAGTTGTTGGCCCTGTCGACCCTGATCAGCGTGAAGGATCGTGCGCGACCGCGACAACTGAACCAGTTTCAGCAACTCAATTCGGCGATCCTGTCTGGCGTACCGCTGGTCAGCATGGGGGAGGCTATCGATGCGGTGCGTCAGATCGCCCAGGAAGAAGCACCCGTGGGGTTCGCTATCGACTATGCAGGCGCATCGCGGCAATACGTGCAGGAAGGCAGCGCATTGTGGATGACCTTTGCCCTCGCTTTGGCAATCATCTTCCTGGTGCTGGCCGCGCAGTTCGAAAGCTTTCGAGACCCGCTGGTAATCCTGGTAACGGTGCCATTGTCGATCTGCGGGGCATTGATTCCGTTGTTCCTCGGCTGGTCGAGCATGAATATCTACACCCAGGTCGGGCTGGTGACGTTGATCGGGCTTATCAGCAAGCACGGCATCCTGATCGTCGAGTTTGCCAATCAGTTGCGCAAGGACAAGGGCCTGACGCCGCGTGAGGCCGTGGAGGAAGCGGCGTCCATTCGGCTACGACCGGTACTGATGACGACAGCCGCCATGGTGTTCGGCATGGTGCCGTTGATCATTGCCTCGGGGGCAGGCGCGGTGAGTCGATTCGACATCGGCACGGTGATCGCCACGGGGATGTCGATCGGTACCCTGTTTACGCTGTTTGTATTGCCGTGCGTGTACACGCTGCTGGCAAAACCCGATAAACCGAAACAACCCGCGTAACCCTGAAAGCAGTTCAACGAAAAAGGCCTCGCACACGCGAGGCCTTTTATCTGGACACTTCAAAGTTTTCAACTTTGTGGCTTCAATCCTTGAGAAAGCCCGAACATGAACAGCAATAACTCATTATCGGGCTTACTGGCCTGGGTGGTCTTGACGACCCGCGGCAATGGGCAATTTTCACCGCTCGCTGAGCTTAGAACTTGCGTGCGTGGCTGCTCCCACGCAGCCACTGCGAGTGAAGCGACTGCCAAGGCTCCTACCAAAAACAAACCTCGCGCAACTTCGAGTTTCATTGCGATAAACCCTTGATAGCGCTGCCAAACGCCGTCTCATAAAAATAGACCAGTTTCTTCCAGTCCGTAGGGCTGAACGACGAGTGGCGGCGCAGTTGTTTCATGTCATGGGCAGTCGCCTGGCGGGCACTCAGGCGCTGGCGGCACTTCTCCAGATTAATCAGGGCGGCCTCGACTCTGGAAGCTTCGTCAACGCCGATCAGCGCGTCACGCTCGCGCAGCACCGTGGGTCGGCCAAACGGGTGCAGCAAACTGGAATGAATATGCCCAGTCTGGCGTTTGAAGTAGAGCAGTTGATCATCGCTACCCATGACGCGCTGCACGCCACTTTCTCCACCACGGCGAACATTGGGCTCTTCTACCCATTCACCGCGCTGGTTCCAGAAATAGTCGAAGTGATCCTGGAAAAAGACATCCGATCCTGCCGCATACTGCACTGCCATCCGGTCACCTCTTGCGTAGTACGTAAACACGCGACATGGCATAGAGCGGTAAAAAGTCCAGACGTTCCTGAATTCGGAAACCTGCTTGTTCAAACTCCTGTTCTACAGTAGCAGCCGGTAACACAAATCGATTGTGATAGCCCACCCGCTCACGCGTCCGTTCGAGGCGCTTGCGTTTCCAGGCTTTGAAATTGCCATCCACCCACAGTGAAAGAATCACGCTGTCACGGGTGACGCGCTCGAATTCGCGCAAAATAGTCATTCGATGCTCGGATTCACCGATGTGATGGAGCAAGCGCATGCAGAAAATGCTGTCGACGGCGTTATCGGGTAATGCAATGTCGAATGCGGATGTCTGCAAGGGTTGTACCCGCTTCACCACATCGGCCGGTTGCGCCTTGGTGGCGATGTTCAACATCGACTCGGAATTGTCGGCACCGATGATGACGCGATTGGTTTTTTCCGCCAGCAACGGCCAGAACCGCCCTGCGCCGCAGGGTAAATCGAGGACCAGCCCGGGCTCACCGACCGAGGACAGTGCCTTTCGCGCCAATTGCTCGTCACGCCAGTGGGATAACTTGCGGCTCGTACCATCCTGATGCTTGTGCAGGTATTGCTGCGCGTGCTGGTCGTCGTATTTTTCGGAAAAATCCAATTTGATCGGGCCGGCCATCATTAGGTCTCCAGTACTTCTGATGGCCTACATTAGGTATCGCCTTGTCAGCGTCAGGTCATGCCTTTGTGAAAAAAATGTTATGTGAAAACCCCGGACGTTACAGGGTTTTACAAGGCAATAATGACAATGGATCGTGGTCAGATTCCGGTCGATCAACTCTTGACTGAAGTATTCAGTTCAACCTGAAACCGACAGCCGTTGGGCTCCATATTGGTCAGGCTGACGCTCCAGCTCTGGTTTTCACAAATGCGTTGCACCAGTGAAAGCCCCAGCCCCAGGCCTTCCCCGCGTTTCTCGCTACCACGCACGAAAGGTTGGAACATGGCCTCACGTTTATCTTCGGGAATACCCACACCACTGTCCTCGACCACAAAGCCGCTGTCCGTCAGGGAAAGTCGGATAAACCCTTGCTCGGTGTAATGCAGCGCGTTACGCAGCAGGTTGCCCATTACCGCATTCAGGAACGTGGCGTTGTATCGAATGCTCTGTGGATGACCCGGTTCAAAAATCAGCGTGAGGCCTTTGGCCTCGATCGGTGCCCGCCAAAGGCTGATCAACCCGTCAGCGACACCACTCAGTGTCTGCTGCGGTGACATACTCGCGTCTTCGCGTTGTGCGCGGGCCAACATCAGGAAGGTTTGCACCAGCTCGCGCATTTCTTCGCTGGCGCGAGAAATGCGCTCTACCTGAGCACGACCACGCTGATCAATGCCGGGATTTTCCAACAACAACTCGCAGGAACTGGCCAACACCATCAGCGGTGTTCGCAACTCATGGCTGACGTCACTGGTGAACAACCGCTCCCGGGTCAACGCCTTTCGCAGGCGACCCAGAGTCGCATCGAAGGCCACCGCAAGCTCACCCACTTCATCAGCGGCGTAGTCCGGCGCCAGGGGCGGCGCCAGGCTCAGCAACTGATCGCGGTGCCGGACTTGGCGGGCCAGTCGTACAACGGGGGCCATTACCTTGCGTGCCAGCACCCAGCCGAGGAAAACTGCGAGCGCCAGGCTGAGTACGAAACCCACTAGCACCACGGCGAAAAGCACCCGCTCGCGCTCTTCGAAATCGCTCTGGTCCTGTAACAGCACATAACGCCGTCCATCGACGATTTCAACCATTGCGTGGTACGACAGCTGGTCGCGGAATACTTCATGAAAACCGGAATCCAGATGCCGTAGATCCTTGGGCAGCTCGAAATCACCTCGCCCTCCGCTGAAGTAGAACAACTGGTCCGGCTCCGGCCGGTGGCTCCAGTCCGAAACACTGTCCATCAGCAACAGGCGCTGCAAATCGCCACCCAGGCCTGCAGAAATCAGTTTCTCTTCCACCAGGTGTACGGTAGCGACAATGCCCATGGCAAAGGCACCCGCGACCAGGGCACTCATCAGCGCAAAGGCAATGATGATCCGCTGGGCAAGGCTCTGCTTAAACTCCATCACGGCCCTCGGCCAAGCGATAACCCACGCCGTGTACCGTTTGCAGCAAAGGCTTGGCGAACGGTTTGTCGATTACCTGGCGCAATTGATGGACGTGGCTGCGCAAGCTGTCGCTGTCCGGGCAGTCATCGCCCCACAGCGCCTCTTCGAGTATTTCCCGACGCAATACGTGCGGGCTTTTTTGCATCAGGACCGCCAGCAGCTTGAGACCCACCGGGTTGAGCTTGAGCAAGCGCCCTTCGCGGGTGACTTCCAGCGTGTCGAGATCGTAGCTCAGGTCGCCGACTTGCAAGGTGCGGCGACCGCCACCCTGGGTACGACGCATGACCGCTTCGATCCGCGCCGCCAGCTCAGACAGGGCAAAAGGCTTGATCAGGTAATCGTCTGCACCGGACTTGAAGCCTTGCAGCCGATCGTCCAGTTGATCGCGAGCCGTCAGCATGATCACCGGGGTATCGCGACGGGCATCTTCGCGCAGCCGTTTGCACAGGGTATAGCCATCAATGCCAGGCAACATGATGTCGAGCACGATCAAGTCATAGTGCTCGGTGGCGGCCAGGTGCAAGCCCGACAAACCATCCTGTGCGCAATCCACGGTATAGCCTTTGAGCCCCAGGTAATCGGCCAGATTGGCCAAAATATCGCGGTTGTCTTCAACCAATAAAATTCGCATGGGCATCTTCTCCGTACACAGTAACGGCCGTCATGGCCCGCGCAGCTTAAGGCCAAGTTTGTCTCACGGCTAGGCTTGCGTGCTGTTGTCTGTGCACCGCAATGGCCGATTGAACGCTCAACGTTTTTTTTACTATCGGTTCACAGCTTGTAGACAGCATCGGGTTCAAACTGCGCGCGGCTGCGCATTCAAGAACATTTCACTGACCCGGGAATTGTCATGGTTTCTATCTCTGCACGCACTGCTTCTCGCCCACTGAACTTCTGGGTGTGCCTAGGTGTTCCCGCCGTTGCGGCAATCGGTTTGGCACTGCTCGAATTGACGAGCCTGGACATGGACCTGGCGAAACTCTTCTACGATCCGGCTGCTGGGGGCTTCATCGGTCGACACAGCTACTTTCTGGAAACGGTCCTGCATGACCGCGCCAAACAAGTGGTCATCTTGTTCTCGATTCTAGCCATACTCGGTTTCACTGGCTCGTTTTTCATGGACAGGCTCAAACCGTTCAAACGGGAACTGGGGTGTCTAGTGCTATCCCTGGGTTTGGCGACTTCTTTCGTCACGCCCATGAAAGCAGTTACCGCAGTGCAGTGCCCGTGGAGCCTTGAACAGTTTGGCGGCCACGAGACCTATAGCGAATTGTTGAGCCCCCGTCCGGTCACCGAAAAGCCTGGCCGGTGCTGGCCCGGTGGTCATGCGGCAACCGGATTTACGTTGTTTGCGTTGTTCTTCGTATTGCGTGACCGTCGTCCGCGCATGGCTCGTGCTGCGTTGGTGTTCGCCTTTGCGCTGGGTAGCGTGTTTTCCATCGGACGGATGATGCAGGGCGCGCACTTCTTCTCACACAACGTGTGGACGGCGGTTTTCTGCTGGCTGATTTGTCTGGGATCGTATTACTGGATTCTTTATCGGCCGGCCGGGAAGTTGGAGCATGCAGCCGAAGCCGATCCTGTCAGCGCCTGATGTGACCGTTTTCGCGGGCAAGCCTTAATGCCAGTCAGTTAAGCGATGAAGGTCTTTGTAGGAGCGAGCTTGCTCGCGAAAAACCTGTAGAC
>NZ_JBOIBY010000307.1:0-2974 GCF_050739655.1 Pseudomonas sp. | reverse complement strand
CAAGCATCCTGACTGATCGCGGCGCCTTGAGGTTTTTCGCGAGCAAGCTCGCTCCTACAGAGGTTCGGTGTTGGCCATGCTGTTGTGCTGGGCTAAGGTGCTTACATACCCTCTCCCCACCGAGCCCCCATGCCCTTCCTCACCCACACCCATCCTCGCCTGTCCGCCGCCACGACGCTGGGCATCGCGGCAAGCATCCTGGCGCCAGCGGATTCGGTCATCGGCAAAATCCTCATTGGCTGGAACATCGGAGTCTGGACCTATCTGGTCTTGATGATCTGGCTCGCCGCCCATTCTAAAGCCGCGGACGTGAAGCGCATCGCCGACATCGAAGACGAGAATGCCGGCCTGGTGCTGCTGGTGGTGTGCATCGCCGCGATCGCCAGCCTGGCGACCATCGGTTTTGAACTGTACGGCAGCAAAGCACTGCCAACCGTTCCCAAGCTGTTGCACTACGGCTTCACCGCCTTGACCGTGATTGGCTCCTGGCTGCTGATCGGGGTGATTTTCAGCGTGCACTACGCACGCCTGTTCTACACCTGTGAAGGCAAGGAACCGGCGCTGCGGTTTGCTGAAGGGCTGACGACGCCCAACTACTGGGACTTCCTGTACTTCTCGTTCACCATCGGCGTGGCGGTGCAGACTTCGGACGTTGGCGTGGCGACCAGGGACTTGCGCAAGATCGTGCTGGCGCAATCGTTGATCGGGTTCTTGTTCAACACGGCCATTCTCGGGTTCTCGATCAATATCGCTGCCGGGCTGTTTGGGTAACCGAGTGGTGTTCGGTCCCATGTCAGTAAGTGGTGATCTGCGTTATCAATGGCAACGAATATCCATTTTCGTTCACCGCTGTAATGTTGACCTCATAACGTGTGCGGGGAAACAAGAGTGGTCTGAGTATGGGTAGAGACACTTCATAAGCGCGAATATCCGCGTTCGGCCCCGTCAAAACGATGTGGTAGCGCGAGACACTCCCCATATTCACGGGCGCATTCCATTCCAGGATGGATATCAAACCTGCATGCCTGAAGCGCAAGTTGCGGGGAGCGCTGAACAACGGCACTGCGACGCCAACATTCAAGGCCGCCGGTGAAGAAGCATTGCCAGAAAGGTCAATGGCACACACCTCAAACTGGTAGATGCCGGGCAATAAATCTACGGCCAAATACTCCAGCAACGGCGTGCTGTCGAAGTATTCACGATTGTTGTAAATCACATATTCGGAAATACCGACATCATCGTTTGACGCCTCCCACTTCAGCGTGACCGTATCAGCGGTCACATCCGCAGCGCGCAGATTTGCGGGCGTCGTCGGCGTGGTGACATCCCGGGGTTCATGCACCAATAGCGTCGGCTCGGAGATTTGTCCGTATACATCAAAAGTCGAGACGCTGATCGAGTACTCGGTATCCGGGGTCAAGTTCTGCAATACGACGCCAGGCATTAAGAGCACATCTGCGAAGTGCTCTTCATTGATCATGATTCTTGCACCGGAATATGCAAAGTTATCCTGGTATCGCCATTCCATTCGGGCTGAAGTGGAGGTCAAAGCCGTGATACTCACCACTGGCGGTGGCGGCTTTGGTGAAGGCGCCTGTCCGGTGGTTTTGAAGACACTGATCGGGCTGTATCCCGATGTGTTCCCTTCGTTGTCTCTGGCACGCACGGCTACCCAGTGATAAGCGCCGCTGGTCAACTTTGTGAAGGTGAAGTGTGTGTTGAGGGTCGGAAAAACCAGCACCCCGTTCAAGATGACTTCATAGCCGCTCACGTCGACATCACTGGAGGGCTCCCAGTTCAGCGTTGCACCGATGTCGGTGATGTCGATGACAATCGGTGCCACGGGCCGTGCTGGAGGAATGTCATCAGCGACGGTTGTTTCAAACAGCGCAACGTCGGACGTTTCCCCATCCTGCCTGGCATGTACCGCGAACTTCAGGTGGTGCGGCGCAGTTCCCGATGACACGTCGGCCAGCCGGAAATTGAAACCCCAGCGGCCCGGTAGCGTGGTGAAAACACGGTCATTGATAGAAATTTCATGACTGGGAAACTGCTTGAAAACCGGGTTCCACGCCAACCTGCAGAGGCCATTTCGTTGACTGAAGCGCAAGTTGCCGGGAGTGCGCAACCTGGTCTTGAAGGTTGCGCCACGGGGCTCGGAAATGCCCGCGTCGTTGACCGCTCGCACGTCAACCCGGTAGTCAGTATGACTTTGCAAGTGGGTGAGGCTGACTTGAGGCTCGGTCACCTGTGTAACGAGAAATCCGTTTAGATACACTCTGTAGCGTGTGCCTTCAAAGCCCGGATTTGTAGCCGCCCAACATACGCTCAACGAAGTAGACGTCGCGTTCAGCAGTTTTGGAAAATCCGGTTTCCCCGGAACCTGAAGTTTGAACAGGCGACAACTGCTGACATCTGAAACATTGTTCCCCGCGGCTTTGGCGGTGACATGGAACAGGTACTCCGTATCGTGTTTCAACGCCGTTATTTCACAGGGCGAATGGGTGACACTCTTCGTTGTCATTGCATCACCCGTTACCTCGAACCCAATGGCATCCGGACACAGGCTGCAACTTGAATAGAACTCATCCCAACCAAGCAAAGCAGTGGTTGAGGATGTTCGCCAAATGCGCAGGTTCCCTGGAGCGCAAATGCGTCTCTGAAAATGAGGCTCTATTTCGCCTTCTACGGATGGCCTCATTTGGTGCTTCTGCGCTCAGGTCAAGATGCTCACTACTCAATCACACCCCAACTCATTGCATAACTATCAGAACTGATAGTGGCGCCGCGGCTCAAAAGTGTTATGGCGAGCCCTAATGCCAATCAGTTAAGCGATGAAGGTCAACTGTAGGAGCAGCCGGTCGACGCTCGATTGCTCGCGAAAAACGTTAACGATAACGCGGAAATTCTGAATGAACGCGGCGTCCTGAAGTTTTTCGCGAGCAAGCTCGCTCCTACAAATGCCTTAACTGAC
>NZ_JBOIBY010000306.1:0-1515 GCF_050739655.1 Pseudomonas sp. | reverse complement strand
CGGATGGTAAGGGGTTGAATTGAAAAGAAATTTGCCTCGATCAGAGGCAGCCTGGTGAGAAAGTGTCTATGAAAGCAGGTCTGTACCAACCAGATGAATTCAAGGATAACTGCGGTTTCGGCCTGATTGCCCATATGCAGGGCGAGCCCAGTCATACCCTTTTGCAAACGGCCATCGAGGCCCTGACCTGCATGACCCACCGCGGTGGGATTAATGCCGACGGCAAGACCGGTGACGGTTGCGGTCTGCTGATTCAAAAGCCGGATGCGTTCCTGCGAGCCATTGCCCAGGAAACCTTCGGCGTCGAAATGCCCAAGCAATATGCCGTGGGCATGGTTTTCTTCAACCAAGACCCGGTCAAAGCCGAAGCCGCTCGCGAGAACATGAACCGCGAGATCCTGGCCGCCGGCTTGCAGCTGGTCGGCTGGCGCAAAGTGCCGATCGACACCAGTGTCCTCGGCCGCCTGGCCCTTGAGCGCCTGCCACAGATCGAGCAGGTGTACATCGGCGGTGAAGGCCTGAGCGATCAGGACATGGCGATCAAGCTGTTTACCTCCCGTCGTCGCTCGTCCGTGGCCAACGCCGCCGACGTCGACCACTACATCTGCAGCTTTTCCCACAAGACCATCATTTATAAAGGCCTGATGATGCCGGCGGACTTGACCGCCTTCTATCCAGACCTGAGCGATGAGCGTCTGCAAACCTCGATTTGCGTGTTCCACCAGCGCTTCTCCACCAACACCCTGCCGAAATGGCCTCTGGCTCAACCGTTCCGCTTCCTGGCGCACAACGGCGAGATCAACACCATCACCGGCAACCGCAACTGGGCCGTGGCCCGTCGTACCAAGTTCACCAACGATTTGATGGACCTGGAAGAACTCGGCCCGCTGGTCAACCGCGTCGGCTCCGACTCCTCCAGCATGGACAACATGCTCGAGCTGATGGTCACCGGTGGCATCGACCTGTTCCGTGGCGTGCGGATGATCATTCCGCCAGCCTGGCAGAACGTCGAGACCATGGACCCGGATCTGCGTGCGTTCTACGAATACAACTCGATGCACATGGAACCGTGGGACGGCCCGGCCGGCGTGGTAATGACCGACGGTCGCTACGCGGTGTGCCTGCTCGACCGTAACGGTCTGCGCCCGGCGCGTTGGGTGACCACCAAGAACGGCTTCATCACCCTGGCTTCGGAAATCGGTGTCTGGAACTACCAGCCTGAAGACGTGATCGCCAAGGGTCGTGTTGGCCCGGGCCAGATCTTTGCCGTGGACACCGAAACCGGCCAGATCCTCGATACCGATGCGATCGACAACCGTCTGAAGTCCCGTCATCCGTACAAGCAATGGCTGCGCAAGAATGCCCTGCGCATCCAGGCGACCATGGAAGACAACGACCACGGTTCGGCGTTCTACGACGTCGATCAGCTCAAGCAATACATGAAGATGTACCAGGTCACGTTCGAAGAGCGCGACCAGGTGCTGCGTCCGCTCGGCGAGCAAGGCTACGAAGCCG
>NZ_JBOIBY010000305.1:0-5145 GCF_050739655.1 Pseudomonas sp. | reverse complement strand
TGATGTTGACTGATACACCGCTATCGCCAGCAGGCTGGCTCCCACAGGTTTTTGGGTGATGACGATTTACTGGGTATACGAACTCACCGCCGAACGCGGAATCACCGGCTGGTTATCGTTGGAAATCGTCACTTCCACCCGACGATTCTGTGCCCGACCCGAGGTGCTGGTGTTATCCGCGACCGGATATTCCTTGCCATAACCCTGGGCCACGATGCGCGTTGGTTCGACGCCCATCTTCACCAGCGCCATGCGCACGGAGCCGGCGCGACGTTCCGACAACGACTGGTTGTGAGACGCCGTACCGGTGCTGTCGGTATAGCCTTCCACAATCGCTTTACGGTCAGGGTTTTCCTGAAGGTACTGCGCCAGTTTGTTGATGTTCATCAGACCGTTGGATTTCAGCTCGGCCTTGTCGGTGGCGAACAATACGTCGCCGAAGGTTACCAGCGTGCCGCGATCGGTTTGCTTGGCGTTGAGGCTGTCCTTCAACTGTTTGATCTGCTGGTCACGCGCATCCAGACGGGCTTGAGCGCGTTGCGCGGAAGCGTTCTTCAGGTTGGCCTCGGCGGTGCGCAGGGCGATGGTCTGTTTTGCCACTTCGACACGCTGATTGGTCAGGTAGGCCAATTGATCGACTTTGGCTTGGTCTTCCTTGTCCAGGAAAGCCTTGTCAGCCTTGTCCAGATAATCACTGGCTTCTTTGGTTTCCAGCGCCGCGACTTTGCTCGCCTGCGGATTGGCTTGCAGGCCGGAATAGTTCGAGCGGGCCTGTTCAAGGTTGGCATTGGGTGGTGTGGAGCAGGCAGCCAGGGCAACGCTTGCAGCCAGCAGGGCAGGGATCATCAGTTGTTTGGAATTCATGGTGTCGTCCTTTTAGTCGATTGAGAAATACGTCGTGCCACGCCGTTACTGAACGGTGCGCTGGCTTTCCTGACGCAGTTCCTGAACTCCTTTCTGAGAGTCCTTCACAGACTGTTCGGCTTTCATCGCCTGGGCTTTGCGTTCGGCGACGCGAGCATCCCACTCAGCTTGTTCGGCCAGGGTTTTGGCCTGGTCGTACTTTTTGTCATGCATGGCGATTTCGGCTTGTTTGAGCTTGTCCTGGGCGGCTTTCATTTCCACGGCGGCAAACTCGGTTCCGCCCGCGCTGACAGCGTTGTTGACCGCAGACTCGGTGACGGCGAATTGCTCGGTGGGTGGATTGCCGGCGCAACCGGCCAGCACGAGACTGCCGCCGATGGCCAGTGCCGCCATTTTCAAGCCATGCATTGGGGTGAAAGAAGATTTGCCAGTTCGAATTTTCATGGGCTTCAACTCCATTGGGCTAACTCCTGAACAACATGAACATCCATCCTGGGCAAGGAGCCGTAACCATCATTTTCAAGGTGTTTTGAAACGGCCGTCCCAGGCGGGCTTACTGGGATGGACCCGGGGCGTTTTTTAAAAGTTCAGAGAAATTGCCTGATGCCTGAAAAACGGGCGAGGCTCTAACGCGAGAGTTTTGCGGTGATCCCCTGTAGGAGCTGCCGCAGGCTGCGATTTTTTGATCTTGCTTTTGAACAATCAAAAGATCGCAGCCTCGTTGCACTCGACAGCTCCTACGGGTATCGGGAGCGAAGGGAAATCAGTGTTTCTGCTTGTCGTTACCCGCCGACAAATCATGCAAATGCCGACGTGACAACGCCAGGAAACGCGGAGTCGGGCCGATGTCTTCGTACAGTGGGTCGCCTTCCTCATCGGTCGCCACCACCGTCGAGCCCTTCACATAGGGAAAGCTTTTTTCCAGTTCTTCCAGGGCGGCGCCGATCAACTCGCCGAGCAGTTCTTCTGGATGTCTTTTAGGGTACATCTCGGTAATGGCCGCCAGCCGTGCGGCGGCTTCGACGTCAAGGTGAATCGTGTAGCCGGTCTTGGTCAGGCGACCCTTGGCGTTTTCTTCCCAATGCTGGGCAAGTTCGCGAATTTTCATGATGACCTCATTGCGCGCCTGCTCGTGGCAGGCCAGGAAAGTGTCCGGCACAGGCCGGCGAAAGCCGTTGTACGGCTTACTGTTCAGACTAGCTCCAACAGGCAGGGTTTAAAGTCCCTTCGTCGTCTGGCTTGTAAGAAGGCATCTGGAGCGGCACTCTTAAAGTTCTAGGCCGCCCGGAATTTTCGCTGGAGAACTGCTGATGACCGATATTGATGCACGCTTGCGCGAGGACGTTCACCTGTTGGGTGAGCTGCTGGGCAACACCATTCGTGAACAGTACGGGGACGGCTTCCTCGACAAGATCGAGCAGATCCGCAAAGGCGCCAAGGCTGACCGTCGTGGTTCCATGGATGCCGAGCTGAGCGCCAGCCTCAACCAATTGACCGAAGACGAATTGCTGCCGGTCGCGCGGGCGTTCAACCAGTTTCTCAACCTGGCCAACATCGCCGAGCAATACCAGTTGATTCACCGCCGCGAGGAATCCCGGGCGGCGCCGTTCGAAGCGCGAGTACTGCCGGAGCTGCTTGCTCGCCTGCGTGCCGAAGGGCATGGCGCCGAGTCTCTCGCTCGTCAATTGGCTCGGTTGGAAATCGAATTGGTGCTGACCGCGCACCCAACCGAAGTCGCGCGTCGCACGCTGATCCAGAAATACGATGCCATCGCCGCACAATTAGCGGCCCTGGACCACCGCGATTTGACCAGCGCCGAACGCGAGCAGATCAAGTCGACGCTGCAACGTCTGATCGCCGAAGCCTGGCACACCGAAGAAATCCGCCGCACGCGACCGACACCTGTTGATGAAGCGAAGTGGGGCTTTGCGGTGATCGAGCACTCGCTGTGGCAGGCGATCCCCAATTATCTGCGCAAGGCCGACCAGGCCCTGCATGCCGCCACCGGTCTGCGATTGCCTCTTGAAGCAGCGCCTGTTCGCTTTGCCTCCTGGATGGGCGGTGACCGCGATGGCAACCCCAATGTGACCGCATCGGTCACTCGCGAGGTGTTGCTGCTGGCGCGCTGGATGGCGGCCGATTTGTACCTGCGCGATGTCGATCAACTGGCGGCGGACCTGTCGATGCAGCAGGCCAGTGAAGCGCTGAAGGCCAAGGCCGGTGACAGCGCCGAACCGTATCGGGCGGTGCTCAAGCAACTGCGTGAACGCCTGCGCGCCACGCGCAACTGGGCGCACACGGCATTGACGACGCCGACCTCTGCGCCGGCCGATGTGCTGCAAGACAACCGTGACCTGCTTGATCCGCTGGAGCTGTGCTACCACTCGTTGCATGAGTGCGGCATGGGCGTGATTGCCGACGGTCCGTTGCTCGACTGCCTGCGTCGGGCGGTGACGTTTGGCCTGTTCCTGGTGCGCCTGGACGTACGTCAGGACTCGTCACGGCATAGCGCGGCCATGACTGAAATCACCGATTACCTGGGTCTTGGTCGCTATGAAGACTGGAGCGAAGAAGAGCGCATCACTTTCCTGGCCCGCGAACTGACCAACCGTCGACCGTTGCTGCCCGCCCATTACAAGCCGTCCGCCGACACCGCCGAAGTGCTGGCGACCTGTCGGGAAATCGCCGCGGCACCGGGGGCGTCCCTGGGTTCTTATGTGATCTCCATGGCGGGGGCTGCTTCCGACGTACTGGCGGTGCAGCTGTTGCTCAAAGAGTCCGGCGTGTTGCGGCCTATGCGCGTGGTGCCCTTGTTTGAAACCCTCGCCGACCTCGACAACTCCGGTCCTGTCATCGAGAAACTGTTGCTGTTGCCGGGCTATCGCGCGCGCCTGCAAGGTCCGCAGGAAGTGATGATCGGCTATTCCGACTCGGCCAAGGACGCTGGCACCACGGCGGCCGCGTGGGCGCAGTATCGGGCGCAGGAGCGGTTGGTGGACATCTGCCGTGAGCAGCAAGTGGAACTGCTGTTGTTCCACGGTCGCGGTGGCACCGTGGGCCGTGGCGGCGGTCCGGCACACGCGGCGATTCTGTCGCAGCCACCGGGTTCGGTGGCGGGGCGTTTCCGCACCACCGAGCAGGGGGAAATGATTCGTTTCAAATTCGGCCTGCCGGACATCGCCGAACAGAACCTCAATCTGTATCTGGCCGCGGTGCTCGAAGCGACTTTGTTGCCACCGCCGCCACCTACACCTCAATGGCGTCACTTGATGGATGAACTGGCGGCAGACGGTGTCAGCGCTTACCGCGCCGTGGTGCGGGAAAATCCGCAGTTCGTCGAGTACTTCCGCCAGTCCACCCCGGAACAGGAATTGGGGCGGCTGCCACTGGGCAGTCGTCCAGCCAAGCGGCGTGCCGGCGGAATAGAAAGCCTGCGGGCGATCCCGTGGATCTTCGGCTGGACCCAGACGCGCCTGATGCTGCCAGCCTGGCTCGGTTGGGAAGCGGCATTGAGCAAGGCCCTGGAGCGCGGCGAGGGCGAGCTGTTGGGACAAATGCGCGAGCAGTGGCCATTTTTCCGTACCCGCATCGATATGTTGGAAATGGTTCTGGCCAAGGCCGACGCCGAAATCGCGCAGTCCTACGATGAGCGTTTGGTTGAGCCGGACTTGCTCCCTTTGGGTGCGCATTTACGCGACCTATTGTCGCAGGCGTGCTCCATCGTACTGGGGATGACCGGTCAGTCGCAGCTGCTGGCACATAGCCCAGATACCCTGGAATTCATCCGGTTGCGCAACACCTACCTTGACCCGCTTCATCTATTGCAGGCCGAGTTGCTGGCCCGTTCACGGCAACAGGATGTGGCGCAGGGCAGCCCCGTGGAACAGGCGCTGCTGGTGTCTGTAGCGGGGATTGCCGCCGGTTTGCGAAATACCGGCTAAGGTTTTTGCCGTGGGGGACGGGCACTCGGTGGTGGCCTCGAGTGCCTTGGGGCGTGGCATTGAAAAGTGCTGCCAGGCGACAGTTAATGATGGGGTTGCGACTTGGGTTACTCCATCGCAGGGTCACATCAGACGCAGGTTTCTCCGACTTTTGGCGGCTTGTGTGGTCCGGGCCTGCTGTGTATCTTGAGCAGCCTTTGGCCGTTTGGGCGGTCACGACCCTATTTTTGAGATTGGCCCCACGAGGCGAATCTGACGTTATCCATATAAAAAATTGAGGAGCACATCGATGCGCGTCATTCTGCTGGGAGCTCCCGGGGCCGGTAAAGGTACTCAGGCT
>NZ_JBOIBY010000304.1:2500-4844 GCF_050739655.1 Pseudomonas sp. | reverse complement strand
CAGCCCCAGGATGTGATGAGCCGACATCGAGGTGCCAAACACCGCCGTCGATATGAACTCTTGGGCGGTATCAGCCTGTTATCCCCGGAGTACCTTTTATCCGTTGAGCGATGGCCCTTCCATACAGAACCACCGGATCACTAAGACCTGCTTTCGCACCTGCTTGATCCGTCGATCTTGCAGTCAAGCACGCTTATGCCTTTGCACACAGTGCGCGATGTCCGACCGCGCTGAGCGTACCTTCGAGCTCCTCCGTTACTCTTTAGGAGGAGACCGCCCCAGTCAAACTACCCACCATACACGGTCCCCGACCCAGATAATGGGCCCAGGTTAGAACGTCAAGCACGACAGGGTGGTATTTCAAGGATGGCTCCACCACAGCTAGCGCCATGGTTTCATAGCCTCCCACCTATCCTACACAGACGAACTCAACGTTCAGTGTAAAGCTATAGTAAAGGTTCACGGGGTCTTTCCGTCTTGCCACGGGAACGCTGCATCTTCACAGCGATTTCAATTTCACTGAGTCTCGGGTGGAGACAGCGCCGCTGTCGTTACGCCATTCGTGCAGGTCGGAACTTACCCGACAAGGAATTTCGCTACCTTAGGACCGTTATAGTTACGGCCGCCGTTTACTGGGGCTTCGATCAAGAGCTTCGCCTTGCGGCTGACCCCATCAATTAACCTTCCAGCACCGGGCAGGCGTCACACCCTATACGTCCACTTTCGTGTTTGCAGAGTGCTGTGTTTTTGATAAACAGTCGCAGCGGCCTGGTTTCTGCGGCCCTCTTCAGCTATAGCTCGCATGAGCCACCAAAAAGGGCGCACCTTCTCCCGAAGTTACGGTGCCATGTTGCCTAGTTCCTTCACCCGAGTTCTCTCAAGCGCCTGAGAATTCTCATCCTACCCACCTGTGTCGGTTTACGGTACGGTCTGCGTAAGCTGAAGCTTAGGAGCTTTTCCTGGAAGCGTGGTATCAGTGACTTTGTCTTAAAGACTCGTCTCGGTGCTCGGTCTTAAAGGATCCCGGATTTGCCAAAGATCCAAACCTACCGCCTTTCCCCCGGACAACCAACGCCGGGTACACCTAACCTTCTCCGTCCCTCCATCGCACTTACGCGAGGTGCAGGAATATTAACCTGCTTCCCATCGACTACGACTTTCGTCCTCGCCTTAGGGGCCGACTCACCCTGCGCCGATTAACGTTGCGCAAGGAAACCTTGGGCTTTCGGCGTGCGGGTTTTTCACCCGCATTATCGTTACTCATGTCAGCATTCGCACTTCCGATACCTCCAGCAGACTTCTCAATCCACCTTCAACGGCTTACGGAACGCTCCTCTACCGCGTACATATAAATATGCACACCCCAAGCTTCGGTTCACTGCTTAGCCCCGTTAAATCTTCCCCGCAGACCGACTCGACCAGTGAGCTATTACGCTTTCTTTAAAGGGTGGCTGCTTCTAAGCCAACCTCCTGGCTGTCTGTGCCTTTCCACATGGTTTTCCACTTAGCAGTGAATTTGGGACCTTAGCTGTGGGTCTGGGTTGTTTCCCTTTTCCCGACGGACGTTAGCACCCGCCGTGTGTCTCCCATACAGTCCGTCTCGGTATTCGGAGTTTGCAATGGTTTGGTAAGTCGCGATGACCCCCTAGCCATAACAGTGCTCTACCCCCGAGAGGATACATATGAGGCGCTACCTAAATAGCTTTCGAGGAGAACCAGCTATCTCCGGGTTCGATTAGCTTTTCACTCCTAATCACAGCTCATCCCCGTCTTTTGCAACAGACGTGGGTTCGGGCCTCCAGTACCTGTTACGGCACCTTCACCCTGGCCATGACTAGATCACCCGGTTTCGGGTCTACTGCCCGCGACTATGCGCCCTTATCAGACTCGGTTTCCCTTCGCCTCCCCTATACGGTTAAGCTTGCCACGAACAGTAAGTCGCTGACCCATTATACAAAAGGTACGCAGTCACTCTTTCGAGCTCCTACTGCTTGTACGCACACGGTTTCAGGATCTATTTCACTCCCCTCTCCGGGGTTCTTTTCGCCTTTCCCTCACGGTACTGGTTCACTATCGGTCGGTCAGTAGTATTTAGCCTTGGAGGATGGTCCCCCCATGTTCAGACAGGGTTTCACGTGCCCCGCCCTACTCGTCTTCACTGGAGTGGCCCTTTTAAATACAGGGCTATCACCTTCTATGGCCAGCCGTTCCAGGCTGTTTTTCTAGAACCATTCCAGCTTAAGGGCTAGTCCCCGTTCGCTCGTCGCTACTCAGGGAATCTCGGTTGATTTCTTTTCCTCTGGTTACTTAGATATTTCAGTTCACCAGGTTCGCTTCCAGCAGC
>NZ_JBOIBY010000303.1:0-6589 GCF_050739655.1 Pseudomonas sp. | reverse complement strand
GGTGACTGATACACCTTCGCGAGCAAGCTTCGCTCCTACAGTGGACATTCGATTTGTCAGGCATAAAAAAGGGGCCGCACCCTGCCAAGGAGACGGCCCCGCAAACTCAAATCTGCCTGTATTGCTCAACAACTGTGGAGCCGATGATTGGCGAATTTGGTTATCTAATAAAGGAATATTTAATTACTTTATTAGGCCCAAATCGCATATATCCATAAACCCTCGTCAGCCCACATGCATCACAACTTAACGACTCTTTGGGTCAAATTGATGACTGTCGTTTTTCCATTTGAGTTTCCATGTTCATCGCTCAGATCTGAGCGGCCTGTGCTTGCTGTGATTCTGCGGTTTCCTTGCGAACAAACCGGTTGGCCCGGCCGAAGGTGCCGATGTCGTTGAAGCGCACGCCCATCTCGCGCATCACTTTGTGCGCCACCGGTGCCGACATCTGGCGGATGTAGAACGGTTCCTTCACCACAAAGTGATGAATGCCGTGGGTGCTGCCGAAGTTAAAGCAGAACGCTTGCAGCGGCCACAACCACCAGGCATTGAGCACCTGGGTTTGCTGGATGACATTGCCCAGTTCCACGTCGCCGTAGTAGTGCATGTTCGAGCTGATGAAATGCAGGCAAAAGGTGCGCAATACGTTGGGGGCGATGATCACGACCGTGGCGATGTCGATCACGTTCATCACCGATAGCGTGGTCGACGACCACTGGATTGGCGCACCGATCAGATGCGCAATGCCGTTCGCCGCATGGAAACCGAGAAACACGTACCACGCCCCCCAATGCATCAACGCCAGCGGCGCGTAGACCTTCAAGACGCGCTTGAGGATGCTGGCTTTGTGCGCCCAGGTTGGCGCTCGCAACATGCGGATGAACGCCGACATCATGTTGTCCCCGACCATCAACAAGCGGGCAATGCCCCAGGGCTCGCCGTTGGTGATGGCGCGTTCTTCCATGTCGGTTTCCGTGCCGGAAACCTTATGGTGGTTGAGATGCAGGTGACGACGAATCCACGGGTTGATGGTGCTGGGTCGCGCCAGCCAGACCAGGCCCATCATCAGGTTGTGCGGAACCCGCTGCTTGCGGAAGTACATGCTGTGAATCAGATCGTGTTCCAGCTCATGGGTCAGCGAGGCGAAAAATGCGTTGAGCAACAGGCACGCCCACCAAGCCATGTAGCCACCGATGTAGAGCGCCGCTGAACCGATCATCCCGGCCAATGCGAAGGCCAGAATGCCCGCGCCGAGGGCGTCCTGATGCCTGAGAATCGGGTAGCGCTCGCGCAATTCGACGCCTCTGGCGAGCACCACTTGGCGAATATGCGCTGATCGCTGTGCTGCATTCAGTCGCTGGGGGCTTGCAGAAGTCAGGTCCATGCTTCCATCCTCTGTTTATTGATGTTCGCATCCTGCCTGCTGCATCCGTGCGCAGCGCTAGCCATGAACGCCAACCTGTTGACCGGAAGCGCCAATCAGCATGACTGAACCGACCTCGCTCGCCAGCTGGACCCGCGCATTGCGCAAACAACTCGATGCCCTGGGCATCGACAGCACCGCGCTGTGCCAGCAAGCCGGGCTTGATCCGCGACTGATGGACGACCCGAACGCTCGTTACCCGTTGTCCAACACCACGCGCCTGTGGGAGTTGGCCGTGCAGGCCAGCGGAGACCCGGCGATCGGCCTGCGGGTTTCGCGATTTGTCAGCCCTACCACCTTTCATGCGCTCGGTTATGCGCTGGTCGCGAGCGGCAGTTTGCGTGAAGTATTCGAACGCATCGTGCGCTATCACCAGGTGGTCAGCGATGCCCTGGAACTGGAGTTGAGCCGTGGCGAGGATCGCTACCACTTCCGCCTGAAAATCCCGCCAGGCAACCCCGCCCCAGCCTTCGAGGCGATCGACGCCTTCACGGCCATTTACGTGCGCACCTGCCGCAATCGCCTGGGCCGCGATTACGCCCCGATGGCGGTTTACCTGCGTCGCCCTGAGCCGGCAGACCCGCATCAGTGGCACAAGGTGTTTCGCGCTCCGGTGTACTTCGCCAATGGCGAGGATCGATTGGAGTTCGCGGTGGCCGATTTCGACAGTCATCTGGACGACGCCAACCCTGAACTGGCCGAACACAACGAAACAGTGCTCAAGCGCACCCTGGCGCAGCTCAAACCGCTGACATGGGAGCGCAAGGTTCGGGATGCCATCGAAGAGCAATTGCCGGAAGGCGAGCCCAGTGCCGAGCAGATTGCCAAGACGCTGCATCTGAGCTTGCGCAGCCTGCAGCGGCACTTGGCGGATGAGGGTTGCCGGTTCGATACGCTGCTCAACGAAAGTCGAGAGAACCTGGCGCTGCTGCATCTGCGTGATCCGCAGTGCTCGTTGAGTGAGATCAGTTATTTGCTGGGGTTTGCCGATACCAGCAGTTTTAGCCGGGCGTTCAAGCGATGGACGGGGATGACGCCGGGGCAGTTCAGGGATGGGTTGCGGTAAGGGGTTTTGGGGTGTCCGGTCGGGCCTCATCGCGGGCAAGCCCGCTCCCACAGTGGTTTGTGTCGATCACAAAATTTGAATTCAAACTGTGATACCTGTGGGAGCGGGCTTGCCCGCGATGGGGGCCGCCCAGACACCATGAATACTGAATGTGCTGGCTGAAAATCAGAAAGTAGCCAGGGCCCGCAATCTCGCAGCATCGAGGATTTCGATTTCGCCGTAGCTCAACCCGATAATCCCTTGCCCCTGCAAATCCTTGAGAATCTGATTGGTGGTCTGGCGCGACAGCGACAACATGGCGGCAAGCTGCTCCTGCGGCAGTTGCAGGATGCTGCGGGCTTGGTCGAGTTGGCCGTAGCCGTCGGCGATCATCAGCAAACGATGAGCTAGCCGCGTCGGCGCTGGCATCAGGCTCAGCTGTTCAAGATTGATGAACGTCAGGCGCAGCTTCTGGCTCATCAACAATGCCAGTTGCCGCCAGTACACCGGCTGCTCTTCCAGCAAGGCGAGCAGCGCAATTTGTGGTATGTGCAGCAGCGTGCACGCCCCCATGGCAAATGCATCGTGGGTACGGGGCTGCCCATCGAACAGGCAGATTTCACCGAACCAATGCGGCGCCTCCACCAGACTCAACAACGCCTCCTTGCCCTGCTCGCTCACGGCGCCGATGCGTACCGCACCTTCGAGCACCGCGTACAGCCCACAGGGTGGATCACCGCGCTGGAACAGGCGCTGACCTGCTGACAGCTGCCGCAACCGCGCAGCGCTCAGCAGACTATCCTGAAGGGACACCGGCAGATGGCTGAACCACTGACCCCGCATCAGACGCGCACGCCAGAGCTGCATATCCATGAAAACTCCTAGAGATTGTCGCCTGCCTGACAGAGCGTGAAACGGCCCCCAAGGCATGATCAGTCACCCTACAGGAGGAATAACAATGAAAAAAAGCCTCGTTGATCATCTCGGTCAATACGCCGCCTATCACCGTGACCCGCGCAACATCGCCAGCCATTTCATCGGCATTCCGCTGATCGTGGTGGCGGTGGCTGTTTTGCTGTCGCGTCCGCAAT
This sequence comes from Pseudomonas sp., assembly GCF_050739655.1. Classification (GTDB taxonomy): domain Bacteria; phylum Pseudomonadota; class Gammaproteobacteria; order Pseudomonadales; family Pseudomonadaceae; genus Aquipseudomonas. The sequence goes on along the minus strand of NZ_JBOIBY010000303.1, from coordinate 3,030 downwards.
GGGGCGGCGGTTGGCTATCGCCAGCGGTGCTGACGTCGCTGGCTTCGGCGTGGTTTTACTTGCGCCTGGAATTGCGTCTTGGGGTGTTGATGACGGCGTTGTTGGGGCTGTGCGTCTGGGCGGGGCATGCGCTGGCGCAACAGAGCACCCTGGTGTGGCTGAGCAGCGGTGTCGGGATGTTTGTGATCGGTTGGGCGATTCAGTTTGTCGGGCATCACTACGAAGGGCGTAAGCCTGCGTTTGTTGATGATTTGACGGGGTTGATTGTCGGGCCGTTGTTTGTGGTGGCTGAGGCGGCGTTCATGCTGGGGATGCGGCATGAGTTGAAAGAGCAGATCGAGTCGCGAGTGGGCGGGGTGCGGTTGAATCCGAATCGCGCTGCGGCTTAGTACGCCTTCGCGGGCAAGCCCGCTCCCACAGGGTTATCGGTCGATCACAAAATTTGTGTTCACACCAAAACACTGTGGGAGCGGGCTTGCCCGCGATGCTTTTGCTTTTAAAGGTTAGCGACTTTCTGCCAGACCTTGGGCTTGAAGAACAGCGTCTCGCCCTTGGCCAACCCGATCAGGCTGTCGTGATCCTTCACCACTTCGGCCTCGATCAGATCGCTCTGCCCTTCCACCTTCAACGTTACCCGGGTCGTCGCGCCCAGTGGACGGATATCCCGCACTTCGGCCGCGTGATGGTCTTCCAGTTCATGCTTGGACAACGACACTTCGTGCGGACGGAATAGCACGTGTTTGTCTTCACCCAGATGCAAACGGTTCGAGTCACCGAGGAAGTGATAAACGAAATCGCTGGCCGGATTTTCGTAGACATCGCCCGGTGAGCCGATCTGCTCGATCACGCCCTTGTTCATCACCACGATACGGTCGGCAACTTCCATGGCCTCTTCCTGGTCGTGGGTCACGAAGACCGACGTCAGGTTGATGTCTTCGTGCAAGCGCGCCAGCCAGCGGCGCAGTTCCTTGCGGACCTTGGCGTCGAGGGCGCCGAAGGGCTCGTCGAGCAGCAGCACTTTCGGTTCCACCGCCAGCGCACGGGCCAGGGCGATACGCTGACGCTGACCGCCTGAGAGCTGTTCAGGGTAGCGATCAGCCAACCAATCGAGCTGCACCATATTCAGCAGTTCATGAACCTTGGTCGCGATCTGGCTCTCACTCGGGCGCTGGTTTTTCGGCTTCATGCGCAGGCCGAACGCGACATTATCGAACACCGTCATATGGCGGAACAAAGCGTAGTGCTGGAATACGAAACCGACGTTGCGATCACGCACGTCGTGGCCGGAAACGTCTTCGCCGTGGAACACGATGTTGCCCTGATCCGGGGTTTCCAGGCCGGCGATGATCCGCAGCAGCGTGGTTTTGCCGCAGCCCGACGGGCCGAGCAACGCCACCAGTTCACCGCTGCGGATGTCCAGGCTGATGTCGTTCAGCGCCTTGAACGCATTGAAATTCTTGCTGACGTTACGCACTTCGATCGACATGAATTATTCCTCCGCGGCGCTGGCGCGCAGGCGGTTAATACGGTTTTCGCTCCACTGCTTGAGCAGCAGGATGAAGAGCGCCAGGATCAGCAACAGGCTCGCCACGGCGAACGCGGCCACGTGGTTGTATTCGTTGTAGAGGATCTCGACGTGCAGCGGCAAGGTGTTGGTCACCCCGCGAATGTGCCCGGACACCACCGACACCGCACCGAATTCACCCATCGCACGCGCGGTACACAGCACCACGCCGTAGATCAGGCCCCATTTGATGTTGGGCACCGTGACGTGCCAGAACATCTGCCAGCCATTGGCGCCGAGCAAGCGCGCAGCTTCTTCTTCCTGGGTGCCCTGCTCCTGCATCAGCGGGATCAGTTCGCGCGCCACGAATGGCACGGTGACGAAAATCGTCGCCAGCACGATGCCCGGCAATGCAAAGACGATCTGGATGTCATGATCCTGCAACCACGGCCCGAACAGACCCTGGGCACCGAACATCAGCACATAGACCAGGCCCGCAATCACCGGCGATACCGAGAACGGCAGGTCGATTAGGGTCACCAGCATGCTCTTGCCACGGAATGTGTATTTGCTCACGCACCAGGCAGCACTGACACCAAACACCAGGTTCAACGGCACCGAAATCAGTACGGCGATCACCGTGAGCTTGAGCGCGGACAAGGCGTCCGGTTCAAAGATCGCGGTGAAGAATGTACCCAGGCCATTTTCCAAACCCTGGGACACCACGATAAACAGCGGCAATAACAGGAACAGGGCAAAAACCAGCCAGCCAAGGCCGATCAGGATGCGCCGTGAAGTCGCACTGCCACGGCGGGCAGCGTTGGCCGAAGAGGCGGCAGCAATAGACGATTGGGACATGTGTGCGCCTCCTTATGGGGTTTCGATGCGCCGCTGCAACAAGTTGATCAGCAGCAGCAGAATGAAAGAAACCACCAGCATCAGTACACCAATGGAGGTAGCGCCGGTGTAATCGTACTGGTCGAGCTTGACCATGATCAGCAGCGGAAGGATCTCGGTTTTCATCGGCATGTTACCGGCGATGAAAATCACCGATCCGTACTCGCCGACCCCACGGGCAAAGGCCAGGGCGAAACCGGTCAACCATGCCGGAAGCAATGCCGGCACCAGGATATGGCGGAACACCTGCAACGGTCTTGCACCCAGGCACGCCGCCGCTTCTTCCACTTCTCGTGGGATATCGGCCAATACTGGCTGTACGGTACGTACTACGAATGGAAGTGTCACAAAAGTGAGGGCAAGCGTGATGCCCAGCGGGGTGTAGGCGATCTTGAAACCCATATCCGCTGCAAACTGACCGACCAGACCGGTGGGGGTATAGAGCGCGGTCAGGGCGATACCGGCCACTGCCGTGGGCAATGCGAACGGCAAGTCGATCATTGCGTCGATGACTTTGCGTCCAGGGAAGGTATAGCGCACTAATACCCAGGCCAGCAGCGTGCCGATGATGCCGTTGATGATCGCGGCACACAGGGCGGTGCCGAAACTGAGCTTCAAGGCGGCCAGCA
>NZ_JBOIBY010000302.1:0-6309 GCF_050739655.1 Pseudomonas sp. | reverse complement strand
GTGTCATCTAACACTGTGTCTACTGACACTCCGCATTCGCGAGCAAGCCCGCTCCCACAGTGTTATCTGCGCCCCGAAAAAATGTGTACACACGAATGTCACCATCGGTGTCATTTATGTGTGCACTTTTTGTTTCTGCGCCCCCTAAAGTTACATTTCAACGCCTGCACTGCACTCGCAGAATCCTGCTAATCCCCTTCAAAAAATAAATACCTGTTCAACAGGTCAATTTATATCCCAAATTTTTCAGCCACTTGGCGAAAAGCCATAACCAAACGAAATGAGCGGCGCATTGCATAGATCTCCCGAATGGCACAGATCTGGCTTTAGTGCATACATGTTTTGTATACAATCGTCTCAAAACATAAAAACACTTAGATCCGCAAGCCTGAAGCGCCCTATCCCGTACAGGCTGCAGATGCCCCGTAACCAATGATATTCGCTACCCGCGACGAAGATTGCCGAGCCTTGCGCTCATGCACAGTCATCGCGGAGTCGAGCATCAGGAGCCTGCCGGAATGCGTACAAGTCTCTCAAACAACAATATTGCGCTGGATCTGCCCTCCACCCACTCCACCCACAGAGATCAAACACAGCAATGCCCCGTGGTGCTCAGTCCCCGCCTGCATAACCTGGACCTGGCGCCAACCAAGGTCGAAGGCCGGCGTTGGGGCAAGTACAGCATCTTCGCCCTGTGGACCAACGATGTGCACAACATCGCCAACTACTCGTTCGCCATCGGCCTGTACGCGTTGGGCCTTGGCGGCTGGCAGATTCTTCTGTCACTGGGGATCGGCGCGGCGCTGGTGTACTTCTTCATGAACCTCTCCGGCTACATGGGCCAGAAGACCGGAGTGCCGTTTCCGGTCATCAGCCGCATCAGCTTCGGGATCCACGGTGCGCAGATTCCGGCGTTGATCCGTGCCGTTATCGCCATCGCCTGGTTCGGCATTCAGACGTACCTGGCATCAGTGGTATTCCGAGTGTTACTGACCGCCGTCCACCCCGGATTCGCCGAATATGACCACGACTCGATCCTCGGTCTGTCGACCCTGGGTTGGGTGTGCTTTGTGGCAATCTGGTTCGTGCAGCTGGCGATTCTCGCCTATGGCATGGAAATGGTGCGCCGCTACGAGGCGTTCGCCGGGCCAGTGATTTTGCTGACTGTCGCGTCCCTCGCCGCGTGGATGTATTTCCAAGCCGATGCGACCATCGCCTGGTCAATCCGCGAACCGCTGACCGGCGGCGAAATGTGGCGCAATATCTTCGCCGGTGGCGCGTTGTGGCTGGCGATCTACGGCACCTTGATCCTGAATTTCTGCGACTTCGCACGCTCGTCCCCGTGCCGCAAAACCATCAAGATCGGAAACTTCTGGGGCCTGCCGGTGAACATTCTGGTGTTCGCGGCCATCACCGTTCTGCTGTGCGGTGCGCAATTTCAGATCAATGGCCGGATCATCGAGAGCCCGACCGAGATCATCGCCTCGATCCCCAACACCTTCTTCCTGGTGCTCGGTTGCCTGGCGTTCCTGATCGTCACCGTGGCGGTGAACATCATGGCCAACTTCGTCGCGCCGGCCTTCGTGCTCAGCAACCTGGCACCCAAATACCTGACCTTCCGCCGTGCGGGGCTGATCAGCGCCACCATCGCCGTGCTGATCCTGCCGTGGAACCTCTACAACAGCCCACTGGTGATCGTGTACTTCCTGTCCGGCCTGGGCGCCCTGCTCGGCCCGTTGTATGGCGTGATCATGGTCGACTACTGGCTTGTACGAAAAGGTCAGGTCAACGTGCCGCAGTTGTACAGCGAAGACCCGAACGGTGCTTATTACTACAGCCGCGGTGTCAATCTGCGCGCCGTGGCAGCGTTCATTCCTTCAGCCTTGATCGCGATTGTCCTGGCACTGGTACCGGGTTTTCACAGCGTGTCGCCGTTCTCCTGGCTGATTGGCGCCGGTATCGCAGGGATGCTCTACCTGATCATTGCCAAACACCAACCGCACTACGCAGACGTCAGCGGCGAAGCCATCGCTGTGGACAACGTCAGCCATTAACTCCATCGCGGCCCGGCAACCTCGGGCCGCAGAACCACCCGCTATAAGGACTTCCCATGCGAATTCTCGTGGTCAACGTCAACACCACCGAATCCATCACCCAGGCCATCGCCCGCTCGGCTCAGGCAGTGGCCGCGCCCGGAACGGAAATCGTTGGCCTGACGCCCTACTTCGGCGCCGACTCCGTCGAAGGCAACTTCGAAAGCTACCTGGCTGCCATTGCGGTCATGGATCGGGTGATGGCCTACGATCAACCCTTCGATGCCGTGATCCAGGCCGGGTATGGCGAACACGGCCGTGAAGGCTTGCAGGAATTGCTCAACGTGCCGGTCGTGGACATTACCGATGCGGCGGCGAGCACCGCAATGTTCCTCGGTCATGCGTATTCGGTGGTGACCACCCTCGACCGTACTGTGCCGTTGATCGAGGACCGCCTGAAACTCTCCGGACTCTGGGACCGCTGCGCGTCAGTGCGAGCCAGCGGCCTGGCAGTGCTGGAACTGGAACACGAGCCGCAACGTGCATTGGAGGCGATCGTGCATCAGGCGGAACTGGCAGTGACCCAGGATAAAGCCGAAGTGATCTGCCTGGGCTGCGGTGGCATGGCCGGGCTGGATGAGCAAATTCGCCAGCGTACCGGCGTGCCGGTGATTGACGGTGTGACGGCGGCGGTCACCATTGCTGAATCGCTGGTGCGACTGGGATTGTCGACCTCCAAGGTGCGCACGTATGCGACACCAAGGCCGAAACGCATTATTGGCTGGGCGGAGCGGTTTGCCAGATAAACCGCGTTATCGTTCTTCGCGGGCAAGCCCGCTCTCACATTAAATTTGTGACAACCACAAATCCCCCTGTGGGAGCGGGCTTGCTCGCGAAGGGGGCGACTCGGTGCCGAGTCAGACTCATACAGCACTAAACCTGCGCCCCAACCCCTGCTGCGCAAACTGCTCAATCACGAAATCCACAAACGCCCGGGTCTTTCCCGGCAACAGCTTATGCTCGGCGTAATAGATAGAAATATTGCCATCATCGACATACCAATCCGGCAACACCCGCTGCAGCGTCCGCGCCTCCAGATAGCCCACCGCGAACGGCATGCTCACTAGCGCAATGCCCAAACCCTGAGCCGCCGTGGCACAAGCCGCTTCGGAATCGCTCATGGTCATTCGTGTCTTGAGAGTCAACGGACTGTGCTGCTGCGTGCGACTGGTCAACTGCCAGGAACGTACGCGCCCCGTCTGCGGCGAGCGAATGAGAATGCCGTCGTGATGCTTGAGATCATCGGGCTCTAAGATGACTTCGCGCGTCGCCAAATAATCAGCGGACGCCACCAACACACGATGGGCCGGCGTCAGCTTTCGCGCAACCACACCTTGCGGCAACTCAAATCCACCGCCAATCGCGGCATCGAAACCTTGAGCAATCAGGTCGACCTGACGGTTATCGAAATGCCAGTCCGGATTGATCGCCGGAAAACGCTGCAAAAACTCGCCAAGCAATGGCACCACGTACAAGCGCCCGAACGCCGTGCCCATGCTGACTTTCAACGTCCCTGCCGGGCGTCCCTCGGCGCTGGCGAGGTTGGCCACGGCATTCTGGATCGTGTGCAGGCTGGCACTGACTTCACTCAAAAACAGCTGGCCAGCCTCGGTGAGTGTCAGGCTGCGGGTGCTGCGCTGAAACAACCGCACACCCAGCCGCGCCTCCAGCTTGGCCACGCTTTTACCCACCGCAGCCGGGGTCAGACTCAGGCGCCGCGCAGCTTCGGCGAAGCTTCCAACCTCGGCGCTGCGCACAAAGCATTCGATACTGCTGAAGGTTTCCATAGTTGCCACTATAAACTTTTGGTTTACACAGACTATCGCAATTACCGTCTACTCAGCGTGTAATCCTGAATCGATACTAGGCTCCATCAACCGAGACATCTCGCCTCGGGACTTTGGAGATCAACATGACTACTCAGAACCTCAGCGGCAAAGTGGCTTTGATTCAAGGCGGCTCCCGCGGCATCGGCGCCGCCATCGTCAAACGCCTGGCCGCAGAAGGCGCGGCAGTAGCTTTCACTTATGTCAGCTCCACGACCAAGGCCGAAGAGCTGCAAAACAGCGTCATCGCTAACGGCGGCAAAGCCCTCGCTATCAAGGCCGACAGCGCCGACGCCGAGGCCATTCGCAACGCTGTGAGCGCGACTGTGGAAACCTTTGGTCGACTGGACATTCTGGTCAATAACGCTGGCGTGCTGGCCGTTGCACCGCTTGAAGAATTCAAGCTTGAAGATTTCGACCAGACCCTGGCCATCAACGTCCGCAGTGTGTTCATCGCCACCCAGGCGGCAGCCAAACACATGACCGAGGGCGGCCGCATCATCAACATCGGCAGCACCAACGCCGATCGCATGCCCTTCGCCGGTGGTGGCCCGTATGCCATGAGCAAGTCGGCACTGGTCGGCCTGACCAAGGGCTTGGCCCGGGATCTTGGCCCTAAAGGCATCACCGTCAACAACGTCCAACCCGGCCCGGTCGACACCGACATGAATCCGGCACAGGGCGATTTCGCCGAAAGCCTGATCCCGCTGATGGCTGTAGGGCGTTATGGAGAGGTCGAAGAGATCGCCAGTTTCGTTGCTTACCTCGCCGGTCCCGAAGCTGGCTACATCACGGGCGCGAGCTTGACCATCGATGGTGGTTTTGGCGCCTGATAAGTCAGACGCAATCCTGAATGTGGGAGCACCGCTCCCACATTGCTTTTTTCAGGCCCACTCAAGCGCCGGCAAGCCACAGGCACCCGGTACGAATGCCTTGAGCGTACGAAGAATGCCATCGGCATGTGCGTACTTTTCATCGGCCATGGCCGCATCCGGGATCGCAATCGCTGTCATGCCTGCCGCTTTCGCCGCCGTCACACCGAACGGCGAATCTTCGAACACCAGGCAATCCTGCGGGGCAACACCCAAACGCCGCGCGGCGGTGAGGAAGATATCCGGCGCCGGCTTCGCCGCACCTACTTCCGGATCATCGGCGGTGACAACGAAGTCGAACAACGCGAACCAATCGCGGTGCAACGTGGTTTTCTGGCCAAACGACTGGCTCGAAGAACTGGTGCCTACCGCAATGGGAATGTTGTGGGCCTTCAGATGCCGGACCAACTCCTGTGCGCCGGGCATCGCCTGCGCTGTAGGAAATAGCTCGCGCATCAGCGGCTCACGGATCAGCAGAAACTCTTCGGCACTAATCGGCAAATCCAGCGCCTCAACCACATAACGCGCCAGATCACCCGCGCCGCGACCGATGATGTTCTGTTTCACGCTCCAGTCGAAAGTACGGCCATAACGCGCGGCGATCGTCGCCGTGACTTCGGTGTAAATGCCCTCGGTGTCCAGCAGCAAGCCGTCCATATCGAAAATCACGGCCTTGATCGGGCCGAATTCTTTGCGCGGTGCATTCATCGCATCTGATCCGTTTTTAACGACATCCCGGGCGGCTCAGGTACGGCCGGCTCCGTGACTGATTAAAGGTTTCAGCAGCATAGCGAGCGGGGTTGCCATAGAGCAATGGGCAATCTTGAGGGTCAATCCAGCGGCGCGGTCTCGACATCCGTGCGCTTGATGTCTTCGCTGGGCACCTGCTCGACACCTGCGTCATCATCGGGTGGACGTTGGTCACGATCCAACGGATCAGTGGGAGAAGGCAGCGGATACTCGGGGGTTTCGTCGGTGTCGGAGTCTTTCGGGTCAGCGTTCATCGTGCACCTCTCGAAGAGCCTGAAATGCAGGCCCTGACCCTTCGAGGAAAGTCTCAGTGCACGGGTTCGATCAGGAAGACCAGCGGTCGAAGCCGCAACAACGGTCATTAATCCTCCTGACCGCCGTCGTCTTCATCATCATCTTCTTCTTCAAACTCGAGATTTCCGACGTCGCCCGCATCATCGGAATCGTTGAGCGGTACAGTCGCGTCATCCATCAGGGAGCCCGGATCTTCATTGCCAGGATCGTTGATGAATGGCCGTCCACTCGAACCCTTCTCTTCCTTGCCTTCGGTTTCCGGGGTCATGGCGAGCCTCACTTGTTCAGGAGTGTATGAGTTTCGAGGCGTCCTACAGCCAAACGTTCCAGCACCCTGGTGACAGAAACGAAAAACCCGGCGCCTGGCCGTAATGCTGTTCACTTAAGCGAACGAAGACCACTGTAGGAGCGAGCTTGCTCGCGAAAATCTTTAACGATAACGCAGACATTCTGAATGAACGCGGCGTCCTGAAG
>NZ_JBOIBY010000301.1:0-1473 GCF_050739655.1 Pseudomonas sp. | reverse complement strand
TCTGCGTGCTGTCCGACAGCGGCACCATCACCGAGGAAGCCTCTCTTCTGAATTTGCCTGCCATTACTATTCGTAATGCGCACGAGCGCCCAGAAGGGATGGATGAGGGCACCCTCATCATGAGTGGCCTGAAAGTGGAAGGCGTTCTGGATGCCGTACGTGTGGTAACCAGCCAACACGATCGTACTCAGCGTGTTATCCCGGTCGTGAGGGATTACCAGGCAGGTCCTGTGTCGAAGCAGGTAGTTCGGGTCGTGCTGAGTTACACCGACTACATCAATCGTACTGTCTGGTCGAAATCCTGAGCGTCGTCGAGGTTTCAAAAATGCGTGTTTTATTGACAGGTGCTACGGGTTTCGTTGGTCGCGCAGTATTGGGCCGTTTGGCGGCCTCTGACGATCTGGAGCCGGTGGCAGCCATTCGTGGGCACGCCTTGCCTGACTGTCCGTCGCGCGTTACTACCATTCGAACCGCCGGGCTCAGCGCTGATACCGATTGGTCGCCGGCGCTGGATCAGGTGGAGGTTGTCATTCATGGCGCGGCTCGCGTTCACGTCATGAATGACACTGAATCCGATCCGCTGGAGGCGTTTCGTAAGGTCAATGTCGAGGGCACTCTAAGCCTCGCTCGGCAAGCAGCCTCGTTGGGTGTTCGGCGCTTTGTGTTCATCAGTTCGATCAAGGTGAATGGCGAAGGTACGCCGCTCAATCAGCCTTACTTCGCTGACGCGACACCCGCGCCTGGCGATCCGTATGGCATTTCGAAAATGGAGGCCGAGCAAGGGCTGCGCGAAATTGCGAGTGTCTCCGGGATGGAAGTGGTGATCATCCGTCCGGTGCTGGTTTACGGCCCGGGTGTCAGAGCCAACTTCCTGAACATGATGCGTTGGCTGGACAAGGGAATACCCTTGCCATTCGGGGCTATCCATAATCGGCGCAGCCTGGTCGCGCTCGACAATCTTTCTGATTTGATCGTGACCTGCATCCGCCATCCGGCCGCTGCCAATCAGACCTTCCTCGTCAGCGATGGGGAAGATTTGTCCACGACACAATTGTTGACGCGGATGGCGCAGGCGTTGGGTAAACCTGCACGCTTGCTGCCTGTGCCGAGCGTGTTGCTTGAGCGCGGTGCACAGCTTCTGGGCAAGCAGGCTTTGTCGCAACGACTGTGCGGTTCGTTGCAAGTCGATATAAGCAAAACTCGGGAATTGCTGGGCTGGACTCCTCCGGTCAGCGTCGATGAGGCGCTTGTCTCGGCTGCCAACTACTACAAGGAAAGGCAGCGCTAAGCTGATTTATGACAGTGCCGGTTCAATTGCAGAATTGATTTTGGCTGTTTCAGGAAGTTGACCTTTGAACACAATATGGTTGTTGGCGTTGGTGGTGGGTGTTTCATTCTTGGGCACCGGTGCATTGCGCAAATACGCATTGGCACGCAGCTTGATAGATGTTCCTAACGCGCGTAGTTCACATT
>NZ_JBOIBY010000300.1:0-25651 GCF_050739655.1 Pseudomonas sp. | reverse complement strand
TCGGAACGCCGCCCGGAGCAAGCCCGCTCCCACAGGTAGGTTTTTGGCCTGATCAGACCGCGGGCGGTTTTCGCGCAGCCCGGGGCTTTTTCTCGACGGCCTTTTCTCCCGGCGGGATCACTTTCGCAGCTGGCGCCGGTTTGGCCTTGGTCTTCGGTGCGGCGGTCTTGCCGTTGAGCGTCTTGTCGGGACTTGGTTTTGCGTCGCCGGTTTTTTTCGGTGCTGCCTTGCTGGCGGCGGTCTTCGGTGACTTTTTCGGAGCCAGGGCTTCGGCTTCCGCCAGTTTGCACGCCATGTCCCAGTGGCGGGCTTCCTGGCCTTCGGGTTTTCCTTCGGACTCCCAGATCTGATAGGCGAATTCGCGGATGCGTTTATCGTCGGTACTCATCGCAATGCTCCTGAACTGAACTCAAGTGTGGGTAGTTTGGATAATGAGATTGACCGGGAAGTCCCCCAGCGCATCGCTGATCATCAGTTCCCTGTTTTTTGTGACTGCGAGGCTGGAAAAAAGTCCCTTCAAATTTTCGTCAGTGGTCATGAATGGCAAATTGATCCGCGTATCGCCCCACTGCGGCGCGCTCACCCGTGGGACAGCACTGTTTTCCAGCAAGGGCGCGCAACGGATCGGCACGATCACGATGGCCCGTTTGCCCTCAAGCTCTCGAACGAACGCCAGCACCCGATGCGCCTGGCTGCCGACAATTTCCAGAGGCTGGTAAGTGCCCCGTCGAAACAGTTCGGCGTGCTCGGCACGCAGGTTCAAGGTGCGCGCAATCAAGGCTTGCTTGATGCGCCCGTCGCGCCAGTCTGCCAACAGCTCGGACGGTTGGGCCGGTTGCTGCAAAGACTGTTGGCGGCTGACGTAGTCCACCGGCCGGCGGTTATCCGGATCGACCAGGGAAAAGTCCCAGAATTCGTTGCCCTGATAGAGATCCGGTACCCCCGGCACGGTCATGCGCAGCAAGGTTTGCGCCAAACCGTTGAGCGCACCGGCAGCGGCAATGGCTTGCACAGCCTTGCCGAGCGCCGAGCGCAACAGCTCACCTTCGGGCGACAACAGCAGGCGCTGGATGAACCCTTGGGTGGCCTGTTCGTAGGTATCGTTTGGCGCGCTCCAGCTGCTCTGGATTTTCGCCTCGCGCAGGGCTTTTTGTTGCCAGTGCCACAGGCGCTCGGCATAGGCTTGCAGGGCGGGTTGATCATCGGCACGCAGCTCCAGCGGCCAACTGCCGAGGATCGCTTGATAGAGAATCAGCTCATCGCCGGCCGAAGGCAGTTGATCGTCGCTGCGCAGGGGGCGGGCGAGGGCGCGCCACAATCCGATCTGATCGGCATACCATGCACTGCGCTCACTCAACACGGCCAGGCGGGCGCGGCTGTCCTCGCCACGCTTGTGGTCATGGGTGGCGGTGGCCAGCAAGTTGTCCGGGAAGGACTCCAGGCGATCGATGCATTCCCGGTGAAAGTCGGCGACCGGCGCACTGAACTGTTCGGTACTGAAGCCCACGTCATTGCGCGACAACAAGACGGCCGAACGGTAGAAAGCCGTGTCTTCCACGGCTTTCGCCGCCGTCGGCGAGGTCAGTTGCTGAAAGCGAACGCAGGCATGTTTAAGCCTTTTGCGCTGGCGTCCCAGCGGGTGCTTGCGCCATGGCTCGCCACCCAGCCAGCCGGCCAGGCAATCGAGGACAGGCCAGTCCGCTTCACCCAGGGTTTGTCGCGCACCGTCCATGGCTTGCTGAAAAAATGCATCGTCCTCGGCCGAGCGCCCTAACGGGCTGATGTAAGTGCGGTACACCGGGAAGTGCACGATCAATGCCTGTAGCGCTCGGCGAATCGCACCAAGGGTCAGGTCGCGGGTCATCAAGTTATCCCTGGCCACATGCAGCAAAGCCTGGGCGACGCTTTCAAAATCGCCGGCGAGTGAACCGTTGAGAATCTGCTGACGGGCCAGTTGTGCTTCCTGATTGAAATCGGCCGGGCGTTCACTGTACCGCTGCCAGGACTCGCCCAAGGCATGCTCGCCCTGTGGATCGTGTTGCAGCAGCGACAGCTGGTTCATGAACTCGTAGCCAGTGGTGCCATCCACCGACCAGTCAAGACGAAGGGTTTCGCCTTCGCCGAGGATCTTCTCGACATAGATCGGCAGATGCCGGCCCGGTGAAAGTCTGTCGACCAGCCGCCGCAATTTGCGGCAGTAGCCCCGAGGATCGGCGAGGCCGTCGATGTGGTCGATGCGCAGGCCGTCAACCAAACCATCGCCGACCAGCTGGAAAATCTTCGCGTGGGTCGCTTCGAACACGGCCGGGCGTTCGACGCGCAACCCCCCCAGTTCGTTGATGTCGAAAAAGCGCCGCCAGTTGATGTCATCCGCCGCCGTGCGCCAACTGGCGAGGCGATAGCTCTGGCGCTCCAACAGATTATGCAGGCGCTGAAAACCGTCAGCGGTGAGCGAGTCAAAGGTACGCAGTTGTTGTTCGATCGCTGCAAGGGTGGCTGGGTCGCTGGCCAGGGTCTTTAGCTCTTCCTTGAGCGGGATCGCCAGGCCGTGGGCATCGCTCTGGTAGCTCAGCGTACTGAACCGATCCGCGAGGGATTTGAGTGATTCGGCCTGCTCGGCAGGCAGCGTTGTCTCAATCCTGAGCAGATCGCCATAATCCGAAGGGCAGATCGGGAAATGATGTTCGTAGTGCTCGACATGGAACGCGCCCTGTTGCGTATCGAAGCGCAAGGGCAGGGTGCCGTCCTGCAAGGCGACACCGTAATCGCTGCCCAGGAACGGCAGCAGCAACTGGCCTTCCATCAAGGGATCGGAGGAGTGCCATTGAATATCGAAAAACTCGCCGTAGGGGCTCAGCCGACCCCATTCCAGCAAGTCCAGCCACCAGGGGTTGTCGCCACCCCCCACGGCCATGTGGTTGGAAACGATGTCGAGGATCAGCCCCATGCCTTGCCCGCGCAAGGCGCTGACCAGACGTCGCAGTGCCGGCTCACCGCCCAGTTCCGGATTGATCGTGGTCGGGTCGACCACGTCATAGCCATGCATGGAGCCGGCGCGGGCGCTCAGCAGGGGTGAAGCATAGACGTGACTGATGCCAAGGCGGGCGAAATACGGCACCAGTGGCATCGCATCGTCCAGGGTGAAACCTTTATGAAATTGCAGACGCAGGGTGGCCCTCACAGACTGAGTGGTTGCATCAGTCATTGGTCACGCTCGGCCGCCTGGAGTCGCGCACAGGCGAGCAGCTCCAGACGGCGGGCCGCGTCGGCGTGATCGAGCAACGCTTCGCTGTATCCGGGCAGCCGTCGCGACCAGTTCGGGTGGGTATCGACGGTGCCGGGCAGGTTGGCCTGTTGCTCAATGCCCAGCGCATCTTCCAGCGGTAGTAAGACCAGTGGGGCGCGGGTATGGCCGAGAAAGCGCACGCTGGCGTCGAGCACCTGATCGGTTTCATGGGACTCTTCGCGAAAGTTCTGCGGGTCTTGGGTCAATGCCCGGCGCAACCCTTCGCGCTCCCGTTCGCGATGTTGGCGCCATTCGATTTCGCCGCTGGCATCGACCATGCCCAGGCGGGCGTTCCAGTCGATATCGCGGCCATGCCACCAGCCATTGAGGGTGGGCAAGTCGTGGGTGCTGGTGGTCGCCAGGGCGTTGTCCGGCCAGTCCAGGATGGGTTTGAAGTGGGTGTTGTCCTGTTCGAACAGCAGCACCCGCATGCCCAGCATCGAACGGGCGCTGAGTTTTTCCCGCAGGCCCTCGGCAACGGTGCCGAGGTCTTCGCCCAGGACGATAGCCTGATGGCGATGGGATTCGAGGGACAGAAGCCGTAGCAGGTCGTCCACCGGGTAATAGAGGTAGGCGCCGTCGGCCGGCGGTGCGCCATTGGGTATCACCCACAGTCGTTGCAGCCCCATGACGTGGTCGATGCGCAAGCCACCGGCATGGGCGAAATTGGCCCGCAGCATTTCGATGAACGCACGGAAGCCATTGCGCACCAGGCCTTCTGGCGAAAAGGCCGAGATCCCCCAACCCTGGCCGGCGCGGTTGAGGATGTCGGGCGGTGCGCCGACGGTGAGCGAGGCGAGCAATTCGTCCTGGCGGCTCCAGGCCTGGCTGCCACCGCCGTCGGCGCCCACCGCCAGGTCGGCGATCAGGCCAATGCTCATGCCGCTGCTGCGCGCGGCGGCTTGCGCACGCTCAAGGCACCGGCTGATCAACCACTGGCAGAACGCGAAGAAGCCGATACGTCCGGCATTCTCTTCGGCAAATTCAGCCAGGGCGGCACTGCGCGGGTTGCGCCACTGTTCAGGCCATTGGCGCCAGTCAAGGTTTTCACCCCTTGCGATGCAAGTCTCCTGGATGGCTTCGAAGCGGCAATGGTTTTCCAGCGCCTCGCCACCGGCGTGGCGAAAGCTGCTGAAGTCTTCGTGCAAGGGGTGTTCGCCCTGGACGAAACCTTCGTACAGCGCCTGCAACAACCGATATTTGGCACTGGCAGCGGCCGGCCAGTCGACCAATGGCCGCTCCTCCAGATGCTTGAGTTCGTCGCCAAGCCCGGTGGCATCGATGGCCGTGCGCATCGCCCGCTCGCCGAGGATGGCGCCCGGCGCGCAGTAAAGGCTGTTGAGAAACAAACGACTGGACGGGGAATAGGGGCTGTAGCGCTGAGTATCGCTGGCGAACATTGCGTGCAGTGGACTGATCGCCAGTGCATCGGCACCGCGCTCGCCAGCTACCCGCGCCAGGTCTTCCAAAGCCTGGGTATCGCCAAACCCGCCGTCGCCGGCACGTCGCAAGGCATATAGCTGAACGCTCAAGCCCCAGGTTCGCGGGATGGGACTGTCCACGGCATCGCCCACGCTGTAGCAGCGCTCGGGGGCCACAGCCAGGGTAAAGGATTGTCCATCGATATCGACGTGCTGGTAACCCACCGGAATCAGCCCCGGCAGAACGGCGTCGGCATCGAGTTTCAGGCTCAGGCGCGAACCATCTTCAAGATGAATCTCACAGGGCGTTCCGGGCTCGAAGTAGCGCCTCAGGTTGAGCCCCGCGCCGACATCCACGGTCATCAATGGCGGCAGGTGCAGGGTATCTTGCGACAGTTGCAACTCCTGCAGGCTGGCGTCGATTTCCTGGGCGCTGCCGGCCGGGTGGCCGAGGCCGGTGAGGACGTTGCGCAACACCGAGGGAGCGACTTTTTGCGGGCGGCCATTAGCGTCGATCCAGTCGACGGCCAGGCCCGCCCGGTTGGCCAGGATTTCCAGTTGCGCGTCACTCATTGGCGCTCTCCATCAAGGGGTAGCAAAGGGGTTGCGGCCGTGAGGCTGACCAGTGCGCAGTACGGGGGCAAGGTGCCTTGTTCCAGCCGTCTTGCCGATTGTGAGGGGTATTGGAACAGCAGCGAAGCACCGGTGGGCGGAGCATGGGGAACCGGTGTGTTGCTCAGGTTCAAATCAATGCGCAATTGACTGCCATCGCCCATCCGCCAGCCTGCGCTCACGGCACCGTCTGCCAACACGCTGGCGTCCAGCGACTGGGTCCCAGGTAACCGCGGGATGATCTGCCGGTGACGGATTTGCAACAGTTGACGGTACAAATCCTCGACCGACGATGGTTCGTTGGCCGACAGCGTTGGCCGGGATGCTTCGAAGGTCTGTGGCGCATTCGGGTCGGGAATCTGTTCGCGTTTAAGCGGATCAGTAAATGCGCTGAACGCTGCAAACTCATTACGTCGACCTTCACGAACCAAGCGTGCCAACTCACCGTGATGGCTGGTGAAGAACAGGAACGGTTGCTCGGCCGCGAACTCGTCGCCCATGAACATCAGCGGGATCATCGGCGACAGCAGCAAGAGCACGGTGGCCGCTTTCAACGCCTCGGGATGGGCCAGTTGATGCAGGCGTTCACCGAAGGCGCGGTTGCCGATCTGGTCGTGGTTCTGCAAAAACAACACGAAGGCGCTGGGTGGCAAGTGCCCGCTGGGTTCGCCACGCGCCTGGCCGTGGCGATTGATATGGCCCTGGAAGACGAAACCCTGGCTCAAGCAGCGGGCCAGTTGTTCGGTGGGTTTTTGCGCATAATCGGCGTAGTAGGCGTCGGTTTCGCCCGTCAGCAGCACGTGCAGGGCGTTGTGGCCGTCGTCGTTCCACTGCGCATCGAAACCTTGCTCCAGCAAGCTGGCCTGATTGTGTTCGTTTTCCACCATGAGCCAGACATGACGCGCCGAATCGGTCTGCTGGCGCACCCGTTGCGCCAACTCCTGAAGGAAGTCCGGGTCTTCGATGGCATGTACCGCGTCCAGGCGCAAACCGTCGAAACGGTACTCCAGCAACCACATCAAGGCGTTGTCGATGAAGAAATCCCGCACCTCGCGCCGGCGAAAATCAATGGCCGCGCCCCACGGCGTGTGCTTGTCTTCGCGAAAGAAACCCTTGGCGTAGCGATACAGGTAATTGCCGTCCGGACCGAAGTGGTTGTAGACCACGTCGAGAATCACCGCCAGGCCGTGGCCATGGGCGGTGTCTATCAAGTGTTTGAGTTGTTCGGGTGAGCCGTATGAAGCTTGCGGCGCATAGGGCAGCACGCCGTCGTAACCCCAATTGCGGTCTCCGGGGAACTGGGCGATCGGCATCAACTCAATCGCAGTCACGCCTAATTCAACCAGGCGCGCCAGATGCTGCTCGACGGCTTCAAACCCACCCAGGGCACCCACGTGCAGCTCGTAGATCATTGCTTCGTTCCAGGGCCGCCCCAGCCAGGCGCTGTGTTGCCATGCATAGCCAAGCGGATCGACCACCACGCTGGGTTGGTCGATATCGCCAGCCTGGGCGCGGGAGGCCGGGTCGGGCACCTCCATTTCGCCATCGATGTTGTAGCGATAGCGCGTACCCGCCGGGCAGCGGGTATTGATCACGAACCAGCCGTCAGCCTGAGGCAGCAACGGCAAGGACTGTCCATTTTCCAACTCGACACTGACGTAAAACGCATCTGGCGCCCAATACGCAAATCGCGTGTGTTCTGCGTCCAGCATGATTGCGCCGTGGGGCCAGGTCTCAAGGGTCCGTAACGGCATCTTGAAAGCCTCTTACTGTTTGTGCGATTTCCCCAGGGCCTTGGCCACCAGTTGTTCATAGAGATCGGCATAGGGTTCGACGGCTTTGCACCAGTTGAAGGGTGCGGCCATTGCCCGGCAGCGCATGGCATTCAGCAAATCAGGGAAGGCGAAGACCTTGAACGCGCGGCTCAGTGCTTCCTGATAGCTCTCCACAGTGGATTCATCGAACAGGAAACCGGTCATGCCGTTTTCAATGGTGTCCGCCAGGCCGCCGGTATTGCGCGCCACCGGCAACGAGCCGAAACGCTGGGCGTACATCTGGCTCAACCCGCAAGGTTCATAACGCGATGGCATCAACAGGAAGTCGCTGCCGGCGAACATGCGGCGGGCATCGGTTTCGTTGAAGCCAATGCGCACGCCGATCTGCCCCGGAAAACGCAGGGCCAGTTCACGCATCGACTGTTCTTCTTCCGGTTCGCCCCGGCCGATGATCGCAATCTGGCCACCGGATTTGACGATGTATTCAGACACCGCTTCGGTCAGGTCCAGGCCTTTCTGGTACACGAGGCGCGAAACCACGGCGAACAGTGGACCTTTGGAGTCTTCCAGGCCAAACAATTCGCGGACATGGGCCGCGTTGGCGGCCTTGCCATCCCAGTCGCCGATGCTGAACGGGTGAAGCAGGTGCGAATCGGTGGCGGCATCCCAGCTTTCATCGATGCCGTTGGGGATGCCACTGAGCAAGCCTTGCTGGGTCTTGGAGGCGAGAAAACCGTCCAGGCCACAGCCGAAGTCGGGCGTGGTGATTTCCTGGGCATAGGTAGCGCTGACGGTGGTGATGTGGCTCGAGTAGGCCATGCCGGCCTTGAGGAACGACATCTTGCCGTAGAACTCCATGCCTTCCTGTTGCAGCGCGTGATGGGGGATGCCCAGTTCCGGGCACGAGCCCAGGCTGGTCACGCCTTGGTAAGCCAGGTTATGGATGGTGAACAGCGTCGGGGTACGTTGGCCACGCCAGTGCATGTAGGCGGGTGCGAGGCCGGCAGGCCAGTCGTGGGCGTGCACCAGGTCCGGGCACCAGTGAATCTGTGCGAGGTTGGCCGCGATATCGGCGGCGGCAAGGCCGAGGCGGGCGAAACGAATATGGTTGTCCGGCCAGTCACGGCCATTGTTGGCACCGTAGGGGGAACCTTCGCGCTCGTAGAGTTCAGGGCAGATCAACACGTAAATGACCAGGCCATCGGGCATGTCCATGCGCCCGATCTTGCACGGTGGCAGCGCGGCATGCCCGCCGAGCTCACCGATGATATGAATCGGGTTTTCACTGTGCAGCACCTGCGGGTAACCGGGGATCAGCACTCGCACATCGTGCAAGTGCGCCATGGCCCGAGGCAGTGCGGCGGAAACGTCGCCCAGGCCGCCGGTTTTCACCAGATCGGCAATTTCCGAGGTGACGAACAGCACTTTTTTCTTGTTGGGGTTCTGGCTGGCTACCGGGGCCAGCGTCTTGGAGCCGGGAATACTGATCGATTGGGCAGTGAGTGCACTTACCACTGTGCTGGTTTCGCCGACGTGCTGATGAGCACGTTCACCCTGAACATCTAAAGCCGCACTGATCATATGAATCTCCCGTCTTGTTGGTCTAATTCCTAGCTCTGGCATACGGTATTTCATGGCCAACTCCCGTGGCGCGCGCGAACGCACCGCACATGGGGTAGCAAGCGCTGCCCAAATGTGCAGAAGCAGAATGGGTGGAGTAGCCATTGCAAAGAATGAACCAGTCGCAACTCACCTACCTTTGAGTCGACCGATCACGCGGGGCAAAAGTTTCGACTTTTTTTCCACTTTGTGACCGACCGGTTTCGCATCGCGAACAGGAGCATAGGCCAGAACTTAGAGCGGTAAAGGTCAGATGGCAAAATTGTTCGACAATCGGTTCTTAGAGGTACGGACGTGCAGGATAGAGGGGCTGACGCCCCGACGAAGGGTATGTTTATCGGGTACGAAAGTGCGAATTCGATGCACAAATGTCATATGACTGTGCGTGGAGCAACAGTTGCTTTGCACCATTGCGGTGCGTGCTTTGGTAGGAGCTGCCGAAGGCTGCGATCTTTTGATCCTGCTTTAAACAAACCAAAGGATCGCAGCCTCGTTGCACTCGTCAGCTCCTACAGGGTGTAGTGCCAGGTGCATTATTTATGAACGACGCAGAACCTGTAGGAGCGAGGCTTGCCCTAATGCCGGTCAGTTAAGCGATGAAGATCACCTGTAGGAGCGAGCTTGCTCGCGAAAAATCTGTAGACGCCGCGACCATTCAGGATGCTCGCGTCATCGTTAGCGTTTTTCGCGAGCAAGCTCGCTCCTACAATTCCTTAACTGACCGGCATTAAGGCTTGCCCGCGAAAAGGTCCGTCACAGGTACACCGCTTTCGCGAGCAAGCTTGGCTCCTACAGGGTTTTGTGCCGAACACGCGGTATCAGTTCAGTAACCTGATCGGCTCCCCGGCAGACCATGCTCGAATATCTTCGATCATCTGCGAAAAAAACAGATGGTAATTCTGCTGGCTGACATACCCGACATGGGGCGTGGCCAGCACATTTTCCAGGGTCCGGAACGGGTGCTGCGGGGGCAATGGTTCGACCTCGTAGACATCCAGCGCTGCCCCCGCTAGGCGACGCTTTTGCAAAGCCTTGATCAAAGCCGTTTCGTCGACGATAGGCCCACGTGCGGTGTTGACCAGCAGTGCGGTGGGTTTCATCCAGCCCAGTGCCTGCGCGTCCACCAAGCCTCGGGAGCGGTCGCTCAGGACCAGATGGACCGACAACACATCAGCCTGCTCGAACAATTCCTGCTTGCTGACATGGGTCACGCCAACCTGCGCGGCCCGTTCAGGCGTGAGGTTTTCGCTCCAGGCAATCACGCGCATGCCAAACACCTGGCCGAACTGCGCGACGCGCTGACCAATGCTGCCCAGGCCGAGTATCGCCAGGGTCTTGCCATGCAGATCACCACCCAGGCCTTGCTGCCAATGGCCGGCACGCAAGGCGTTGGCTTCGGCGACCAGGTTGCGTGTAGCGGCCATGATCAGCGCCCAGGTCAGTTCCGGCGCGGCGTGCTTGTAGCTGTCGGTGCCGCACACCTGGATGCCCAGAGCGGCCGCGGCCCTGAAGTCCAGGGCCGCGTTGCGCATACCGCCAGTCACCAGCAGTTTGAGCTTGGGCAAACGCTGCAGCAGGTCTTCATCGAAACGCGTGCGCTCGCGCATCACGCAAATCACTTCAAACCCTTGCAGACGCTGAGCCAGGGTTTCGTTATCGGCCGGGTAGTCATGGATGAAACTCACCTGCCCGATGTCCTCCAGCGTCGACCAGTCGACCACGTTGCGCGCCACATCCTGCCAGTCATCCAGCACTGCGATCTGTACAGCCATCAGCCTTACCTCAATTAACGCACGGGATTGGTGTTGTTCAGCCAGTCGAGCAAGGCCTTGTGAAACTGCGCCGGTTCTTCCATCTGCGGGGCGTGGCCCATGCCGGGGAATTCGACCAGGGTCGAGTGGGGGATCAGTTTGGCCACCTGTTTGCCGAGTACATCGTAATGACCGATTTTCGCCTTGACCTCGGGCGAGGCGATATCGCTGCCGATGGCCGTGGTATCGGATGTACCGATCAGCAACAGGGTCGGCATCTTCAGGTTCTGGAACTCGTAGTACACCGGCTGGGTGAAGGAAGCGGCAATGTGTAGAAGAGTGATAGACTCCAATCCATGGGCCGCAAGTCCAACAAACACTGAGGTTTACGATGTCCAAGGCCATTTCCTATATACGCTTCTCAACTGGCAAGCAGGCGAAGGGTAGCAGCCATGAGCGACAACAGGCCATGCTTGCGAGCTGGCTCACAGCTAACCCAGATTTCACCCTGTCGAGCGAGAGCTTTAAGGACTTGGGAATCTCTGGTTTCAGCGGGAAGCACCTCAAGAGCGGCTTTGGCTTGCTCCTTGAGGCTGTCGAGAATGGAAGCATTCAACCGGGTGACGTGATTCTAATTGAAGCGATGGATCGTGTAGGCCGTCTTGAGCCTATGGAAATGTTGCCGCTCCTGTCTCGCATCGTGAGCAGGGGTGTAGACATCGTGACCCTAGACGATGGCATCAGGTACAACCGAGAATCAGCTAACAGCAACCACCTTTTTCTCTTGGTGGCGAAGGTGCAACAGGCTTACCAGTATTCCGACACTCTGAGCCGTCGCATGAAGGCCAGCTACACGTCACGAAAGAAGCTAGCAGCGGATGGAATCACACCAAAGCGACACACACCTGTTTGGCTCACGTCTGAAGGCGAGTTGATTCCAGAGATTGCACCACTGGTGAAGCAGGCGTTTGAAGACTACGCATCTGGCCTTGGCGAACGGCGAATCTTTGAACGCATCTTTGAAGGGAACACGAACCCACTCCTTGCACGTATGGCACCGTCTACCGTGAAGCGTTGGATGACCAACCGCACGGCGATAGGCGAGTGGAATGGGATTCCCGGCGTCTACCCGGCTGTCATCGAACCTGAGCTGTTCTATCGCGTACAGAAGAGAATGGAAGAGAAATTTGCACCTAGGGGCGCTCCCACAAAGCACCGTTTCACTGGCCTTGTTGTCTGTGCTGAATGCGGGAAGAACTTCAACACCAAGCATTATCAAGCTACCGGCCTCACTTCCATGGAGTGCTCCAGCAGGGCACGCCGGGGTGCTACAGGTTGCACAAACAATCGTTCAATCCCTGAGCCGATCATTGAACTTGCCTTTCAGTTTACGAATGGTGGTCACATCATGAAGGCGCTTGAGGGTCAGCAGCTCACGGCTTCACAGAAACGTGGCATGGAGCTTGATGGCGAGATTGGTGAAGTGGACAAGAAAATCAAACGGATCATCGGTTTCATGGAAAACCTTGATGAAGGTGATGGCGAAGACTTGGCAAGTAAATATGCGAGCCTTCAGGCAGAACGCAGGGTGCTACGGGCAGAAAAAGAAGGTTTGGTAACTGACAATCCAGCAAGCATCATGGACAAGGTGACGAACATCAAAGACTTCACCAAAGACCCAATGAAGGCGAACGCACTTCTACAGTCTGTCGGCTATCAACTTGTGTGCCATGTAGACGGGCGTGTGACGTTTGAGCAAGAGACGTTCATCTATGAAGGTTGGGGCAGGGCGGATGACGTACACAAAATCCTGTTGCCAGATGGAAGGAGAATCAAGCTTCCAATCCAGCGGAAAGGGAAGACTTCAAAACTGAAGGCTGTAGATGCTTCGCAGATTGGTCCACTTGACCTTACCAAGAGGACGTGACGCACACATTCTGTGTGAAGCTGCACACTGAAAATGGCTGTAGCCCTTATAGAACAAGGCTTAGGGGCGGATCGGTGGGAGTAAAACCTCTCCTAGAACGTCGCCGTGCATTGATGGGCTGTGGTCACTCTACTTTGCTTTCAGGCAACGCTTTCTTCTGCTCAGCCAACTCAGCGTTTCTCTTGCGGCGAGCTT
This sequence comes from Pseudomonas sp., assembly GCF_050739655.1. Classification (GTDB taxonomy): domain Bacteria; phylum Pseudomonadota; class Gammaproteobacteria; order Pseudomonadales; family Pseudomonadaceae; genus Aquipseudomonas. The sequence goes on along the minus strand of NZ_JBOIBY010000300.1, from coordinate 13,064 downwards.
GTACATACTCTTTTCCCTTCAGTGTGAGGGTTGGTATGCGTGCAGATGTCACATTTTCACTCGGAAATTTAACATAGCCTTGGTCTGCCAACTGTTCCAAAACGATTTCAACCTCTAATGAATCAAGGCCGGAGCCAGCACTCAAAAAATGTGTGCTTATGAGTAACCCGCCCTGTAGCAAGTTTGCCAAGCTCATCAAAACAGTAACCTGCGAACGGCTTAATGCGGGAGCTTCAGGGTTGCGAAGTTTGTAAATTGTTTGCTCTGCTTCATTCAAGTCCCCGTAGGCACGGCTGGTGGTGCGGTAGTAGTAAATCGCAACAGACAACGTGCCGATGATAACCACGTTAAGCATGAGCAGCGACCAAATAGGCATTGACGTATCAAGCAATAGCCAGTTCCACGCACGTAGCAGGCAGTCCATCATGGTGTTCAGAAGGGTGGTGTCAAAGAAATAGTCCAGAGACTTTGGGATGGCCCATGAAGAAAAGAAGACGCCCAACATCCAGAGGGCAATACTCTTGAAAGTGAACGGGGATTGCTTGCCTTCCGCTGCCATATTGCTCATCTCCAATGTAAGAAACGGTGTGACCTTCAACGCACTGCATCACTCGTAAGAAGGTCGCCTGCTTTTCCAATCCGTTACCACACGAACGTGCAATCACCTGACATTGGTGTCTTCGCCACATCGCCTTTGCCAGTGCAAGCCAGTGTGACCACAGAACCCGGCTCCAAGGTGGCTGCAAAGTTTTCCTCTTCCTTCACAATGGTGAAGTGTGGGTCACTGAACCGATTCACACCGCCCTTCATGGTTACATAAGGCCGATCACGGTAGTCAGTGTTGATGCTCACGACCGTTCCAGAAACTTTGAATTGCTGCCCCTTAAATGTCTGGTCTGCTGCGACAGTGTTCCGGTTGTACGCCGCTGCAATGTCGTGAGCGGAGTAGGAGCTTAGGTTGGCAATCCGCTCGGCTTCCTTCTGGCGCTTCTCCCTGCCAGCGTTAACAACGTCCTGAGGACTAAGAGTTCGTTGGCTTGACATCACGGAGCCGGGAGAGTTGATCAAGCCAGTGATGACGATGAAGGCGATCCCGGCAGCAAGAATTATTCCGACAAACCTTTTGGTCGACACAGCAAACTCCGTTTAGTGGTGAGCGAGCCATATGGTGGCAGGGTGGTGGCAGGGCTGTCTATTAGTGGATTTGCTGGTGAGATTTCCTGCCTCGGGAGCAGGGGAGCACTTCTGTGTGAATCTCCTTTTTCGCCGCCAAAAATAAGTGGCTCTCTTCGGTCGTCTCTAGCACAGGGCTGGGAAAAGTAAGCTAGGCAAGCTAGGTGCTTAACCGAAAGCGCCGGGCTCAATCAGAAAGCTGAGCAATTTCATAATAAGTTGGGTGCCGCTGGAGGCTCTCACAGCATCAGAACGAGACGTTGAAAGCCAGCATGAGGCGACGTACTGCCGTTGGTGTGAACTCGCTACCACGAGCAGTACGATGGCCCTTAGCGTTGAGGCAATCGGCTACTGACTGAAGGGTTTTGATCTTGTCGTGAAGGCAGGACTTGAGGTGTGGTTCTATGGCTGCTTGGTAGCTGGCGATCTTATCCATACGGATTGCATTGGCTGCTGTGATATCAGCGACTGCACGACCTTTGGCGAGTGCGTCAGACCTGTTCTTTACCTTCTGCACTGCTACAGCATCACCAGCATCAGCACGACTCTGAAGGGCTGCCAGAGCTTCACGGGTACGACCTGAAATGAACTCTCGTTCTTGTTGTGCCAGTGCTGCGAACAAGTGAAGTTCAAATGTCTTGGCTTGAGGCATGGTGGCGACCTTGAACTCTGTCTGCTCCATCAACCTTGCAATGTGATGCACGGAACGCGACAGACGATCCAGCTTTGCAACAACCAACTGTGCGTTCTGCTGTTTGCACATAGCCAAAGCCTTGGCGCCTTCAGGGCGATCCTCGATTGCCAGCTTGCCCGATACCACGTCGATGAATTCACCAATGATTTCCCAGCCATTCTGTTGAGCGGCGCGGGTGATGTAGTCGCGTTGAGCTTCAAGACCCAGGCCACTATCCCCTTGGCCCTTGGTGGAAACTCGTATGTACGCAACTACTTTCATTTGGTGATCCTCCGTTGTGTGGAAGCAGTTTACGGAGAAAACCAGTGAATTGTCAATTGGTAGAACGAACGTGCGTGCAAATGATAAATGCAGATTTGGTGGATTTGGGCGAATCGATTGAGTGGGGGTTTGACGTGCTACAAGGTCGTCAGGTGGGCATGCCGTTAAATGCGATTTTGCACAAAAACGATTATTGGTGTGAGCGAAGCGATCCGGCTTAGCAAATGAGCAATCAAGTCCAATGAGTACGGGGACTCACCTTTCAGATGCCGCGTACTTCCAGTGTGGAAACTGTCACGGAGAATGGGTTTGTCTTGGATGGGATCAGGTTGTAATCAGGTTATCAGCGACTGAGCAGGTCATATAATTGTGTCGTCACCGACACGGCTGAGCACCCATCTGACTGAGGGTCAGGCTTTAGCACACAACAGCGTGAGCTGTGGGAAGGATCACAATTGAAGTTTATTACGGGTACTAATGAACGTCAGTGAATCCCGTACTTAAGAAGGTTGCTTTCAGGCTGTCGCCTGTCCGTGCTAAACCATGAACGTAGTTCAAAGGGTATAACATTATCAAGCAAGCTTGATGGTAGGTACTAGGTTAGAAATGATTCACTTCGTTCATCAGTAATTTTTATTACTTTTCTAAAAAAGATCATCTTTCAAGAGTAATACCATCAGGCTACCGCCTTGACTGTGCTAAACCATCGGCTACGCCGACTGTGCTCAGCTGAGACGTACCGTCTCTATATAGTCCCGGAATATCTTTTTGACTGTGTGGACCTTCCAAGGCTGTCGCCTTTTATAGTCCCGGAATATCTTTCAGGTGGTCAGCTTCCAGTCAGCAGCGATGATATCCAGTCGCTGCGCTTCTGGTCGTTCGCTGTGCTCTCTATATCATGCGACACTATATCAACACTTGTATATATCAACACTTGTATAACGCTCTAGCTCAATGGTTTCAGGCTGATACAGCGATGATTTGATCCTGCTCGTAGTACGCCGTGATGAAATCCACTTCGGCCTGCAAGGCATCGTACAGGCCAGGATTTCGATCAAGGTGTATCTGCATCCCGTTCAGGGCAAACCTTGCACATTGCCCAATCAGTGCCACTTGAGTTTTCCCGAGTGGTTCGCCCTTGAAATTCCTGAATGCAGCTCGTACAGACTCCGTACTGATCACATCCATCTTGACCGCTGCGAAGACGTGGGCAGGGTTCACATTGAGCTTGCCATTGCTGGCCTTGGCAACGGTGTAACAAGCTCCCATGACGTAATCTTCAACCCAGTTTTGTTGGGGGCTGCCATTGCTCGACTCTTCTTGTACGTCTGCCAACATGACGTGCTTGGCGATGTTGTTGATCGTCACTTTCTTGGGTCTGGTGACGCGCTTCGCTGGCAGGGCCACCACATTACTTTCTGGCAGCTCCTGTGCTTCGATATGAGCGTCGTTGATGGCAATCTTGAGTCGTAGAGCGTCTTGCATATGCTCTAGGCTCAATGGCGCTTGTACGGGCTTCTGTGCTGTCGCAAGTTGCCCGTAGTTGTCTTCTGGTACGGTGAAGGGAGTGATCTTGTAAGTGCGAACAACTTCAAGGAGTTCTCCGGTTGTAAGATCGGTTTCGATCTTCATGGTTTGGTAAGTTGCGTTCATGTGTTGGGCTCCTGTTAGGCTGCAAGTGGGAAAGGGAGAGATTCGATGAGGAAAGTCGGGTGTGTGAACTGAGGGAGTCCGCACTTTGCTTCTGTACTCAGTAGTGCGTAGTCGAGGGTGTGACCTTCTTTCAGGAGGCGGCTAGCACGACTGTAAGCGGGGAGAGTTTTTCTGCTGCTGGTGATACGGACGCCATAGCGTTGAGCGAAGATCAGGGCCAAGGGCAGCAGTTGTTCTTCGTATTCGTATCTGACTTGATGGCGTTTGTTGTTGGCGTTAGCTGTTGCCGAGATAGCACGGAGGTTGCAAGGTCTATTGTCTTCACCGTTATGGTTGACGTGATCTACAAACCAGCCGTCTCCCTCTGTTAGTGGGCGAGCCCAAGAGAAAGCCTTGGCAATCATGCGATGAACGAATTGGTTTCCACGCTTGCCATCGTCACCCGTTAGAGTTACGCGGTAATACTGTTGCTTCGGGTTGAAGTTCTGCTTGACGATCTTGCAGGTGTACATATCTCTGATGCGTCCACCTGTAGAAGCTTCGTATCGGGTGAAGTCGGGAATAGTTCTCCATCTTTCATCGCCGGTAATGCACTTGATATGCTCAAGGGTAAAGTAGACGTCAGATGTGTGGAAAGAGTTGGTGTTGGTTGTTGGGTTGTTGAATCTGGATTTGAATTTCATTTTAGTTATTCCTTCTATGGGAAGTAGAAGGCAATACGGAGACGTACCACTAGCTTTGTGTGATGTGGGGAAGAGTCAGGAGGTATTGCCAAGGGAAAAAGGGCAGATGAACTACCCTTGCATTATTGCTTCACTGCACGTAACCGTCGTTAGATACGAAAGTCAACACGGCGCCGGGAGCGATGGTATATAAAAATGCTTGAGCTTCTGTAATAATAAAGCCCGTCCATCCTCCATCTACTGAGGTGTGGTGAGTGCCGATTAGATGATTCTCCAGACGTACATAAATATCACCTTGAGTACCCTGACGAGTCGCACAGTTTGTGAAGTCGATTGTGAAGCGTAGCGCGTTGAATGGTGGGACGTGGTTGTATGGATGCATACCGGGCGAGGGTGAATATCCACGGTAGAAGTTTCTAGACATTTTTTAGTTCCTTGTGTTGGCTGGGAGTTAGTGTGCGAACATTTCACCGAGTGGGGAAAGTTTTGGTGCTACAGGTTTTGGCTCTCTGTGTGCTCTTCGTTGTTGAATTGGCTCGCGTTGTGTGGCTTCAACTTGTATATCTTCAGCATGCCCTGGGAGAGCCCGTATAAACGCTGTGGCGAGGTCTGCACGCACTTGCAGTGGGATAGCATTGGCGTGCTTGCCAAGAGCGCCCAGAAGTCCTTGTAGGAGTCCGTACATATCGTATGTGTTGTATTCTCTCACTTAGATAATTCCTAGAAAGTTATTCACTTGAGCTTTGAACTGGGATTCACTCATTCCCATGAAGAGCCATGTGTGGGCGTTCGCTAGAAGCCCTGTAGCGTTGCTGTAGACGTTTACACCTGCATACTTGGCGGTGTAATCAGCTACAGCCTGAAACGTCTCAGGCGCTGTTGTAAGCTGGCTGTAAGGTAGTGCGTTGGCAATCTCTGGGACTGCGTAGATGGTCATGAAGCTCATGGTGCTTCTCCTGTTAGTTGTATTGGTCAAGGTAAGCGTGCTTATCACGTTCCCGGTCTTTGAGTTGCTTGATACTGCGTTGATGCTTTCGGTTAGCACTGAAGCTGATATAGCTATCGTCATATGGTCCTGTATCCTCTTTCACGAATACTGGGGTTTCATAATCAATAGTTTCTACTGGAGTGGTTTCTACTGGGGTAGTTTCTACGAGCTTCGGGGTTTCGATGGGTGCATCTTTCTTTTTTAGCTTGAGTGTTGGCTTGGCCTTACGTTCTGTCATCTGTCGTCTTGGTTTCCTTTTGTTGTTGTGGGTTATTGGTTTGGTAGTGGTTGGTTGCTCAGTATCTCACCGAGTTCTTTATCTTGCTCCTTGCACTCATCAATGGGTTGAGTGGTCATGCAAGTGATGTAGATCAGATACCGATTGGTCTTCTGTTGTTCTGCTGTTATATCCGTGTACTCTCTACGTAGTTCCATTGCCTTGCCGTCCGTGTGGCTTTGTTGCTCAGATATGCGACGGTCAATGTAGAGTTTGGTTGAGTTGGATTCGTAGTTCGAAATACCAAAGCTCAGTGCGATAAAGAAAATGAAAGATACGAGCCAAACCGTTCCGACCTTGATATAGGTCAATGGTTGTCTCCTTTGGGTTGAGTGGGCAGGGCGGGAGGTATTCACCTCCTTAGCCCTTATTGGCGGGTTTGTGATTGCATGGAGCGAGCATTTCCGATGATGTTGCCCACAGCCTTATCTACAATTTGAGGGATGTTGGCGTCTCGCTTATCAAGTTCCAGAGTGACTTTGGCCATGACCAATGCACTATCTTCCTCATTAGCTTTGCCATGAAGTTCGATGTTAATTTTCGCTCCCTCAATATTGACGACAGGAGCAATATTAGTGGTGGTGGTTGCTGGTGCCAGTACGCCGACGGGTTGTTGACTGGTGTGGTCAGCAGCCTTACCAGCCTCTTGCACTCGACTGAAGGCATCTGCTTGCTTTTGCCAGTTGGGCATGTTGAGTTCAAGTTGTGGCAAAAATCCTGGGACTGTGGCCTGACGATACGGCGTCTCTTTCTGGTCATTGATATTTGGAGTCAGCTTCGACCATTCTCCTGCCTGCTTCTGCCATTCCTCCATGTTGAGTCCAAGTTGTGGCATGAACCCCGGCATTACAGCTTGATTATATGGCGTCTCTTTCTGGTTCCAAATATCAGGGGGCTGATTGGCTAAGTCTCCCGCTTGCTTTTTGTAACTATCCCGTTTGTCTTCTACGCCAAGCACCCAGTTCCAAAACTCGCCAATAGGGCCACCCTGATGTTGGGAGTTGCCATCAACATTGGAATAGTCGTGCGTGCCAACCATGCTTAGAGAGACTGGCGTATCTGCCGTTGTCATGCTTTCCTGCGTCTTCTGTTGATCGCTCTTCTCGCTACCATCAGCGTTCTTTCCAGCCATCATGCGAAGAGCGCCAGTCATTACGCCTGTAAGAGCAATATCGAATTGTGCAAGGGAGGTCTTGAGCGGCTGCATTGCTTCGTTCAATTCGCGTTCAGCTTGGATGCGATCTTTGATTACTTGGGATAGTTCAGCATCAGAGTTGATGTTGTTCGTATTCAGATAAACTTGATTGTCCGCCCGTTGTTGGGCAGACGCTACGCTGTTGCGGTTACGCTCTAGAGACTCGCCATTGTCTTTGACGAGCTTTCGCATTGCGTTGTCATACCAAGCGTATTTGACGCCTTTACCGCCCTTCAGGTCTTTGTTGTACGCACCAAGTCCTTTCTGATAATCCGTGATGCCTTTCTCGGCCATGTACTCACGTACAACGTAAGGTGTGAGCATGGGCGCTCTATCGTTGATAATATTGGCATCAGAAGCAGCGCCAGTACCATCAGACGCCATCTGGCCCAACTGCTTGTTAAGCTCCTTGTTGTCTTCTTTCGAAGTTCCAGCAACCGAGAATGCTTGTTGACGTACGTTCCAAGTGTCGGTGATCTGGTCTAGGGTCTTGCCAGCGGCTGCCATGTTGATCGCCAGCGTTCGAAAGTCTTTGGCAGTGTCAGTGTCGATTGCACCACCGTTTTCATTCTGACTCTTGATGAAAGAATCACGGTAAGCCTTCACGATCTCAGGGTTTGTGCTGATCGACATAAATGTGTTGTTAAAGCCTTGAGCTTCTTGCACACCTTCCTGACGTTCGTGAATACGATTGTTGAGAGCACCGATAGCGGCAGTAAGGCCGCCAACTACAGCACCGATACCACCAAGGGCCATCAGGCCACCCATTGCACCAAAGCCGCTGGAGCTTTGTGAGTTTCTGGCGTTCTGGTTTGCTTGCCACTGTTGTTGGCGAGCTTGAGCCCATTGAAACTTTTGATCTTTCTGAGCTTGGTTTGTGGCCTTGGCTGCTGCCGTTTGTTGCAGTGTTGCCAACTGTACATTGTGCTTTGCTGCTCGCTGTTGGGCTGTCGTCTGTGCTTGGTTCATCACTTGCTGAATACGTTGAACCTTGGTCATCGTCATCAAGTGTGCGTTGCTAGCCTTTTGGGTAGTTGCACGAGTCTTGGCGGCAATGGCTTCTAACCTGGCCTGCTTGGTCAGGGAGGCCGTTAGAGCGTTCTGTGAGGCGAGTTGTTGCTTGGTGACACCTTTGGCTCGCATCTGTACTGCGTGAGCCTTAGCGGCCACTACAGCGCCTTCCTGTTGAGATTTAACAAGGTTGGATACTAGGTTCGATTGTTCTTTAGTTCCTGCAAACTTCAATTTCTGCTGACTGAGTTCAGCTGTGAGAGTTGTACGTTTCTGATTCGCCAAAGCGCTCTCTGCTCGATGCTCTCGACTCAAGGCGTTGTTGAGTTTGGCCTTGGCCTTATCAATTGCTGTCGTATCAACTTGGAGCTTCAAAGATTTGTTCATGGAGGCAGCAAGTTTGTTGTACTCAGCTCCCATCTTTGCCATGTGTTGTGTGCTACGAGCCATCAAGGCTTGGAAGCGTTGTAGCGGGGCACTGTTAACATCAAATACGAGCTTGCCTGTTAGCCGTGCGATTTCTTCATTTACATTCATTTTGAATTATCTCTTTGCCAGCGATCTAGCTGCTGCTTGGTCTGCTGTAGGACTTACTACGCTCCCGCCAAATGTACGAATACCAAACTGTGGTTGGTATTGGTTCGTGAAGGTTGCAAGGGTCGAGGTGAGTTTCGTTTTGTTGCCGCCGATGTACATTTGATATGCCGCTTCGACGTAACAAAGCTTCACTGCTTCTTTGTAGAAGTCGTCGATGATGCGACGTACTGCCATATTTGAGCTAATGGCAACGCACAAACCTTCTGTAGTGGCGAACCAGAAGATGTGATACTTGGGACGCACGCTCAAGCGTTGCTTTAGAAAGCGTGGAAGGAAGCGAGTGAACTTCAATACGTTAACTCCTGGCCCTACCATATAAACGCTGTATTGAGTCCCCGTCTCGTACATTGCTGCCAAGTGGCGTAGGGCTTGTCTTCGGAGTGTAGTTGCCATTAATGACCTCCTTGTGTGTAAGCTTCAGTTTTGGATTTGAGAGATGCATAGAACTCAATAGCTAGGTTCAATGTGTATTCGTCAAGCTCTTGCATGAGTTCAAATGCTCCAAGCTCTCCGACTAGTTTTTCTTTAGGGTTGTCAGAGCACAGGGCAAAGATGTAAGCCAGCATGGTTGCTTGTTGTTGCTTTAGGTGAATCTCTTGCATGGGGGTATCTCCTGAATAAGTTAGGTGGTGTTGTGTGCGATATGGGAAGTATTTTGGAAGTTGTTGGGGGCGATGCCCCCGGATGATGCTGCTAACGCATGTTAACGATATTGGTAGCCGTTATCGTCAGAGCGTTTGAATCTTGGATTCTGTTGTTGAGAAAGATCAGCACGAATATCGGCCAGGAGCTGAGCTTTGCGTTCTGCTTCTCTGCGTTCAAACTCTGCCATTACTTCAGCTTCGTCTCTCTCTTGTCTTGCCACTGCTGCATTGTGATTTTCAATCTCACGTTGATATGCGGCTTCAGCACGAGCAGTGATGGCGGGAATATCTTTTTGGAACAAGGATTCTGGCTTCTTCGCTGTGAAGTCATGTAGTCCGCCAGTAAGCACAGGAATCTCGTGAACCAGTTCCCAGCCTTCGGCTTTCAAATCAGCATACTTCTCAAAGGCTTCATGAGAAGTGCGGTTATAGAATACGGTGGACCCGGTAGGGTCAAGAGAGCCCTCGTATGCTGGCTTTCCAACGCGGGCCAATTCGATTGCTTGAGCAACGTAGGCGGCTCGTTCTACTTTATTTGCTTTGCGGATATTAAGTTTCATCTGTTGTATCTCCTATTAGTTTGTGTGGGTTGTGGTTGGTTTGAAGACTTCGATCAGGGCGGTTAGTCCGAACCCAATCATTCCTGAAGCGATGCACAGGACAAGTGTTGCACAGGCTGGAATCATCAACATTAGTAGCTGCCTCCAAGGATAGTATTTGCAACGTCATCACCAAAGCGACTACGTGCCCAGTCTGCTAAACGCTGACGGTAAACCATTCGTTTGATAGCACCGGCTTTTGTATCGTCTTCAAGCTGAATACGTTCTCTATATTCAGCTGCCTGTTGTTCGCTGGTCTTGCCTACGATGATCGTAGGGGTTTGGGTATTGATATTGATTGTGAGGTTTTCGATATGAATCATGGGAAGGTAAATTCCTTAATAGTATTGTGTGGTGGTTGTTGGATTGTCGGCTTGTCGCTTTCTCAGTCGTGCAGCCGCTTTGCGGCAAGCTTCAGAGCAGTATTGGCTACGGCATGTATAAGCACCGTATCGCATCAGGCAGTAATTGCACGTTTCAAACTTCAGTGGCATTTTCTGTTACCTCCTTTCCCTTGCGTTGTCTGTAAGCCTTGCCCCTGCATGAACTGGAGCAGTATTCAGAAGTGTTAAGATGTGTAATGTATTTGGTGCCACAATGGGCACAGATTCGCATGACCTTCATTAGTGGCCTCCGTGATTGTATGGATTGGGTAGTTGTAGCTGATGTTGTTTGTTGCGAACGCAGTCATAGTTGAGACGAAAAAATGGGCAGATTTTAGGTCTGCCCGATTCTTTCTGTCATTTCCCAATGACAATTCACAACACACAAATAGTTTGCCTATTACCATAACCAGAGTTTGAAAAAGCAGATAAGCAAACTGATTGTGGTCTGTAGGCAGGCAGTAGGAGAATTAGTATTGGTATCGCCATTCACCAACGAGAATATGAAACTCCCTCAAATCGAAGAAAGAGAGTTGGCGAGGAACCCCAATTGGAAGGGGAAACTTTAGAAGGTCAGGAGCGAAGTCCAAACCTAAAAACTTGGAAGAGAAACTTTTATCTCTATCTATAGGTTATTGTCCCATGGGAATCGCATTCTGTCAAGCATAATACATGCCAAGTAGTAAATTAATTTCAATTAATCGACGATTGGAAGGCTGGCAGGGCTTGGCTATGCAGCGGTTTGGGCACGATAGGTAGGCAGGGCAGGGTTACGACTAGCACGCGGATTCAACCATGAAACGGATGTTATTTGACAATGCCAGATGGTCCCACACAGACAAGCGAGGGCCAGTGCAAGTGGGCTTTTCAGTCTCCATCACCACCAAGACGTCTTGAATTGACTGCCTGTTACGGGGCTTGTAGGATAATCCCAGCATTGCGGCATGTTGGGTGAAGATCATGTCGTAGATCAAGGCCGAGTTCCACGCGACCTGGATATGCCCCGGGCCTTTGTTCAGGCCGGCGAGCATGTCTACCCAGCGATCAAATTCAGGCTTCCAGCGGCCCCCGTAATAGGTGTTGCGTTCATAGGTGCGAATCCCTTCGGCAGAGAGCTTCAGTTCCCGCTCATACCACTGGTCGACCGTGCGATACGGAACGCCGAGGGCTTTCCAGTCTTCCAGGCCGATGGGATTGACCAGGGCCAGTTGTTCGACCTGATCGGGATATTGCAGCGCATAGCGGGTAGCGAGCATGCCCCCGGTGGAATGCCCCAGGAGGCTGGCTTTCTGGATGCCGAGGGCCTTGAGCAACTGCTGTGTGTTGCTGGCCAATTGCTGGAAGGTGTACTGATAGTGGTCAGGCTTGCTGGAGGTGCAGAACCCGATCTGGTCTGGCGCGATGACGCGGTAGCCGGCATCGCTCAAGGCCTTGATCGAGGTTTCCCAGGTTGCACCGCAGAAGTTCTTGCCGTGCATCAATACCACGCTGCGCCCGTTGGCCTTGCCGTGCGCGGCCACGTCCATGTAGCCCATTTGCAGGGATTGGCCCTGGGACTCGAAGGCAAAATGCTTGACGGTGTAGGGATATTCGAAGCCTTGCAGCTGCGGGCCGTACATCGCGCCGTACGCCGGGCCTTCAGCCGCAAGGGCGGGTAATGCAGCGGTCAACAGCAGGCCGGGCAGCCAGTGTGAGCGGGTCTGGGGCATGGGTGAACTCCAAAGGACATCCGCCGATGCTGGATCGGCATGATTAGGGCGACATTAAACAGGCAATCGCCACACCGGTTGGTTCAACCCATCCAGCCCAGGGTGATCAGCGCCAATACGCCATAACGAGCACCTTTGGCCAAGGTCACGATCAACAGGAAACGTCCCAGTGGCTCGCGCATTACGCCAGCCACAAGGGTAAGGGGATCGCCGATCACCGGCAGCCAGCTGAGCAGCAGTGACCAATGACCATAGCGCTGATAATGAGTTCTGGCTTTTTCCAGGTGGGCCGGGCTGACCGGGAACCAGCGTCGGTCGCGAAAGCGCTCCAGGGCACGCCCCAACCACCAGTTCACCAGCGAGCCAAGGACATTGCCCAGTGTCGCCACCGCCAGTAGCGCCCACAGCCAATATTTATCGCTGAGCAGCAATCCCACCAGCAGCGCTTCGGACTGCAATGGCAGTAACGTGGCGGCACCGAAGGCGGCCAGGAAGAGGCCAGTGTAGGCGCTGAAAATCAATGGGCCGGGTAATCCGCCACCACCACGTCGGTGCCATTCTTTTTCAAGCCGATCACCTGATAGGCATCGCTCATGCCGTCCATTTCCATGCCCGGCGAGCCCATGGGCATGCCAGGGGCGGCAACACCCAACAGGTCATCGCGTTTGCTCAGGGCCAGTACTTGATCGGCTGGCACATGGCCTTCTACGAATTTGCCGTTGATCAAGCCGGTGTGGCACGAGGCCAGGCGCGGTGGTACGCCGTGTTGTTGCTTGAACTCGCTCATGTTGCTTTCGACGTGGTCTTCTACCTTGAAACCATTGGCCTCAAGATGGCTGATCCATTTCTTGCAGCAACCGCAATTGGCATCACGATGGACCTCGATCGGGATCAGATCGGCGGCTTGGGCCAGGGAGGAAATCAACAGGGCGCCCAAGGCAGCCAGACGTAAATGAGTTCGCATGAGGGAAGGGTCTCGGGTTGCGGGCGAAAATCATATTTTGAGGGTTTTTTGCGGGTAGGCGCTGCGAGTGTGTTTCGAAGTGCTACCGAGTTGCTTGGCCTTATTATCGTAGATCAAAGTTGTCAGGCGGATGAGGGGAAGATGACAAGTTTGTCAGGTTGGCGGCCGCACCCGTTGCACACGGCTCACGTCATGCGTCGTCAGCGGAACGCCGAGCGTCCCTGGAGGAACTC